>CAZJSF010000001.1:0-11361 GCA_964548515.1 uncultured Thermodesulfobacteriota bacterium
GCACATGGCCGGGTGGCCCTCCGGCACGACGCACAAGCCGGGGTCGCTGCCTTGCAGGAAGTGCCGCTCGATGTGGGCGACAGCCCGAGCGGTCACCTCGGCGACCACGTCCTCACCCGGGGCTTCGACCACCACACAAGCTGCGCTGTTGTGGGACGTGTAAGGGATTCGGTCGTCGACGAGCAACTGCTGTCGCACGACACCCCACACCCGACATCCCGCCGGCAGTTCGGCCTCGAACCAACGGGCGAGCTTCCCGGTGCCCCGGTCGGCTCCGAGCACGTCGGTGTCGTCGAAACCCACGTAGAAGCGCACCGGCCTGCCCTCCCCTGCCCGTCTAATGGGCCACCGACCCGGCCACCGCCCTACCCATCTCCAGGCCTCAATCGTCGTATTGCCGGGCGTAGGCCGCGTCGTTGTACAAGCCCGCGCCGAAACGCTCCGCACCGTAGTCGCGGATGATCTTCTGGCCCGCGTCCGACGCGACGAAGTCGATGAACGAGGCTGCGAGGGCGGCCTGCGGCGTCGCCCCCGGAGGCGCACACAGGGCGTGGTAGGTATTCACCAGGAACTTGTCCCCACGGAACAGGATCTTGAGCCTGGGGTTGTTTCCCTTCTCCGCCACCCAGGTGCTGCTGTCGGTCATGAAGTAGCCGCCGTCGTCGTTCGCCCGCTTCAGGGTCGCCGCCATGAAGTCCCTGGTGACGACGTACCAGTCCCCCGAAGGCTCCACACCGGCCTGCTTCCACACCGCCAGTTCCTTCTTGTGGGTGCCCGAGTTGTCGCCCCGGGAGAAGAAACGGGCGCCGGCCTTTGCGATCTTCCCGTACGCTTCGGCGGCCGTCCTGGCCTCCGCGATTCGAGCCGGGTCTCCCTCCGGGCCGACGATGTAGAACTCGTTGGACCCGAGCAGGGTCCTCTTCGCGGCCCAGCCCTCCTCCACCGCCTTCTTCTCCGCAGCAGGCGCGTGGACCATGATCATGTCCACCTGCCTGGAGGAGAGGAACTGAAGGGACTCGCCGGACCCCGCCTTGACCCAGCACAGGGCCGCACCCTTCGCGGCGAGAAAAGGCTCGGCCAGCGCCTTGAGGAGGCCCAACTCCCCCGGGCTCCCCGTCGCCAGCCGGAACACCGCCGATCCCGTGCCGTACGTCTCGGCGCAGGGCGGCTCCGCCCCCGAGGTCGAAGCACAGGCCAAGACGGCGGCGGCCACTCCCAGGAACCATCTCGTACGCCGCATGGACATCCTCCTTCGTGGTCTTGACAAAGACTCCTCAGGCGGCGCGAACGGCGCTCGCCTTGAAGGCGGCGACCGCCTTCTGCCCCACCGTCAGCCCCAATCGCTGCCAGGATTCCCTCGTCACCACCGCGGTGACGGGCTCTCCGCAGTCCAGAAGCACCCGGAGCTCCTCGGGCCCGCTCAACTCCGCCTTCACCACCGTCCCCGGCAGGCAGTTCAGGGCAGAACTGCGCGGCGCCTCCCGGGAGAGGATCACCTCTCGGGGGCTGATCCGGAGAACCTGGGCGTCAGCGGGCGCCGGGCTGACCCGCAGCCGCAGCTTCCCGGTGTCGAAGCTGCCCGCCTCTCCCGGGACGAGGCGCCCGCGGAACACGTTGTCCAACTCCCCCTGCCGGATCCTCCCGCTCTCGAGCTGCCACACTTCCGCCTCCAGCCGGTGGGCTTGGGCAACGTCGTGGGTCGCGAGCACCACCGTGGTGCCTCGGCTGCGAACCCACTCCCCCAGCGTGGTCTCGATGCGGGCTCGGGTCTCCCGATCCAGGTGGTTGGTGGGCTCGTCGAGGAGGATGACCTGGGGCTCCAAGGCCAGGAGCCGTGCCAGAGCCAGCCGCTGCGACTCGCCCCCCGACAGGGACTGGGCGGGCCGGTCTGCGAGCCCTTCGAGCTCCACGAGCGCCAGGGAATCCAGGGTCCGGCGGCGCACCTCCACGGGTTGAAGTCCCCGGATGCGCAGGGCCCACTCGACGTTGCCGGCCACCGTGGTGTGAAACAGGTAGGGGTTCTGGAGCAGGTATCCGACCCGGCGCCTCGCGTGCACGGCTTCTCTGGCAGCCACCGGCTCGCCGAAGAACCGGATCTCGCCCCGCGACGGGTCGGCCAGGAACGCGAGCAACTGCAGCAGGGTGGACTTCCCCGACCCGTTGGGCCCGACCAGGGCCGTGATGCCGCCGGCGGGGATCTCCAGCGCGTCGACCTGAAGGACTTCCTCCGACCCCGTGTAGGAGAAGCCCACGTCGCGAAGCGCGTAGGCCTGGCTCAAGACGATCCCTTCTGGAGCACGTACAGGCCCGCGTTCACGGTGAACGCCACCGTGAGGAGGAACAGCCCAAGGGCGAGTCCCAGCTCGAACTCGCCCTTGCTCGTCTCGAGCGCGATGGCCGTGGTCATCGTGCGCGTGAAACCCTCGATGTTCCCGCCGAGCATCATGGCCACCCCCACCTCGGCGATGGTGCGGCCGAAGGCGGCCACCACGGCGGCCATGATCCCGAAGCGCCCCTCGCAGAGCACCTTCCACGCCTCCTGCCAGCGGTTGGCACCCAGCGAGCGCACCGTGAGCAGGAGCCGGGGGTCCAGGGCCCGTACGGCGGAATTCGCGTAGTGCACGGCGATGGGAAGCGCGAGGAGGAACTCGCCGATGACGACGCCGGTGGGCGTGAACAGGAGCCCCCAGGCCCCCAGCGGACCTCGCCGACTCAGGAACGCGTACACGAACAGGCCCACAACGACCGTGGGGAGGGCCAGCGCGGTGTTGAGGAGCAACAGCACGAAGCCACGGCCCCGGAACCGCGATAGCGCCACCGTCATGCCGAGGGGGATGCCCGCCAGGGCCGCGAGCAGGGCGGCGATCGAGGCGATCTTGAGGGAAGTCCAGACGACGAAGTAGACCTCCGGGTCGAAGGTCGTCAGGAGCTTCCAGGCCGCGGTCAAGGACGTGAGGAAGTAGTCCATCGGCTCTTCAGGAAGAGGGGGGGGCGGCCCACGCCGGGGCCGCCCCGCGGTCCGGAGCTACGGGTTGGGTCTCGCGTCCGGGAAGAAGAGCTGCTGCCCGTTCACCTTGTAGTCAGCGATGATCTTCTGGCCCTCGGGGCCCACGATGAAGTCGATGAGCTTCTTCGCCAGATCGTACTGGGCATGGGCGTGCTTCTTGGGATTCACGGCGATGATCCCGTAGGGGTTGAAAAGGGCCTTGTCCCCCTCGGAGACCACCACGAGTTCGACCTTGCTCTGGTACGCGATGAAGGTTCCCCGGTCGGTGAGCGCGTAGCCCTGCTTCTCGTCGGCCATGTTGAGGACCTCGCCCATCCCCTGGCCGGCAGGAACGTACCAGGCCCCCTTGGGCTCGATGCCGGCGGCCTTCCAGATCTCCAGTTCCTTCTTGTGCGTTCCCGAGTCGTCGCCCCGGGAGATGAAGGGCGCCTTGCCCTCGGCGAGCTTCCGGAAGGCCTCCGTGGCCGTCTTGGCCGCCTTCAGGCCCGCCGGGTCTCCCTTCGGGCCCACGACCACGAAGTCGTTGTACATCACGTCGCGGCGGTCCACCCCGAAACCGTCCGCCACGAATTTGTCCTCGGCCGCCCGCGCGTGGACGAAGACCACGTCCACGTCGCCGTTCTCCCCGAGCTTGAGGGCCTTGCCGGTGCCCACGGCGATGACGTCGACCTTCAGGTCGTTGGCCTTCTCGAACGGGGGCAGGAGCTCCTTGAGGAGCCCCGAGTTCTCGGTGCTGGTGGTGGTGCTCATCCGCAGCCGGGTCTCGGCCGAGCCGGCGGCGGCCAGCGCCAACAGCGCTGCGACGGTCAACGCCAGCGTACGCCATCCGAACCTCATGGTCTCTCTCCTCTTCATCGAAGTCTCGCGCCCGCGTCAGAAGGAAAGCTGGTACTGGACCCGGAACTGATTGTCCTCCACGTCGCCCTTGTCCTTCTCGATGCGGAAGAAGTCGGCCTGGATCTTGTTCTTGTGCGCCGCGAAGAAGTAGTTGGCGCCCAGGCCGTACTGCTTCTCCTTGTCCCCGCCCTTGTCGTCGTCAGGGTCGAAATATTCGTAGCGGGCCGCGACCTCGACCTTGTCCTTCCAGACGAAGTAGCCGCCCTGCACGTAGTAGCCCAGCGCGGTCTCGTCGTTCTGCGCCGGGTCCTTGGGCTCGATCTCGCGCCGGTGGCCCTCGACCTGGAGCGAAGCGCCCATCCACTTCACGCCGGCGAAACCGTTCCAGCTCGTCACATCGCTCGTCCCGAGCGCGTTGAGCCGGCTGTTCAGGTTCGGGCGCGTGTGGGAGCTCACGTCGTCGTCGAAGGCTCCCGCGACCGACACGAGCATCACCGGCTTCGGGGATATCTCGTTGTCCGATTCGTGGTTGGGGTACTTGCCCAGGGGTTGCGCCGAGAGTCTGCCGACCCACAGGAAGTGGTCGTCGGGGTTGTTCTTGTTGGTCCCCTCTCCGTTGAACACGCCCGCGTCGTAGGAGAACATGCCGAACAGGGTGCCGTGCAGGCTCACGCCGGTGTCGCGGTCGAAGCGGAAGTTCCCGTCCACCGTGGTCCGGTCCACGAACTGCTGGCCGGCCGCCGAGATGTTCCACTGCATCGCGTAGGGCACCTTGTACTGGCCGCCCTTGATGCCGAACTCCTTCCAGGGCGTGTAGTCGGCGAACCAGTCGAAGAGCGACACGTCCTTCTCGTTGCCGGAATACACGTTCAGGAAGAGTTGGTACTTGAGGTCCTTGCTCAGCGCATTGCCCCGAAGACCCAGCCGGGCCCGCTGCACCGAGAAGTTGCCGCGGTCATCCCCCGAGTCCTTGTCCTCCATGGTGAAGCGGACCTGGCCGTATCCGTAGAGCTGAGCGCTGTAGTTCCCGTCCGCCGTCGCCCAGGAGAAGCTCCCTCCCTTGTGGCTCTCGACCACCTCGTCCTGCTTCGCGAGTTCCTTTCGTTCCTCCTCCGTGAGGATCCCCTTGTCCACGAGCCGCTGGAGAAGGTCAACCGCCGCCGCGGCAGGCCGCACCGCGATCAGGCAGCATACCAGCACCCCCCAAAGCCACATCCTCCTCATTCCATACCTCCTTTTCCTCGTGCGGGAGCAAGCCCGCGGTCGTGCCCCTCGCTCGGGGCGGATCGACGGCGTACCGCGGGAAAGGAGGGGACGAGGGGAGGGCGCAAAAAGGCCCTCCCCGCGCAGGGGAGGGCCTCGCCTGGACGAAGGCCTTCCGGATCTCCTTTCCGAGCGCGGGAGGCCGGGGCGTTTCCACCCCGACCCATCGGCGGGCGGCCATGGGCTGCTGGAGCCGGTAGGCCACTCCGCTCGGAGACGGCGAGCACTATACGAACCGCATCCTGGCGCGTCAACCGGAGTTTGCCGCCTCCGCGCACCCCATCGCCGGCGACGACCCCGGATACGGCGGGATGCGACGCGGCAACGCCGACCGCTCCGTTGTCTCAGGGCACCGGCACGGCGTCGGCCACGAAGCCGAACCTGCCTAGAATCTCCTGCCCTTCAGGGGACAGGATGAACAGGGCCAACCGCCACGCCTCGACTGGAGCCCCGTTCAGGACCAGGAGGCCGTAATCCGCTCCCACGGCGAGTTCGGGGGGGACCTGCACGATCTGCAGGTCCGGCACCTCTGCGCGGGCGAGCACAGCGTTGGTGCAATAGGTGAGGAAGACGTCGGCTTTCTTGCTCTCCATGACCCAACCGTACTGGTTTCTCCCGGCCGGGGCCTTCTCGCTGTTGGGCCCGCCGGTGAGTTGCAGCGCCTTCCCGGAAAGCACCTCGAAACTGCCCGGCCTTGCCTTCTCGGCCCTGCCGAACAGTTCCCAGGCGTAGTCTCCGGACGGATCCGCCTTGGGCGTGGAGGTGCCCAAGCGTGTTCCCGGGGCGAGCAGCACGTCCAGGAGGGTGTGGGAGGAGACCTCCACGCCCGACTGCGCGATCGCGCACAGCCGGTTTCGCGCGAAGAGCGCCACGGGACGGCCGCGTCCCTGGCTTTCCAGCGTCCGGGGATGCTCCATGTTCGCCGAAGCGAAGACTTGGGCCGCCTCGCCCTTCTCGATTCGCTCGCGCAGAAGCCCCGAAGGCCCAAAGGTGGTTTCCACTTCGTTCCCCGTGGTCTTTCCGTAGGCGGCTGCAACTTCCGTCAATGCGGCCTTGAGGCTGCCCGCGGCGTACAGGGCAACGCTCTCGGCGCGACCAAGAGCAGGAACACAGAGCAGCACAAGGAACAGGATGACGACGGTTCCGGTTCTTCCCATGGCATTCCTCCTTCTCGACTGGTCGCTGCGGACCTCGTGGTGGGAACTGCCCCGCGGGCCGACGACTGAGGCGGCCCGCACACAAGAAAAGGCCCTCCCCGCGCAGGGGAGGGCCTCGTCCACGCGACGGCCGTCCGCGTCTCCTTTCCAAGCGCGGGAGGCCGGCGTGTTTCCCCGCCGACCCATCGGCGGGCGACCTTGGGCTCAAAGAGCCGGTAGGCCGCTCCGCTCGGAGACGGGCCCGAACCTACGAGAAGTGGCGCAGAACGTCAAGGGGGGCGGTGTCCCGCGGCAACGACCCAGGGAGGGGGAGTGCCGTGGCGAAGTCCCTTGGCACCAGGAGGCGCCGGCCGAGGTCTATCCGCCGCAGGGAACCGGGCGGATCAGCCCGGGAGGGCGGGAAGCGTGTAGGGAAACGCCGGCACCGTGGCGAGTTCGGCGATCTCGTCCTCGGCCTCGATCCGGGACAGGATCGCGTGGACGTCGTAGTTGCTCACCTCCACCTTGCCGTCCACGAGGGGCCGGACCGGCGGGGCGAAGCCGCAACGGCCGAACAGCCGCAGCCTCGGCTGGTCGATGGCCTCCCGAAGGCGGAACGAGAGGGACTTGCGGAGAAGCTCTAGGTGGACGCCGTAGATGAGGAGGTGGCTCAGGCCCAGGCCTCGGGCCGAGGGCTTGACGAAGACCAGCGTGTCGTCGAAGCACGTGGGGTCTCCCGAATGCGCCACGGCGTAGAAGCCCAAGCGATCCTCAGGACGCCCCGGCCGGGCCGCGGCGAGCCCCACCACCCACCGTTCCGGATCGAAGTCGCGCGCAAACTCGCTCGCGCCGGCCTCCTCCGCGATCCGCCTGGGGTCCTGGGGTTCGAGATGCGTCAGGAGGAACTCGCGCGCGCCCACCCGGAAGAGCCGACCGGCAGGCTCCGCAGGCACGTCGGGTTCGAGTTTCCGCGCAGTATTCATGGCCGCTTCACCACGTTGCACCTTTCCAACGCATAATGTAACAACTCTTTCACTGGCGGCAATGAAAATATATTGCTTTGTACTCTTCGGAAAGACGATGTGTGAACTTGAATCTCACCAACAACATGGCCATGGATTCCCGAGTAACCGATATTTCGGACCAAGATCTGGAAGCAAGAACAAAACTCGCGGGGCAGGACAGCCACGAGAGACACAAAATGGCACTTTCAAAACACTTTTTGCGGCGCAGCACTCCAAGTTCTTCCTTGGTGGAGAGACCTGCGGAGACCACCGACCCGTCGCAGGACCCCCGAAACGAAAACGGGGTTCGACGCCGCGCGCCGAACCCCTTCGGGTCCTCGGGCTCCACCCCCGCCTCAGTGCCTCCGGAGAGCCCGCTCCATTTCCCGTTTGGCATCCGCCTTCTTGATGTCTTCCCGCTTGTCGTAGAGCTTCTTGCCCCGCCCCAGGCCGAGTTCGACCTTCGCGTAGCCCCGCCGGAAGTACACCCGCAGGGGCACCAGGGTGTAGCCCCGCTGCTGGAGCTTGACGGCGAGCCGCCGGATCTCCTGGGCGTGCAGGAGCAGTTTGCGCTCCCGATCGGGGTCCTGCTCCTCCATGCGGGTGTGGACGTACGGTGAGATGTGGAGACCGGCGAGCCAGACCTCGCCCCTGTCCACGTGGGCATAGGCGTCGGTGAGGTTCGCGCGGCCGTCGCGAAGGCTCTTCACCTCGCTGCCGCGCAGGACGATCCCCGCCTCGATGGTCTCCTCGATGTGGTAGTCGCGCCGGGCCTTCTTGTTCGTGCAGGCGGTGTGGACCCCCTCGCCGGCCTTCTTCGCCACCTCAAGCCCTCCCCACGATGCGCGGGCCCGCCGCGGAGCGTCCCCCCAGGAGGCGCGCCGCGAGGAAGGCCGCGGCCATGGCCGCGAGGCCTGCCAGGGCCGCCCCCGCGTCGGCCGAAACCCCGAAGGAGGGCCCCCAGGCGTTTCCGACCACGGCACCGGCCACCAGGGCTGCGACCGGGACGAGATAGACCCAGAATCCCGCCCGAAGGACCGTGCCCTCGGGGACCGCGATGACCACAGCCTCGCCGGGGCTCACCCCCAGGGGGTCGTCGGCCCACACCCGGGCGTCCCGGCCCCCGCCGAGCCCGCCGCAGGCGTGCCGCGCACCACAGGACTCGCAGGAGCCGGACCGGACCGTCGCCACGAGGGCCCGCCCGGGGCGGACCTCCGCCACCGTGCCGCGCTCCTCGATCACCGGGCCTGGCCCCCTCGCTTCGTCGAGGCGAGAGCGCGAACCTGCGACACTACTGGGGAATCCAGTCCGAGTCGGGGCCGATGCGCAGCAAGGCGGCCACCAGGATTTCCACGGCGGCCTCCACGTCCCCGAGACTCAGAACCTCCGCCGGGGTGTGCATGTAGCGCAGGGGGATCTCCACCAGAGCGGTGGCGACGCCCGACCGGTTGAGCTGCATCACGTTGGCGTCCGTGCCCGTGGCCCGCGGCGCCGCCTCGTACTGCAGGGGAATTCCCTTCTCCTCCGCCGCGGCCCGCAGGAGTTCGAAGAGCCGGGGGTTGATGTTCGGCCCGCGGGAAAGGACGGGGCCTTTGCCGACCTGCACGTCGCCGATGGACTTCTTGTCCACGCCCGGGTGGTCGGTGGCGAAGGTGACCTCCACGCACAGACCGACGTCCGGGTCGATGCCGAAGGCGCTGGTGCGTCCCCCGCGAAGCCCCACCTCCTCCTGGACCGTGGAGACGCCGTACACGGAGCAGCGCAGTTCGCCCTTCTGGGCGGCGAGGCGCCGCAGGGTCTCGGCTACCACGAAGGACCCCATCTTGTCGTCCAGGCCCCGCGCCGCCACGCGGTCGCCGCGCAGGCGCTCCATCTCGGTGGTGAAGGTCATGGGATCGCCCACGGCCGCGAGCGATTCGGCCTCGGCCCGGTCCTTGGCGCCGATGTCCACCGCGAGGTCCTTGAGCTTGGCCACCTTGCTGCGTTCGTCCTGCTCCAGGAGGTGGATCGGCTTGCGGCCGATCACCCCGAGGACCGGGCCGCCCCGGCCGTGCACCCGCACGCGCTGGCCGGGCAGGAGGTGCGCGTCGACCCCTCCGATGGAGCCGAAGTACAGGAAGCCCTGGTCGTCGATGTACTGGACCATGAGCCCGATCTCGTCCACGTGGCCGGCCAGCATGACCCGGGGTCGGTCCGGCCCGCGGAGCACCCCCCACGCGTTGCCCATCACGTCGGTCCGCACCTCGTCGGTGTGCGGGGCGACGTACTCGCGCCACACACGCTGCGCCGGTTGCTCGTAGCCCGACGGGCTCGGGCTGTCGGCGAGTTTCTTGAAGAAGGAAAAGACGGCGTCGTCCATCATTCGTCCTCGGTGCATCGGGTGACAGGTTGCGGCGGACGCCCCACGAGGAGGCGCCGGAGCCCGCCGTCACGCGTTTCGGTCAGGTCCTGTAGTCCGCGTTGATCCGCACGTACTCCGCGGTGAGGTCGCAGGTGGTCACCGTCGCCTCCCCCGCCCCGTCCCGGATCTCGACGAGGATCTCATACTCGGCTTCCGTCATCCTGTCATGGGCGCGGGCTTCCGCCTCCGGCCCGACCGCGAGCCCGTCTTCGGCCACGACGACCCCTCCGATGGAGATGCGGAACGACCCCCCGGCGTAGGCGCCGGAACGGCCCAGCGCCCCGGCGATGCGGCCCCAGTTGGGGTCCTCTCCGTGAAGCGCGGTCTTTACCAGGGGGCTGTCCGCGATCGTTCGGGCGATGACCAGGGCCGCCGCGTCGTCCCCCGCACCCCGCACCCGCACGTCCACCACCTTGGAGGCCCCCTCCCCGTCCCGCACGATCATCCGCGCGAGGTCGCGGCAGACCTCGTACAGGGCCCCGCCCAGGAGTTCCAGCGCCGCCGGGTCGCCGTCGAGTTCCCTGCCCCCGGCGGCCCCGTTGGCGAGGCACAGCACGGTGTCGTTCGTCGAGGTGTCGCCGTCCACCGTGATCCGGTTGAAGGAACGCTCCACCGCCGCCGACAGGAGCTCGTGGAGGCGCCCGGCGCCGATCGGCGCGTCCGTCACGAGGAAGGCCAGCATGGTGGCCATGTCGGGCCGGATCATGCCGGCCCCCTTGGCGACGCCGAGCACCCGCAGTTCCCTGCCCTCGACGACGACCGCTCGGGTCGAGAGCTTCGGGAACTGGTCCGTGGTGAGGATCGCCCGGGCGAGGGGTTCCGGATCGTCGCCCAGAGCCTCAAGCAGGCGCGGCAGGGCCGCTTCCATGCGGTCGATCGGGAGCGGGAGGCCGATGACCCCCGTGGAGCAGGGAAGGACGGCCTCGGCCTCGAGGCCGAAGGCCTCGCCGAGGCGTCCGGTGATCCGCCTCGCGTCGGCGATGCCCCGCTCGCCGGTGCAGGCATTGGCGTTCCCGGAGTTGACGAGGATGGCGCGGGCCGCGCCCCTGCGCACGCGCTCCCGGCAGACCACCACGGGGGCGGCGACCACCAGGTTGCGCGTGAACGTGCCCGCCACGGCAGCCTCGGTTTCGCTCAGGATCACCCCGAGATCCAGGCGCCCCGGCTTCTTGACTGCGGCCTCGACGGCCCCGAACCGGAACCCCTTCGGGATCACGCAGCCCCCGCCTGGGCACCGGCCGAGGCCCCGCAGCACTTCTTGTACTTCTTCCCGCTCCCGCACGGACACGGGTCGTTCCTGCCGACCTGCGGCCCCTTCCGGCGTACGGGCTCCGCGGCGTCCTTCCGGGCCCCGTGGGACAGCACCATCCGCGTCTGCTTGCTCGGCTGCTCGAGCTGCCTGGCGTCCTCCTCCTTCACGAGCTGGATGAGGAAGAGCTTCTCCAGGACGTCCTCCTCCACGCGGCTCCGCATTTCCATGAACATCTCGAAGCCCTCCTTCTTGTAGACCACCAGGGGATTCTCCTGCGCATAGCCGCGCAGCCCGATCCCCTCCCGGAGGTGGTCCATGCTGAGGAGGTGGTCCTTCCAGTGCGTGTCGATGGCCTGGAGCAGGATGTACTTCTGGAGTCGGGCGGCCATCTCCGGGCCGAACTCCGCGAGCTTCTCGTCGTAGCGCCGCATCACGGTCCCGTTGACCCGCTCGACGAGCTT
>CAZJSF010000001.1:11371-41428 GCA_964548515.1 uncultured Thermodesulfobacteriota bacterium
GATCCGCGGCAACGTCTTCCCCGTCCGCCTCGACGAGTTGGACGTGGAACTGCTTGAAGATCATCTCCCGCAGCCCCTGGAGGTCCCACTTGTCCGGCGGCTCGGCCGCGGGACAGCGGCCCTCCACGAGGTCCGAGACCAACCCCCCGGCCATCTGCCGGATCTCCTCGGTGAGGTCTTCCTCGCCGAGCACCTCGCGCCGCCACGTGTAGATGGCGGTGCGCTGCTTGTTCATCACGTCGTCGTAGTCGAGGAGGTGCTTCCGGATGTCGAAGTTGTGGGCCTCGACCTTCTTCTGCGCGTTCTCGATGGCCTTGCTGATCCAGGGGTGCTGGATGTCCTCGCCCTCCTGGAGGCCGAGCTTGGTCAGCAGCCCCGAGATCCTCTCGGAGCCGAAGATCCGCATCAGGTCGTCTTCCAGGCTCAGGTAGAACCGGGACGACCCGGGATCCCCCTGACGCCCCGACCGACCGCGCAGCTGGTTGTCGATGCGCCGGCTCTCGTGACGTTCCGTCCCCAGGATGTGGAGCCCGCCGGCGGCGATCACGTCCTCCTTCTCCTGGGCGCAGATCTTCCGGTACTTCTCGAGCGCGGCCGCGTGTCCCTCGGGATCGACCTCGGGGTCCACCTCCCCCCGCGCCAGGAACAAGGGATTGCCCCCGAGCATGATGTCGGTGCCGCGGCCGGCCATGTTGGTCGAGATCGTCACGGCGCCCTTCCGGCCGGCCTGTGCCACGATCTCCGCCTCGCGCTCGTGGTACTTCGCGTTGAGGACGTGGTGCGGCACCCCGTGGCGCTTGAGCATCTTCGCCAGCTTCTCGGAATTCTCGATGGAGATCGTTCCCACGAGGATCGGCTGTCCCTTCTTGTGGAGTTCGTCGATCTCCTGCACCACGGCCTCGAACTTCTCCCGGGCGGTCCGGTACACCACGTCCCCGTGGTCCGCGCGGACCATGGGCCGGTTCGTCGGGATCACCATCACGTCGAGGTCGTAGATCTTCTTGAACTCGACGGCCTCGGTGTCCGCCGTGCCGGTCATGCCGGCCAGCTTCTCGTACATGCGGAAGAAGTTCTGGAAGGTGACCGTGGCGAGGGTCTGGTTCTCGCTCTCGATCTTCACCCCCTCCTTGGCTTCCACCGCTTGGTGGAGGCCGTCGCTCCAACGACGGCCCGGCATCAGCCGGCCCGTGAACTCGTCGACGATCGTCACCTTCCCGTCCTTCACCACGTACTCGACGTCGCGCTTGTACAGGACGTGGGCGCGCAGCGCCTGGTTCACGTGGTGCAGGGTCTCGATCTGCCGGGGATCGTAGAGGTTCTCCACGCCGAGCAGGCGCTCCACCTTGGCCACGCCCTGCTCGGTGAGGATCGTCGAACGGGCCTTCTCGTCGATGGTGTAGTCGCCGTCGGCGCCCTTCTCGTCCTGTGCCTTGCGGAGGTGGGGGATGACCTTGTCGATGACGTAGTACTTCTCCGTCGACTGCTCCGACGGGCCCGAGATGATGAGGGGCGTCCGGGCCTCGTCGATGAGGATCGAGTCCACCTCGTCCACGATCGCGTAGTGGAAGGGGCGCTGGACGTAGTCCTCGAGGCGGAACTTCATGTTGTCGCGCAGGTAGTCGAAGCCGAACTCGTTGTTGGTCCCGTAGGTGATGTCGGCCTCGTACGCGGCCCGCCGTTCGGCGTCGTTGAGACCGTGGACGATGACGCCGACCTTCATTCCCAGGAACCGATAGACCTCCCCCATCCATTCGGAGTCGCGACGGGCCAGGTAGTCGTTGACGGTCACCACGTGGACCCCCCGCCCCGTGAGGGCGTTGAGGTACACGGGAAGCGTCGCCACCAGGGTCTTCCCCTCGCCGGTCTTCATCTCCGCGATGCGGCCCTGGTGGAGGACCACGCCTCCGATGATCTGGACGTCGAAGTGGCGCATGCCGAGAGTGCGGCGGGCCGCCTCGCGAACGGCGGCAAAGGCCTCGGGCAGGAGGCCGTCGAGGGGTTCGCCGCCCGCGAGCCGCTCGCGGAAGCGGGGGGTCACGGCCTTCAGTTCTGCGTCCGACAACGCCCGGAACGACTCCTCGAGCTCGTTGACGCGGTCCACCAGGGGCCGGATGCGCTTGAGGTCGCGCTCGTTCTGGGTTCCGAAAATCTTCTTCAGCAAGTAGGAAAACATCGAGTCGACTCCGACCAAGGCCTGCGAGGGCGCCTCGGATCAAGAAAGAACGGGCTCTGCGTGAGGAATTGCAAGGCGGGACCCACGGATAACGGGAAGGGAGGAGCGCAGGGCTCCTCCGAGCCGTGGATGCTAGCACCCGGGTTTCGGGGAGTCAAAAGGTTTGGCTTCGGGACCTCAGGTAGATGCCGTCCCCAGCAGGAGGCCGAGCGTCTCGAGTTCGCCTGCGTCGAGCACCGGGTCCCCGGCGCCGCCCTCCGGCCCCGACCGCGCCGCCGGGCCGCACCGGTAGGCCATGCCCGCAAGGGCCTCTCGTGCACGGCGCACCGCGTCGCCCAGCCCGTGGGCTGCCCCGCAGATCGCGTCGAGGTCGGCCGGTCCCAACAGATCGGCTCCGCCGCACACCGACACCCTGTGGACTATGCAGTCGCGCAGGTCCCCCAGCACCGGAGGGAGAAGTTCCACCTCCTCGAGGTCCGGGAGCGGCGGAGGACCCTCGCCGCAGAGGGCCAGTGCCGTCACGGGGCTGCCCGCCACCCGAAGCGCACCGAGGATCTCGGCCTCTGCGCGGGCTCCTTCGCCGAGCCCTCCCCCAAGGAACACGGCGACGGGACCTGTGGAGCAGAAACGCTCGAGCAGGCTGGCGTACAGGGGGAACACGAGCTCGGTCCCCCGCGCAGGGCCCTCCTCGCCGACCGCCACCGACGCCAGGGCTTCGAGGAAGTCGTCCGTCTCCTCGCACCAGCGATCGCCGAGCCAGAGCACGCTGGTTCCGGCCGCCCCCAGGTCCTCCGCCACCCGGGCCAGCAGCGTCTCTCGGCCCGAGCCCGCCGGCCCCCTCAACCACGCCCCCCGGCCCCCGGCGAGCAGCCGGAACAGACGCGCCCGTACCTCGGCCCGCTCCGGGGTTTCCCAGAACAGGGCTCCGTCGCTCACGGGGGCGAAGGGGTCCCGACCGAGGCCGAACAGCCGGTACAATGCCTCACGCCCCCAGGCGGGCCCGGGCCTGCCGCAGCCGCCCCCCGACGTCCCGGTAGGACGGGTCGACCTCGGAGGCCTTCTCGAAGAACTGGACCGCCTGCTCCCCCGTCCCTGCCTCCTCGGCCGTGCACCCCATCTCGTACAGGATCGCCACTCGGTCTTCCGCCGCGTTGTCGGGCGCCGCCAGCGCCATGCGGAGTGCCGCCAGCGCGTCCCCGTGGCGCCCGAGATCCCGCATCACCAGGGAGAGGGAGGTGTAGGCATCCTTCTGCCGCTCGGGGGAACGCGCCGCCAGCTGGAACTCCTGGAGCGCCTCGTCGAAGAGACCCATCTCCCGGTAGGCCACGCCCAGGTTGTAGTGGGTCTCGAAGTCCGAATCCTCCAGGCGCTCGGCGATCCCCGACTTGAACTCCCGGACGATGTCGTCGAGCTCGGAGACCTCGAAGTCCTCGAAGCCCTCGAACTCGCTCCCGAGCCGCAGGTCGAGGCCCTCGAGCACCTCGGCCTGCAGATCCACGAAATCCCCCTCTTCGTCGCCCGGCTCCTCCGGCGACCAGCCCAGGCTCTCCAGCCGCGTCGCCACGTGCGCGGAGGCGGGGAAGTGTCCCCGCAACTGGAGCAGGACCTCGATCGCCTCGTCCCGGCGCCCCTGGCCGGTGAGGGTGTCGGCCCGGGAGAGCCCTCGCCGGAGCGCCTGCTCTTCCTCCGCCGCTTCGCCCCCCGGCACTCCGTACGCGGCGTCGGCCGTCTCGTCGACGAACTCGATCCCGATGGGCGCGGGCTCCCGCTGCGCCGCCTGCCCCGCCGGGGCCTGCGGCTTGAGCTGCTGCATCGCGCGGCGGGCCTGCTCGTTGCCTCCGTCCACCTCGAGGATCGCCTCGTATGCGCGGAAGGCTTCGTTCTCGCGGCCCGTGTTCCGGAAGATCTCGGCGATCTTGAGCTGCTCCTGGGTCCACCCGTCCCGGTCGCCCTGGCGCTGGTAGAGATCCCGGAGCTTCTGGCGGATCTCCACGTCGTCGGGGGCGAGCTCGGTCAGTTCGCGAAGCTTCTCGGCCGCCTTCTGGTCGATGCCGTACTTGAGGTAGAGTTCCGCTTCCACCAGGCCCTGCTGGAGGTCGTCGTCTCCTCCGGACGCGGGCTCCGCTCCCCATTCCTGCTCGAAACCGGGGACCTCCGCCGCCTGCTCCTCCACGGGCTCCGGCGCGACTTCGACCATGACCGACCCGAGGTGCAGCCGGGCCTCGGCATCCTCGGGGGAGATTTCCAGGACCTTCCGGAAGTAGAACTCCTCCTTCTGGTGCAGCCCCCGGCGACCGTACACCTTGGCGACGGCCTTGAAGGCCTGCGCCAGCTCGCTCTTGTCGCCCCGGGCCTGGGCGATGGCGGCCAACTGCTCCAGGATGAACAGATCGTTCGGATCCTCCTCGTAGAGGCCGAGGGCGATCTTCCGGGCCTCGGGGAGCTGCCCCACGCTCAGGTTCGCCCGGAGCGCCAGGAGGCGAAGCTCTCGGTTCTGGGGATCTCGGCCGAGCCCCTCCCGCAGCACATCGAGGGCCTTGGACTCCTCACCCAGGTCCACATAGAGCTCTGCCAGCTTCTGCAGCACCACCTGGTGCCTCTGGGACTTCTCGTAGAAGGACTCCACGGCCTGGAGGAGCTTCCGGGAGCGACCCTCGCCCCGGAGTTGGAGCACGAGTTTCGAGAACTCGTCGGAGAACTCCTGGTACTTGCCCTCCTCGAGGTACAGCTCCGCCAGGTGGATCTTGATGGCGACGTTCTCGGGAGCCAACTCCTCCATGCGGATGAGCAACTCCTCCGCCTCGGACTGCCGCTCCTGACGCCGGAGCACGTCGACCCCGCGCTTGAACCATCCCAGGGCATCGCCGATGAGCCCCTGCTTGACGTACATCTCCCCCATGTTCCGGTAGAGGACCGGGTTGTCGGGTTCGACGCGCAGGGCCTGTTTGTAGACGGCGATGGCCTTGAGGTAGAAACCCTGGTCCGCGTAGGTCTCGGCCACCAGGAGGCACTCGTCCACCGCCTCGCGCTTCCGGCCCACCAGCCCGTAGAGCTCGATCAGCTTCAGGCGTGTCCGGATGTCGCGAGAGTCCGCGGCGAGGACCTTCTTGTACTCGTCGATGGCACGCTGGAACTGCCTGCGCTCCTTGTAGCGCTGGGCGCTCCGAGCGATCTTGTCCCGGTCGATCGCCATGCTTCCTCGATTCTCAGCTTTCGCCGACGTGCTCTTCGTAAGCCGCGGCGTCCAACAGACGACTCGGGTCGAACCCCGGAGACAGCCTCACCCGGATCAGCCATCCCTCTCCGTAGGGATCATCGTTGATCCGCTCCGGTGCGTCCTCCACACCCCGGTTCACGGCCTCCACCTGGCCGCCCACCGGACAGTACAGTTCGGAGACCGACTTGGAGGACTCGACCGTCCCGAAGACCTCCCCTTCCGAGAGTTCCCGCCCTTCCTCCGGGAGTTCCAGGAACACGATGTCCCCCAACTCCTTCTGGGCATGATCCGTGATCCCCACGGTGGCCGCCCCGTCCTCCAGGCGGGCCCATGTGTGCTCCGGGTGGTAACGCAACTCCTTGGGCACATTCATCGTCATCTCCCGCGGTCCGACTGAAGCCCTTCCGGGACAAAGTTCGCGCTAGGCCCCCTGTGGTCCGATGGCGCCGAAGCCCTTCGGCAGGGTGGTGATGCTATCGCACCCGTCCGCCGTGATGAAGACCGTGTCTTCCAACCGCACTCCGAGTTCGTCCGGCAGATAGATCCCGGGCTCCACGGTGACCACCATGCCCTCCTGTGCGACCTCGTCGGACCGGGAGCTGACGGTGGGCGCCTCGTGGACCGCGAGCCCCACGCCGTGCCCGGTACCGTGACCGAACCGATCGCCGAAACCCGCTTCCCGGATCACCTCCCGCGCCGCCCGGTCCACGTCGGCCAACCGGACTCCGGGTCTCAGCGTCGCGAGGGCCGACACCTGAGCCGCCCTCACCACCTCGTAGACCTGACGCGCTCGATCGGAGACCTCGCCCACCGGCACGGTCACGGTCTCGTCGGAGCAGTATCCGTCGAGACGGACACCGAAATCGACCACCACGAGGTCTCCCCGCCGGAAGGGCCGCCCGGATGGCCGCGCATGGGGCAGCGCGCCCCGCTCCCCGGCGGCCACGATGACGTCGAAGGCGAGACCGTCCGCCCCCCGGCGCAGACACTCGATCTGGAACTCGCGGGCGACCCGCTCCTCCGTGTTCCCCGGCCTCACCCCGCCCAGCACCGCCCCCAGTGCATCCTCTGCGAGCCGGGCCGCGGCGCGCAACCGGGCGAGTTCGCCGGCGTCCTTGGTCATTCGCAGGGCGTCCACCGCGGCACCGACGTCCACCAGGTCGGCGCCCTCCAGGCGCCGGCCGAAGCGGGCCGCGCGGGCCGCGCTGAGGCTCGAAGCCTGGTACCCAACCCAACGGGCTCCCTGCCCGGCACAGGCCTTCGCGGCCGCACGATCCAGATCTGCCGCCTCCCGCACTTCCACCCCCCGCGTCTCCCGGCCGGCCTGGAGCACGTAGCGGGAATCCGTCAGGAAGAGGTTCGGCCCCTCCCCCAGGAGCAGCACGCCGTTGGAACCCGTGAACCCGCAGAGGTAGCGGACGCAATGGGGATCCGCGACGAAGAGGGTGTCCAGGCGCTCCCGCGCCATGAGGAGGCGGGCGCGCTCGATCCGCTCGCCGTAAGGGAAGGCAGTCGCCGGCGGCACCAACGGGAACTACCGACGGGACGCGAGATGGCCGACGAGCCCGCGCAGGCCCAAGCTGTAGCTCTCCGGCCCGAATCCGGCCACGGTTCCCACGGCCACGTCGGCCAGCAGCGAACGCCGCCGGAACCCCTCCCGGCGGTGGACGTTGGACAGGTGGACCTCTACGAAGGGGAGCCCCACGGCAAGGAGCGCGTCCCGGAGGGCGACGCTCGTGTGGGTGTAGGCGGCCGGATTGATCAGGATGCCGTCGAACCGGCCCAGGCACGCCTGGATCCGGTCGACCAGAGCCCCCTCGCCGTTGGCCTGGTGGGATTCCACCTCCACGCCGAGCTGCGCGGCGAGGTCGCGCAGCGCCTCGTCGATCTCGGCGAGCGTGCAGGACCCGTAGACGCCCGGCTCCCGGGTCCCCAGGAGATTGAGGTTCGGGCCGTGCAGAATCAACACCTTCACGGGTGACTCCCTCTCGCTCTCGGCTGTCCGGCACCGACCCGCCCGCCGGATCAGGCGCCCCGGACGGCCCTCCACCTCCGAACGCGCTCGAGCCACGCGGCGAGTTCCGCGACGCCCTGCGGTTCCCCTGCGCCTACGAGGGTCCGAAGGCGGCTGCGGATCTCGCCGTCGTCCGGGTGGAGTTCCGCAAGTTCCCGGTACATCGCCACGGCGGCGTCACGGTCGCCCTGCGACAGGTACAGGTCGGCCAGCGTGCGGGAGGCGATCCCCGGCGATTCCGGCGACCCTTCCGTCGGGGTCTCCTCCCCGCCTTCCGCGACCCGCTCCCACAACTCGTCGAAGACCTTCCGGAGGCCCCGGGGCAGGTCTTCCAACGCCTCGAGCACCGCCCGGGCCTCGCCCCGGCACCCGCGGTGCAGGAGGAAGCGCGCCTCCTGAAGGCGGAAGAGCGCCCCGGAGCGGTTCGAGAGCTCCCGGAGCCCCTCCTCGGGTTCCAGGTGCTCGATCCACAGGGGCGCCAGGTCCTCCGGCCCGCGGTTTCGAAGCCAATCCTTCCTCTGCTCGAGTTCTCCGCTCTCCCTCATCAGGCGCACGCCGCCGTCCACCGTCGCCCCCGAGGCCCGAACCGCGCCGACTCCTCTCAGTTGGACCCGGGCGCCTGGGACGTCATGGGGTTGATGAACGTGATGTTAACCGAAGTCTGGGTCCGGTCCTTGTCGTTGTTCAGCCGGTCCCGGTAGTAGATGTCCAGGATGGCCGTCATGTTCGTCACGCCCTCCGCGATGGGGTCGCCGAAGAGGAAGATGTCCCGCAGGCCTCCCGCCACCTTCTTCATGTCCTCGGGAACGAGGATGACCTCGAGGTCGCCGGACTCTCCGTCGGGCAGCGTGATGAACGCCCTCGGTCTGAAGGTGGGAGCGAAGGTGCGCGAGCGTCCGAAGCGGTCCAGGTAGGTGATGTCGATCTGGTAGACATCGATGTCCACCCCCGGGTCCACGCCGGGCCGGGGGTCGTTTCGGAGCGACAGCACCACGGCATCGGGCCCGAGCGGCACCAGGACGGTCTCGTTCACCGTCGGCCGGCCGTCGCTCTCGCCGGTGTCGAAGGTGTTCTCCTGGTTGTCTTCGCCGAAGTCGTTGGTCTGCTCGACGGCGTTGAACACCAGGGCGCTGGAACCACCGGGGGCGGAGACTCCGTCCACGATGAGACGGTTCCCCGTGTCGTCGTCGTCGATGCCGCACCCCATCCCCAGCGCGGACAGCACCAGCATGGCGGCGAGAAGAAAGCTGATCTTTCGCATGGCTCAGTCACTCCCCTTCACGGGTAACCGTTACTTGACCGTATACGACGTGCCGAATTCGGCGCGGTGGACCGCGAGGCCGTTCTCGTACACCACGTTCATGAACATCGGTACGGTTACCGGGCCCCCCGCCGACTGCAGCGGTACCGCGTTGGGGAAGGTCAGCAGGTAGGTCCGCACCGGGTCCAACGCCTCGATCTGGGCCGGGATGATGCTCCCGAACGCATCCAGCAGGTCTGCGGCGGTCAGGGCCTGGAAGAACTCTCCTCCGGTCTCCTGGGCGATCAACTGGAGGTCCGCCAACCCCGTGGGCGAGAGGTCCGCCCCGAGCCCCACCGTATACACCACCATGGCGCTCCTGCGCAGCAGGTTCAAGCCCTGGAGCCGCGTGCTGGTGGAGTCGTTGAGCCAGACGTCCGGACCGCCCGCCACCGGGTCGACGGTGTCGTCGCCGTCGGTGAGCAGGATGGCCGCCCGCTTCCCGGGCCGCGCCCCCACCGCCCTCACGGCCTCGGTCATGGCCGCCCCGAGGTTGGTCGCGCCGGCAGCTTCCAACGCGTCGATCGCGGTGTCGAGGTCGGCCTGCGCCGCGGTGAGTTGCTGGGTGATCTGGGCGTTGTCGTCGAAGTCCACCACGGCCGTGCGATCGGTCCCCTGCATGAGGCTCACGAACAGCTTGGCGGCGTCCTTCGCCACCTGCATCCGCGTGTTCCCTCCGATCAGCGAGGTCATCGAACCGCTCGAGTCGATCACCAGGGCCACCACGTGGTCCGGAGAAACCGTCGGGACGACGCTGATGGCCTCCTGGGAAATGGACTTCGGTGCCCCCTTGGGATCGAGCACCACGCTGAAGTTGTACGAGTTCAGGTTCTCGAGGAGGTTTCCCCCCTGGTCGAGGACCCGGGCAAAGACCTGCACCTGACCGAGGAGCGGGTCCGGGGTCGGGCCCGTCTCGTTCGGGCACAGGTCCGCGGCCCCCACGACGCCGTCGTTGTCCGGGTCGGCGGGCAGCGGGCAGCCGCCGCTGGTCTCCGGGCCCGCCTGGGTCGGGCACTGGTCCGCGACGCCCACCACCCCGTCGTTGTCCGGGTCTTCCGCCAGGGGACAGCCGTCGTTCGCCGCCGGACCCGACTCGTTCGGGCACAGGTCCGCGACGTCGAACACGCCGTCGCTGTCGGGATCGTCCACCAGGGGGCATCCTCCATTGGTCGCCGGCGGCACGTACTCCGCGCTGGCCGTCAGGTCCAGCGACGTGACCGCCGTTTCCGCCGGATCCTTGAACGCCAGGTCTTCCATGGGAGGCACGGGCGCCCCGCCGCTCGCGTGCGACGGGTCGTGCTCGTCACCGCAACCGCCCAGGGTCAGGGCCAGACCGAAGAGCAGGGGATAGAGAAGCCGGGTCTGTCTCAGCGCGTTCATGGGCTTTTCTGGACCTCCACGAGGAGACGTTCGACGATGTCCGAATCGACCTCTACACCCCACCGGGGACTCCCGATCCCCTCCAAGAGCACCCAACGGGGAACACCGGCCAGGTTCTTCTTGTCGAACCGCAGGGCGTTTAGGATCTTTTCGGCGTCAACCCCCTCCGCCCTTAGCGGATAACCCCATTTTTCCAGGACCGTTCGAATCCGTTTCGCGTCGGCGGGCGGGAGGAACCCCAGTTCCTGGGAGAGTCGAGCCGTGAAGCCGATGCCCAGGGCGACGGCCTCTCCGTGCGCGTAGACCCCGTAGCCGCTCGCGGCCTCGACGGCGTGGCCCAGGGTGTGCCCCAGGTTCAGGAGCGCCCGGGCCCCGGTCTCGGTCTCGTCCGCCTCGACGATGCGCGCCTTGATCGTCACCGCCCGGGCCACCGCGTCTTCCAGCCCCTCGGGGTCCCCGATCAGCGCCGGGCCCACCGCCTCAAGCCGCGCGAAAAGGTCCGGGTCCGCCAGGAGGGACGCCTTCAACACCTCCGCGAACCCCGAGAGGACCTCCCTGCCGGGCAGCGACCGCAGGGTGTCCAGGTCGGCCACAACGCCCCGCGGCTGGTGGAAGGCACCGATGAGGTTCTTCCCCCGCGGGTGGTCCACCGCCGTCTTTCCCCCGACGCTGGAATCCACCATCGCCAGGAGGGTCGTGGGCACCTGCACCACGTCGACGCCCCGGCGATACGTGGCGGCCGCGAAGCCCGCGAGGTCCCCGACGACCCCTCCCCCCAGCGCCACGAGGCAGTCTCCCCGCTCGACCCGGGCATCCACCAGCGCGTCCCACAGGCTCTGCAGGGATCGGAACTCCTTGTGGGCCTCACCCGGGTCCATGAGCCAGTGTCCCGCGATGCGGGCCCCGAGGTGCCCCAAACCCGCCGAGAACACCTGCCCGTAGAGGCCCCACACGGTCCGGTCCGAAGCGAGGAACACCCTCCGGTCCCCCAGCGCGTCGGCTGCTCCCCCCGCCCGCCCCGGGTCCGCCAGCAACCCCCGCCCGACGACCACCTCGTAGGAACGACCGGCGAGACCTACCGTGACGTGCCTCACGGACACTCGACTCCGGGCAGGAACCGCTCCCGAATCTCCCGGGCGACCGCCTCCGGGCTCTTCCCCCGCGTGTCCACCTGCCGCACCACGGCGCCGTACAGCGCGCTGCGCACGGACCACAGATCGCGCGCGGTTCCTTCCGGATCCTCGCACTCGAGCAGGGGGCGCCTCGTGGAACTGCCTCGAACCCTCTCGACGCAGACCGCCACCGGAGCATCGAGGTTGACCACCAACCGACCCGCCAGCAAGTCTCGGTTGCCGGCCCGGAGCAGGACCCCCCCTCCCGTGGCGACGACGACCCGACGACGCCCGAGCGAGGTGCTCAGCGCGGCCGTCTCCAGGTCCCGGAAACGCTCCTCGCCCTCCTCTTCGAAGATCTGCGCCACCGACTTCTCCGCGGTCCGCTCGATCTCCTCGTCGAGGTCCACGAACTCCCACCCGAGCATCCGCGCGAGGGCCCTGCCCGTGGCCGACTTGCCCACCCCCATGAACCCGGTGAGGATCACGACCGGGTCCAACGGCGGTTGATCCGATCCAGGTAGGCCTCCAGCCCCTGGTGAATGTCCTCGAGACAGTCCCCCCCGAACTTGGCCACGACGGCTGCAGCGATCTCGAAGGCCAGCACCGCTTCACCCACCACGCTGGCGGCGGGCACGGCGCATACGTCGCTCCTCTCCCGGGAGGCCGACACGGCTTCCCCGGTGGCGAGGTCCACAGTCCGCAGCGGGGCCATGAGGGTCGGGATCGGCTTCATGGCGGCGCGAACCCACACATCCTCCCCGTTGGTGATACCGCCCTCGATCCCCCCGGCCCGGTTCGTCTCCCGACGCACCCCGCCCCTCCGGCCGTCCCCCGGCCCCCCGGGAAGGATCTCGTCGTGCACCCGGGAGCCGGGCTCCCGCGCCGCCTCGAACCCGACACCGAGCTCGAACCCCTTGATCGCGGGAATGGAGAGGAACCCCAGCCCCAGACGGGCGTCCAGGCGCTCGGTCCAGACCGTGTGGTTGCCGAGCCCCACGGGGACCCCGGTGGCGAAACAGACGAAGGTGCCCCCCAGGGTGTCGCCCCGCTCCCGCGCACGGTCCACTGCCTGCACGGCCGCCGCGTCAGCGTCCGGGTCGGGAAGCCGGAGCCGGGCCTTCTCCGCGGCCCCGTGGAGCGCCGCGGGTTCGCCGGACCAGGGGATCTCGACGTCGCCCACGGAAGTGACGAAGGAACCCACCGCGATGCCCACCTCCGCCAGCAGGGCTTTCGCCAGGGCTCCCGCAGCCACCCGCGCCGCCGTCTCCCGCGCGCTGGCCCGCTCGAGCACATCGCGTGCATCGCCGAGTTCGCGCTGGAGAACCCCGGGGAGGTCGGCGTGACCCGGCCGCACTTGGGTTACCGGGGGGATCGCGCCCCGGTGCTCCGCCGACGGGCTCATCCCCTCGGACCAGTTCTCCCAGTCCCGGTTTCGCACCGCGAGGAGAACCGGTGCGCCCGTGGTCTTGCCCCACCGCACGCCCCCGAGGATCTCCACGCGGTCGGCCTCGATGGCCATGCGGCCGCCCCGGCCGTACCCCTGCTGTCTCCGGGCAAGGTCCCGGTCGATGCAGACGGGGTCCACCGAAAGACCCGCGGGGAGTCCCTCGATCAGGGCCGCGAGCAGCGGCCCGTGGGACTCCCCGGCTGTCTTGTACTGCAGGGTCATCAGGGGTTTCGAGCGACCGACTGCAGATTGGCGATCTTCGGCGTGATGAAGATGATCAGCTCGGTCTTGTCCACGCGCTTCTCCTTCTTGCGGAAGAGCGCGCCGAGGTAGGGGATCTTTCCGAGGAACGGCACCGACAGTTCCTGGTCGCCCTGGGTGTCGGTGATGATCCCGCCGATCACCGTGGTCTCGCCGTCCTTGACGAGCACTTCCGTCGTGGCGGCCCGCGTCTCCTTCGCCGGAGTCCGGGAGTCCACCGCGAAGAAGGTCGTGGACGGCGCGTCCTTGGTCACGTCGATCTTCATGATGATCGATCGGTCCGAGGTGACGTGCGGTGTCACGTTGAGCTTGAGCTTGTAGTCGATGCTCGAGGTCTCGATCTTCTCCTCGGTGGCCGTGGTGAAGGGGATCTCGATGCCCTGGCTGATCTCCGCGGTCTTGTTGTCGAGGGTCGTGACCCTCGGCGAGGAGACCACCCGGCCGCGGCCGGAACTCTCGATGGCCGACAGGCGCAGATCGAGAGTCAGTACGTCGTCGATGGACCCGAAGGTCAGGGCCAGGGCGCCGCCCGGCGACGCCGCGCCGACCGCCGCGGGCAGGTTCACCGCGAAATTCTCCACCCCGCTGGATCCCTGGGCGTTGATCGAGTGGGGGAACGCCCAGCCCGTGGAACTGCCGTGGGCCGTGTCGGCGTTGAAGCTGCCGCCCCACTGGATGCCCAGGTCCCGGGCGAAGCTGGACGCCACCTCCACGATCCGGGCCTCGATCAGGACCTGCGGGGTCTGGGTGTCCAGACGAGCCACCAGTTCCCGCACCTCGGCCAGCCGCTCCGCGGTGTCCTTCACCAGCAGGGCATTGGTCCGCTGATCCACGGAGACGGAACCCCGCTCGCTCAGCACGGCCTGCACCTTGTCCAGCACCTCCCCCGCCGTGGCGTAGTTCACCGGGATGATGTCGTTGAAAAGGGGCGCCTCGGCGACCGCCGTCTTCCTCGCCTCCTCCTGCTTGGCCCTCTCCTGCGCGATCTTCTCGGCCGGGGCGATGCGGATGACGTTGCCTTCGCGGACCTGGTCCAGACCGCGCGTCTTGAGGATGACGTCGAGCGCCTGGTCCCAGGGCACGTCCACCATCCGGACCGTGACCTTCCCCTGCACTCCGTCCCCCGCGACCACGTTCAGCCCGCTGACCTCGCCGATGATCCGGAGCACGTTGCGGATGTCGGCGTCCACGAAGTCCATGGACAGCCGCCGACCGGTGTACCCCAGAGCGGCCGCGTCCGGCGGGACGGCCGAGGCCGACTCCTGCCGCACCTCGACGCTCCCGCCCTGAGCGGCGCCCTGCGGCACCGCGCCCTGCGGAACCGCGCCCTGCGGCGCGCCTTCGATCACCACGATCTCCCGGCCTCCGGTGCGCACCTCTCCGGTCTGCGAAGGTCTCGGCTCGTCGCTGCCCCCCTCGAAGGCCAGCGTGATCTGTCCACCGTTTCGGGTCAGGTGGTAGGGAACCGGACGCCGCAGGTCCACGACCACGCGCACGTCGCTGCCCCGCTCGTAGGCGGCGATCATCTTCACGGCACCCGAGAACGCCGAGGTGTCCAGGGCGCGGCGGAACTTCGGGGGCAACGCCGTCTTCCGGATGTCCAGCACGACTCGCTCACCGGAGGCCTCGGTCACCTCATACGGCGCGGCGATCGAGAGCCCGACTTCGACGAGGCTCCGGGTCGGTTCCTGACGGAACCCGAGATCCGCCACCGCCCCCCCGCCGGCAAGATCCGCCTCGCCCGCCGCGACCTGGGCCACGGCCAACGACTGCTTCGGCATCGGCGGCCGGCGGGTGAGGCTCACCACCACGTCGAGCCCGTCTTCCACCGGCTCCACGGAGCCGTTCCCGTCACCCGACAGGCGCAGGGACACCCGAGCTCCGGCAGCGGGAAGGCTCTGCAGCGTAACGCTCTCCAACGTGCCGTCGCCGACGGGGACCTGGGGCGGAAGGCCCTCCAGGGACACACCGGCCAGTTCGACCTGCACCAATCCGCCGGCCCCGTCGGACACCAGCCGGTACTGGGGCTGCCCCGTTCCGCGCAGGCGAATTCTCGTAGCCTCGCCCTCCGCCGCCACGGCGACGCTGCTCACCACCGCACGGGGCGAGGGCGTGGCCGCCTGCGGGGCATCGGCCGCTTGGGAGGGCCCACGCGAGGCGTGCAGCCCCGCCAGAGCCATCCAGGGAGCCGCAGCCAGGGCCAGGGCTCTCAACACGATCCTTCTCCGGGCAGAACCCTCTCGCCGCGGGCTCATGGGTTCACCTCCCCTTCTGGCTTGTGAAGGGTCATCGAGACAACCTTGACGTTTTCTTCGCCGAACAGATCCACGAAGCGCTCCTCCACGTCGACCCCATCCGGTCGAATTCGAACGATCCGACCTCCTCGGTCGCCGATCCATGCACCGCCCGATACCGTGTACCCCTTGCCCTCGGGGTCTTCCACCAGGGCAACGGACTTCCCGCCTTCGGCCCAGATCACGCCCACCAGGCGGATCTCCTCCACGGCGTAGCGCTGCAGAGGCGTCTTGGGAACGAAGGCCTTGGGGGCCGGCTTCTTCTTCTCCTCGAGCTTCACGAAGGGCTCGAAGGGATCCCGCAGCCCCTTGGGATCATACTCGAACGCTACTTCCGCGGACTCGCGCGCCGCCACCGCGGGAGCCGCCGCCGGCGCCGCGACCGTCGTGGGCGCGACGCTCCGGGGACTCGGAGCCGCTTGGGGCGCCGGAGTCGGAGGCGTCTCTGCTCCGCACGCCGCGAGCACGAGCACGCCAGCTACCATTGCCGTCTTCGCCAGGGGGCTCATTTCCGTGCGCCTCCCGCGCTCTGGGCCCGGGCAGCTGCCTGCTCACCCGGCTCGAGGAACTTGAACGTCACGGCCCGGCAACTGACCGTCAGTTTCACACCTCCGGGCCCCTGCTTCGCCCCCCCGAAGTCCAGGTCCTCGATCGTCACGATCCGGGGAAGCCGACCGACCTTGTCGAAGAACGTCGCGAGGTCGTGGTAGCCGCCGAACACCTGCAGCTCCAGGGGCACCTCCGCGTAGAAGTCCCTCGGGACCGGCGGACTCGGCTTGAACAGCAGGAACTCGAGCCCCGCCTCCTTGCCGAGATCGCTCACCGTCTGCAGCAGCGTCGGTATCTCTTCCCGATTGGGCAGTTTCTGCAACGCCTGGGCGAGCCGTTCGTCGAGGCGCCGGACCTCTTCCTTCACCTTGGGCAGGTTCTCGGCGATCGCCTGGTTCTCCCTCAGTTCCTTCACAAGCCGATCGTAGTCGGCCTCGAGGCCCCGCAACTCTTCGAGCCTCGGCTGGAACAGGAGGAAGTAGTACAGGAGGACCACCGCCGCGGTGAAGAGAAGCCAGACGATGGCTTTCCTTCGGGTCGGCCACTTCAGGTAGGTATCGAGCGCGGCTGCCATGGATCACCCCGCCTTCGGGTAGGCGACGGACGCCTTGAGAGAGAAGGACTTGAGGCTTACCCCGCCCTTCGTGACCTGCTTCGTCACCTCCAGGCGGACGGCCTGGAACCAGGGACTCGACTCCAAGTCGGTCATGAAGCGGGCGATCGTCTGGTTGTCGATCGCGTACCCCTCCACGGAGAGGGCCCCGCCGGTGTCCTTCATGCGCTCGATCCACACCTTCTCGGGGATGATCTTCGCGAGTTCGTGGAGAACCCGGACCGGACCCCGCTGGCGCTGTTCGAGCTGCGTGATGACCTGGATCTTGTCCTCCAGGTCCTTCTTCTTCTTCTTGAACTCCTTGACTTCGCCGATGACCGCCTGCAGGCGGGCGATCTCGGCCTTGCTCTGCGCGATGCGGGTCTGCATCTCGGCGATGTCGTTGCCCACCATCAGGTGGACCGAGCCGATGACCGCGGCCAGCACCAGGACCCAGCCAACGGCCAGGAGCCCCTGCTGGCGCAGCGTTTCCCGCTTCTTCTCCGCGCGGACCGGGAGGAGGTTGATTCGAATCATCGCTCGTCCGTCCTCCGCAAGGCGAGGCCGGTCGCCACGGCGGCGATCGGGCCCATGGCCTCCAGGTAGTCGGGATCAAAGAGCTTGGAAGAACAGCTGACCCCCTGGAAGGGGTTGAAGATCTCCACCGGGATGCCCACCTTCTCCTCCACCGCGGCGGCCAGCCCGGGAACCCGGCAGGCCCCCCCCGACAGGAACACCCGGTTGACCTCCTCCTCGGACGAGGTGGCGCTGAAGAAGTCCAGGGATCGCTGCATCTCCAGCACGACGTTCTCCGTCGTCAGGCGCATCACCTCCGCGGCTTCCGCCGGGCCAGCCCTCTCGGAGCGGCCGCCGAGCTTGAGGATCTCCGCCTCTTCGTAGCTGACCCCCAGTTCCTTCTGGATCTCCTCGGTGAAGTTGCTTCCTCCCACGGTGATGTCGCGGGTGAACGTGCTCACGCCGTGCTTGAGCACGTTGATGTTCATGATGCTCGCCCCGATGTCGATGAGCGCCACCGTCTTGTCCAGGTAGTCGGGGTACGCGACCTCGAAGGCGTTTTCCAGGCAGAAGGCGTCGACGTCCACCACATGGGGCGTCAAACCCGCTTCCGACACCACCGCCGTGTAGTCGTTGATGATGTCCTTCTTGACCGCGACGAGGAGGACCTCCATCTGGCCCTCTTCGTCGGGCAGCGGCCCGAGAATCTGGAAATCGAGGTTGACCTCTTCGATCTCGAAGGGGATGTACTGCTCGGCCTCCCACTGGATCTGCTCCTCGAGTTCCGCCTCGGTCATGAGGGGCAGTTGTATCTTCTTCACGATCAGGGAGTGGCCGGAGACCGACGTAGAGACGTTCCGGTTCTTCAACTTGAGGTTCGAGACGAGGTTGCGGACCGACTCGACGACAACGGCCGAGTCCATGATGACGCCATCGACGATGGCTTCGGGGGGGAGTTGTGCGATTCCGAAGTTCTTTAGTTCGAACCCGTGCTTGAGATGCTTCAGCTCGACGATCTTGATGGAATGGCTCCCGATATCCAGGCCCACCAAGTTCCTGGGCTTCCGCAAGGCCATGGGGCTCTCCTCGGCGAATCGCACACGGGGCTACGGACCCGAGTCCAGCAAAAACCGGAACGGAGCCCGCCGGGGCCGGCTTTTAGCAGGAAAACCGGCGCCGATGCTATAAGACGCCACACCCTGTGTCAAGAACCACCCAACGGGAATGACGTTACGAAGCCCTTATCGGAAACCGGCGGAACCTACTTGAGAGCCCTGACTGAAAAAGTATTCCCGCTATTCCTCCTCCTCTTCCTCCACGACGCGGGCCAGGGACACCACGGTCTCCCCCGGCTCCACTTCGAAGAGCTTGACGCCCTGGGTGTTCCTCCCGATCACGGAGATCCCGGAGACCGCCGTGCGGATCAGCTTGCCGCCGCCGGAGATGAGGATGACCTGCTCCTGCTCCTCCACCGCAAGCACCTTCGTCACGCTCCCGTTGCGCGCCGTGGTCTTGATCGTGATGATCCCCTTGCCTCCGCGGGACTGCAGCCGGTACTCCCCCAGTTCGGTGCGCTTCCCGAACCCGTTCTCCGTGACCGTGAGAAGCGTGGTTCCGGGCCGGATCACATCTGCGGCGACAACCCGGTCGCCGTCCTGGAGCTCGATCCCCTTCACGCCCCGGCTGGTCCGGCCCGTCGGGCGCACGTCGGACTCCCGGAAGCGGATCGCGAGCCCCCTCTTCGTGCTGAGGACGATCTCCTGCTCGCCGTCGGTCATCCGGGTGACGATGAGTTCGTCCCCCTCGTCCAGCGAGATCGCCTGGATCCCGCGGCTCTTCCAGGGGTTCGAGAAGGCCATGAGGTCGGTCTTCTTCACGAGACCCTGCCGGGTGGCCATGAACACGAAGTTGCCCTCTCGGAACTCGCGCACCGGGAGGTAGGCGGAGATCGACTCGCCCTTCTCCACCGGGAGGAGGTTGACCAGCGCGCGCCCCCGAGCCGCGGCACCCGCCTGGGGGATCTCGTGCACCTTCAACCAGTACACCTTGCCCCGGTCGCTGAAGAACAGCATGTAGGAGTGGGTGCTGGCGACGAAGAGGTGCTCGACGAAGTCCTCTTCCCGGGTGATCATACCGAGGCGCCCCTTGCCCCCCCTGCGCTGGCTCCGGTACAGGGATACGGGGTTGCGCTTGATGTAGCCCTCGTGGGAGATGGTCACGACCATCTCCTCCTCGGCGATCAGGTCCTCGATGGTGATGTCCTCCGTCCGCTCGACGATCTCCGTTCGCCGGGCGTCCCCGTACTTGTCGCGGACCTCCTCGAAGTCGCCGACCAGGATCTCCCGGACCCTGCGCTCGTCGGCGAGGATCCCTTCCAGCTCCTCGATGAGACGAAGGGTCTCGCGGTACTCCTCCAGGATCTTTTCCCGCTCCAGGCCGGTGAGGCGGTGCAGCCGGAGGTCGAGGATGTGCTTCGCCTGCGCCTCCGAGAGCCCGAACTGCTCCATCAGGCCTTCTCGGGCCGCCGAGGGGTTGGCCGAACCGCGGATCAGGGCGATCACCCGGTCGAGGTGGTCCAGCGCGATCTTGAGGCCTTCCAGGAGGTGGGCCCGCTCCCGCGCCTTCCGGAGCCGGAACTGGGTCTTGCGTACCGTGACCTCGCGCCGGTGTTCGATGAAGTGACCGAGAGTCTCCTTGAGCGTGAGCACGCGGGGCTGGTTGCCGACGATGGCGAGCAGGTTCACGCCGAAGGCGACTTCCATGCGCGTGTGCTTGTAGAGCTGGTTCAGGACGATTCGCGGTTCCTCTCCCTTCTTAAGCTCCAGCACCACCCGGAGGCCCTCGCGGTCGGACTCGTCGCGCAGGTCGGAGATCCCCTCGAGCTTCTTGTCCCGGACCAGGTCGGCGATCTCTTCGAGCAGCCTCGCCTTGTTGACGGCGTAGGGCACCTCGGTGACCACGATGGCCTCCCGGCCCGTGCGCTTGTTCTCTTCCACGATCGTCCGTGCCCGAATCCGGAGCAACCCGCGGCCGGTGGTGTACGCGTCGCGGATGCCGCCCAGACCGTAGATGAAGCCTCCGGTCGGGAAATCCGGCCCGGGCAGGACGGTCATCAGATCGTCCACCGTAGCGTCGGGGCTCCGAAGCAGCAGGATGAGCGCGTCGCACAACTCGCGCAGGTTGTGGGGAGGGACGTTCGTGCTCATGCCGACGGCGATGCCCGAACTGCCGTTGGCGAGCAGGTTGGGGAAACGGCAGGGGAGCACCGTCGGCTCCTCGAGGGAACCGTCGTAGTTGGGCACGGAGTCGACGGTCTCCATGTCGATGTCGGCCAGGATCTCGCCCGCCAACCGCGCCATGCGGACCTCGGTGTAACGCATGGCCGCCGGAGCGTCCCCATCGATGGAACCGAAATTTCCCTGTCCCTCGACCAGGGGGTACCGAAGGCTGAAGTCCTGCGCCATCCGGACCAGCGTGTCGTAGACCGCCGCGTCGCCGTGGGGGTGGTACTTGCCGATCACGTCGCCCACCACGCGTGCCGACTTCTTGTACGGCTTGTCCCAGCGGTTTCCGAGTTCCTGCATCGCGAAGAGGACCCGGCGATGCACGGGCTTCAGCCCGTCGCGCACGTCCGGCAGGGCTCGTCCGATGATCACGCTCATGGCGTAATCCATGTACGAGCGCTTCATCTCCTCTTCGATGGCGACGGGGACTCGGCTGGTACGGGTCTGCATGGCTTCTCCGCAGTCAGGTTCCGGGTGCCGGACTTCTACCACAAATGGCAGAGGACAAGAAGCGGGTCAGGGCTCGACCTCGAACGCGTTCGGGAAGACCTCCACCCTCGGCTCGGGGCCGCCCATCCAGACGGCCACGACGTCGAAGCGCTGGGGGACGTCGCCCAGACGGTGCGCATGCACGAACTCTCGAGCCGCCCGGGTCATCCGCCTTCGCTTCCTTTCGTCGACGGCCTCCAGCGGGCCGCCGTACCGGGCATTCCGCCGCGCCTTGACCTCGACGAACACCAGAGTGCCCCGGTCGACGGCCACGCAGTCGATCTCACCCGTCCGGCAGCGATAGTTCCGCTCCACCACCCGGTACCCCATGGTCTCCAGGTGGCGCACGGCCAGTTCCTCGCCCAGGGTGCCGAGGGCTTTCGTCATCGCCGCAGACAGGGAAAGAGTTGCCCCTGCACCCCGCCCTCCAGGAACTCCCGGACACCGCGGAAGGTGCGCCGGTGGATGGGGCTGGGACCCAGGCGCCCGATCGCCTCGCGGTGGGCCGCCGTCGGGTAGCCCTTGTGGACCTCGAAACCGTAGCCGGGGTGGAGGCGGGCGTACTCGACCATGAGGGCGTCGCGGTGCTCTTTGGCCAGCACCGAGGCGGCCGCGACCGCCGTGGAGCGGGCGTCGCCTCGGATCAGGGTCTGCTGGGGAATCTCGGACGGAACCCGGTGAACGCCATCGACGAGGAGAAAGTCGGGGGGCAGACCGAGCCTCCCCAGGGCCCGGTTCATGGCCAGCAGGCTGGCCTGGAGGATATTCAGTCGATCGATCTCGCCGGGAGACACCTCCGCCACGGCCCAGGCACGGCAGGCGCGCCGGATCTCCGGCACCAACCCTGCCCGTCTCGCCGGGGTCAGGGCCTTGGAATCGCCCAACCCGGGGATGTCTGCTCCCGGCGGAAGAACGGCGGCTGCTGCCACGACGGGCCCTGCGAGAGGACCCCGCCCCACCTCGTCGAGACCGCAGACCGACAGATAGCCGAGACGGTGGGCCTCTCGGTCGGGATCCCCCAGGCGCGCCACCGCATCCCGGCGCGCCACGGATCAGTCGATTCGCAGTTCCTTGAGCCGGGCGGCCTTGCCCCGCAGGTTGCGCAGGTACGTCAGCTTGGCCCTGCGGACCCGGCTGTGGGAGACCACCTCGATCTTCTCGATGCGGGGGCTGTGCAGCGGGAATACGCGCTCCACCCCGACGCCGAAACTCACCTTTCGCACCACGATCGAGGCACCCATGCCTCCCCGGCGCTGGGCGATGAGCACGCCCTCGAAGACCTGGGTCCGGACCTTGTCTCCCTCGCGGATCTTGTAGTGGACCCGGAGCTTGTCCCCCGACCGCAGCAGGGGGATGTCCATCCGCATGTTCTCGCGTTCAATCGTTTCGAGGGTATTCATGGAAGTTCTCCTTGTCGACGACCCCCTCGCGGGGGATCAAGCTCGAAACCCGCCTGCGCCGCACCCGGCCATCGGCTGCTGCCGGGATGCGGCTTCCTCCCCGCGCCGAGGGGAGGCATGCTACCGATCTCCGAAGAGACGGTCCACCACGATCGACGCGGCCGACCGCACCGAAAGGTGATTGTACTCCACCGGCCCCCGCAGGGGCTCCAACACCCCGTCGCACCCCTCCAGGACCTCCGGTGCGAGCCCCCAGCCGGTGCCGAACACCAGGAGAACCGGCGCGGGAGTCGACGCAAGCCGTGCTCGCGCCTCCGTGAGGGTCCAGCGGTTCCCCCCACCGCGGGCACTCGTCGCCACGCGCATCGGGACCGCACCCGCCTCGTTCTCCAACCCGCCCGCGGCCTCCCCGAGGGAGGAAACCAGCCGGAGCCGCGACAGGGCTTCCCGCCGGAACGGGTTGAGCTGCCCTCCCCGGCCCCGGGTCCAGTGGCCGACGAGTCGCTCCACCAGCGCCCGCTGCCCTTCCAGGGGCGTCGTGGCGTACACGCCGCCGAGGCCGTAGGTGCAGGCAAGCCGCGCCAGGTCGTGGAGGTCCAGGGTCGTCACCGCGGTCGTGCCCACCGTCCCGGTGCGCTCCAGGATCGGGTGATGCACGAGGGCCAGCCACACCCGCTCCCTCAACGATCGACCTCGGCCCTCGCCCGCCGCGCGACCTCGTCCTCCTCGGGGGTCAGAGGAGCGCGGTCCAGCAGGTCCGGGCGGCGCCGGGCCGTGCGCTCGATCGCCTGGCGGCGCCTCCACGCCTCGATCTCGGCGTGGTTCCCACTGAGCAGGACCTCCGGCACCACCACACCCCGGAAACTCCGGGGGCGGGTGTACTGGGGATACTCCAGGAGACCGTCCGCCAGGCTCTCGCGGGCCGTCGACTCGGCCGCTCCGAGGACTCCCGGCACCAGCCTGGCCACCGACTCGATCACGGCCAGCGCCGCGGCATCACCTCCCATCAGGACGAAGTCGCCGATGGAGACCTCGTCGTCGCAGAACCCGCGGATCCGCTCGTCGAATCCCTCGTACCGGCCGCAGACGAGGACGAGGCACTCCTCGCGGGCGAAACCGGCGGCCTCCTCCTGGCGGTACGGCCGCCCCTGGGGCGTCAGCAGCACGACGCGGCATCCGGGTTCGGCCACCCGCACCGCCTCGACGGCGGCGACCACGGGGCCCGGCTTCATGACCATGCCGGCCCCGCCCCCGAAGGGGTAGTCGTCCACGATTCGGTGCCGCCCCTCCCCGAACGGCCGCAGATCGACGAGGGAAACCTCGATCCGCCCCTCCTCCCGGGCCCGCTTCAGGATGCCGACATCCAGGGGCCCGCGGAAGTACTCCGGGAACAGCGTTAGGACGACGAACCTCACGGGGCCAATCCGCCGGGGACCCGGACCCGGATCAGACCGCCCTCGGGATCCACCTCCAGGACCGTCTCGCCCACCACGGGCAGCATCCACGTCCCGCTCTTCGACGCGATCACGAGCACGTCGTGGGCCCCGGTGGGGAACACGTCGTCCACCGTCCCCAGCACCCGGCCCTCCTCGTCGACCACCCCACAGCCCACGAGGTCCACGTGGTAGTACTCGTCCTCCCCGAGGGCAGGCATCTCCGCCCGCTCCACGTAGAGGATCGAACCGGTCAGTTCCTTCGCCGCCTCCGGGTCGTCCACACCCCGGAACTTGAAAAGCGCGAGCCGGCCGTGGGGCCGAACTCCCTCCACCTGCACCGGGCGAGGCTCCCCCGACCGAGCCAGGAAGAATCGCCGGTAACGCCCGTAGTCGACCGCCGGGCCCGCCCCCGGATCGACCCTCACCTCCCCGCGCACCCCGTGAGGTCTGCCGATCCTGCCCAGCGCTACATAGCGGACCCGCGGCATGGGGGTCCGGGAACGAAGCTCAGGCCTTAGCCTGGGCCTTCGCCCACACGCCCGTCTGCCGCAGCAGGCTCCTCACCGTGTCGGACGGCTGAGCACCCTTGCCGAGCCAGTCCAGCACACGATCCTCCTTCACCTGGATCGCAGCAGGCTCGGTGAGCGGGTTGTAGGTGCCCAGCACCTCCAGGAAGCGTCCGTCCCGGGGCGCTTCGGAAGAGGTCGCCACGATTCGGTAGAACGGCTTCTTCTTGGCCCCGTGGCGGGCCAGACGGATCTTCACTGCCATGCGTGCGTCTCCTCGACGTGGTTCTGCGGCGCGAGTTTCGTGGAACAAGCCTGCGCGCGGCGGGTAACCGGCCTACGGCATCAGGGGAAGGCGCCCCAGTCCCTTGGAGAGCAGCCGTCCCATCCGGCCTCCTCGGCCGAGGCCCATCTGCTGGACCTGTTTGAGCATCTTCCGGGCCTCCTGATAGCGCTTCATCAGCCGGTTGACGTCCTCGACGCGGGTGCCGCTCCCGGCGGCGATCCGCCTCCGGCGGCTCCCGTTGAGGATCTCCGGCTTCCGTCGCTCCAGGGGCGTCATGCTGTCGATGATCGCGATGACCCGGCCCAACTCCTTCTCGTCGGGCCGCGCACCCTTCAGGGCACCCGCGGCACCTGGGAGCTTCTTCACCAGATCTTCCAGGCTCCCCATCTTGCGGAACATCTTCAACTGATCGCGGAAGTCCTCCAGGGAGAAACCGCTCTTGCGCAGCTTCTCCTCCATCTCCCGGGCGTCTCCCACCTCGAGGGCCTGCTCCGCCTTCTCGATGAGACCGAGGAGATCGCCCATGCCGAGGACCCGGGAAGCCATCCTCTCCGGGTGGAAGACCTCCAGCGCATCGAGCTTCTCCCCGACGCCGAGCAGTTTGATGGGCTTCTTCGCCACCGCCTGCAGCGACAGGGCGGCACCGCCCCGGGCATCGCCGTCCATCTTGGTGAGCACGACGCCCGTGATCCCAAGGGCGGACTCGAACTCCCGCGCCACGTTGACCGCGTCCTGGCCGGTCATCGCGTCGGCCACCAGGAGAATCTCCGCAGGCTGGAGCAGGGAACGAATCCGCCTCAGTTCCTCCATGAGCGGCTCGTCCACGTGCAGGCGCCCGGCCGTGTCCACCACGAGCACGTCGCACCCGGACCGGCGGGCCTCCTCGCGGGCCGCCCCGCAGATCTCCACCGGATCCCCGGAGGCGTCGGAATCGTACACCGGGAAGCCGAGGTCCGCCCCGAGCTTCTTGAGTTGCTGGATCGCCGCGGGGCGGTACACGTCGGCGGGAACCAGGTACGGGCGCCGACCGGCCGTCCGCTTGAGGTGGAGGGCCAGCTTGCCGGCGGTGGTGGTCTTCCCCGAACCCTGCAACCCCACGAGGAGCACGGGGACCGGCGGGGTCCCTCGCAGGGACAGCGACGGGGCCTGCTCGCCCATCACCCGCACGAGCTCCTCGTGGACGATCTTGACGACCATCTGCCCGGGCGTGAGGCTCTGCATCACCTCCTGCCCCAGGGCACGGTCCCGGACCGTCGCCACGAAGTCCTTGACGACGCGGTAGTGGACGTCCGCCTCCAGCAGGGCGAGACGGACTTCCCGCATCGCGGCGTCCACGTCCTTCTCCCCGAGCCTGCCCCTCGACTTCAGGGAGGCGAAGGCCGCCGAAAGCTTTTCGGTGAGGGACTCGAACATCGACGACCCCAGCCCGGACGCAAAGCGCAGGCGTTCCCTAAGAATTTTAGGAAACGCCGACTATAGGGAAGGGGTCTTCAGGCAGTCAAGGGGAAAAGGGGCTCCCCACGAAGCGGTCGCCGGCTTCCACGGCGGCCCGGCTCTCCAGCACGATGCCGGTCGAGGTCGAGCCCTCGGAAGCCACGACGAGCAGGACCGCCAGGGGCGTTCCGAGGTCCACCATGCCCTGGGCGTTGCGGCTGCCCTCCGTGACCGGGATCTCGAGCAGCGCGCCGGGGGCCAGCCCCGCCTCTCCGCCCCGGTCGAGCAGCACCAGGTCATCGGTGGAGAAGATGGACTGGCCGGGCTTGCCCCGGAGGATCATCCCGTCCACCGCGTCGGGACCCTTCTGCAGTTCCAACTCCCGTACGGGAGGCCGGTACGCCATGAGACCGGCTCCGTCTTCCACCGCGTCGTAGGTCTCGAGCAGCCGCCCCACGCCCCTCCCCTCGTGGACGGCGAGCACCTCCATGTGGCCGAGCACCTCCACGTAGTAGCCCTGGAAGGCGCCGGTCACCGGGTGGACGACCGGTTCGCTGTCGTCGAAGAGCGTCACGAGATCACCGGGCTGGAGAGCCTCTCCCCCGGACGCGAGGTCGAACTCCACGTCCTCGCCCTCCGTGTAGGCGACCTTGATCTGGTGGCGGTTGTGTACCGTTGCCCATCGGTCCACCGGCGCCTGCACCAGGAAGTCCTGGCCCTGCTCGTGGGAGAGCAGCACCTTGGGCGGCCCTTTCGGCTCCTCGATCTCCGGGGCCTGGTCGGCCGCGGCCTGCGCACCGTCTCCCTCGCTCGAGGGCGGCTCCAGCTTCTCCCACGGAAGCCGGACGACCCGGTCCTCCTCCTGGACCGCGCTCTTCGCCGGTCCGCGGTCGAGAAAGATGGGGTCCCCCGGGAAGATGATGTGGGGGTTGCGGAAGTGCGGGTTCAGGGCCCACAGCTCCGGCCAGGTCCACGGGTCGCTCCAGTATCGATCCGAGAGGTCCCAGAGGGTCTCGCCCCGCACGACCCGGTGGTCCGGTTCCTCCGCGAAACACGGGGCGGCTCCCACGGCCGCGAGTGCAGCGATCACCATCAGTGTGACGTTTCGCACGGTGCCCTCCTGCGTCGCCCTCTACGGCGCGGCGCTCAGCAACTTGCGGGCCTCACGGGCCGGCTCGGTTTCAGGGTATTCGGCCACCAGACGATCCAAGAATGCCCTGCCCCGTTTCGGGTCTCCCATCTTCTCGTACGACAGCGCGATCTTCAGCAAAGCGTCCGGCACCCGGCTCTTCTGCGGATACCGCGACAGGAGGCGTTCGTACTCCACCACCGCCTGTTCGAACTGGCCCTGCGTGAAATAGCTCTCGCCGATCCAGTACTGCGCGTTGTCGGCGTACTCGTGCTCCGGGTTCCGCCGGAGGAACTCCTCGAAATCCAGGATCGCCGGCCCGTACCTCCCCTCCCGAAACGCGTTGAACGCCCGTCGGTAGAGATCGGCGGCCGGCGACGGCTCCCGCCCCCCGGGCGCCGCCGGCTCCGGGACTCCGGGCTCGAGCTTCACCACCCGCAGCGGCGGAGCCGACGCCGGAGCTTCGACCCGTGCCGCCTTGGCCGCGGCGAGGGCGGACTCCTGGGCGTCCAACCGCTCCCGGAGCGACAAGAGGTTCCGCGAAACCTCGTCGATTCGCATCTCGAGCCGGGCCTGGGTCTTCGACAGTTCCTCCACCCGGGATTGCCAGTCCGGTCCGGGCGACTGGGGCGGGGCTCCCGCGCAGCCCACGAGCCCGGCGACGGCGAGCCCACACCAAGTATTTCTGCCCAGCATCATCCACTCCCCTGTCTGAGAGGACCAAAACCCGCGTACGATAACATTCGGGTCCGCTCAGTCAAGACGGAGCGCGTTCCCCGTGTTTATCGGTCGTCGGCGCTCGGGAGTTTAGGGGATTCCCCTTCTTCCTCCCGAGCGCTACCGAGCGGCGCCCGCAGAGGGCGTCCCCCCAGCAACGCGGGCGCAGAGGTGCTACGGTGGCACCCGCGTTCCCGCCCCTGCCCGAGGCTGACCCGTCGTGACCCCTGCACGCGAGCCTTCCCCTCCCGGCCTCCCGGTGGGGACCATCGCACGCTTCTGGCTCCCCCTGGCCTCGACCTGGCTCATGATGGCGACGGAGGGGCCGTTCCTGGCCGCCGTGCTCGCCCGGCTGCCCGATCCCAAGGTCAACCTCGCCGCCTTCGGCGTCTCGGTCTCCTTCGCGCTCATCCTCGAGGCCCCGGTGATCATGCTCATGGGGGCGGCGACCACGCTGGTCCGGGGGCCCGATTCCTACGCGAGGTTCCGCCGCTTCACCATCGCACTGAGCGCCGCCGTGACGGGCTGCCTCGTCGCCCTCCTGTGGGAACCCGCCTTCCGTTGGGTCTCGGGAACGCTCCTGGGCCTGCCCGAGCCGGTGGCGGGGCTGACGCGGACGTCCCTGGCGCTCCTCCTCCCCTGGCCTGCGGCCATCGGGTATCGTCGGCTGTACCAGGGGATCCTCATCCGTCACGGCTCGACCCGCAGGGTCGGGTACGGTACGGCCGTCCGTCTGGTGGTCATGGCGGTGAGTGCCGCGGTCCTCGCCCCGTCCGGCCTCCCCGGCGCGCTGGTCGGAGCCGCGGCGCTCTCCGCCGGCGTCCTGGCGGAAGCCGCGGCGGTACGCGGGATGGCGGCCGGGTCCGTCCGCTCGCTCCGCACCGTGCCCGGAGAGCGCGACCCCTCCCTGTCCTATCGCGCGATCTCCGCGTTCTACTTCCCCCTGGCCCTGAGCACGACCCTCACCCTCGCCGTCCATCCGCTCATCACCCTGGCGTTGGGCCACGCGAAGGCGCCTCTGGAATCCCTGGCCGTGTTCCCTGTGGTGCGCGCCCTGGTCTTCCTGTTCAGCTGCCTGGGGCTTTCGTACCAGGAAGTCGGGCTGGCGCTGCTGCGCGAGGACGAGAAGGGCGCACCGGAACTCCGTCGCTTCGCCGTCGGCCTGGGCGTGGCGGCGAGCGGAGGCCTGACGCTCCTCGCCCTCAGCCCGGCGGCCGACTTCTGGTTCCGGTCGGTGTCGGGGCTTCCGGAGGATCTGGTCCGCCTCGCGGTGGCACCCACCCGCGTTCTCATCGTCGTGCCCGCGCTCACCGTAGCCCTCTCCCACCTGCGCGCCCTGTTCATGAACGGCCGCGTCACGGCACCCATCACCGCGGCCACGGTTGCGGAAGTCTCCGGGATCGCGCTGGTTCTCTACGTGGGCGTTGGCCACCTGGAACTCGTGGGCGTGCAGGCCGCGGCGATCGCGCTGGTTCTGGGCCGCGCCTGTGCCGCAGGAACCCTCCTGGCCGCCCGGCACGCCTCCCGCCGGGCCCCGGCGGGGGGCCTCGCGTGAGCCGGCCTCCTGTGGACAGGTTTTCCGCGCGCCGGGTATGATGCCGCGCGCCGCAGAGGGGAGGCGCCCGCGATCCATGGTTCTCGACGCGCACACGCACATCTTTCCCCCCGAGGTCCGGGCGGACCGCCGGAGGTTCTTCGAGGGAGAGGAGGAGTTCTCCCTCCTCTACCGAGACCCCCGGTCCCGTCTGGTGGGCGCCGAGGACCTCGTCGCCTACCTCGACAGGAACGGGATCGGGGCGGCGTGCACCTTCGGGTTCCCGTGGCGGGACGCCGAGACGGCTCGCCGGGGCAACGATTACGTCCTGGACGCGGCGCGGCTGTTCCCGGAGAGGATCCTGCCACTGGGATGCGTGAACCCCCTCGCGAACGGCGGCGCCCTCCGGGAAGCCGAGCGGTGCCTCGCCGCGGGGGCACGCGGGCTAGGAGAACTGGCGACGTACGCCGCCGGCCTCGGTCCCGACGTGCGGAAGGCGCTCGGCCCCTTCGCGGAGCTGTGCCGGGAGGCAGGGGTTCCCCTGCTCCTGCACGCCAACGAGCCCGTCGGGCACGAGTACGCGGGGAAGGCGACGATGGGGCCGTCGGACCTCTACGAACTGGTGCGGGCCCACGCCTCCACCACGTGGATCCTGGCCCACTGGGGGGGAGGGCTGTTCGTCTACCACCTGCTCCGCAAGGACGCTGACGAGGTCCTGCGCAACGTGTACTACGACACGGCGGCCGGACCGTACCTGTACAAGCCCGCTGCCTACCGGTCGGCGCTGGACGCCGCCGGAGCCGACCGGCTCGTCTTCGGGAGCGACTATCCCCTGCTGGAACTGCCGAGGTATCGGGCCGACATGGACGCTTCGGGGCTCACGGCCGACGAACGGGCCGGGGTGCTCGGGGGCAACCTGGCGAGGATCCTGGGATGACAGCCGCCCTGAGGGCCGCGGCGGTCCTGCTCGGCATCGCCGCCGCC
>CAZJSF010000002.1:0-17090 GCA_964548515.1 uncultured Thermodesulfobacteriota bacterium
AGGCGGTTTCGCCGGTTCTCGGCCCCGAGGGGTTCCGAGCCGCCCTGCGGGGGCGCACGATGCCGGTGTTGGCCCTCGGCGGCCTCACGCCCGATCGCCTCGCCCTAGCGGCCGGGGCCGGCGCGGCCGGGGCGGCGGTGCTGGGCGGGCTGTTCCTCGTTCCCGACGTCGCGTGCCGCGCCCGCGCGTACCGGGAGTCGGACGACAGGGCCTGGGCTCTTCCACGGCGTGAACCCGGGGCCGGTCCACGCCGGCCCCCCTGCGTTCCGGAGTGATCCATGCCGACCCACACGCCCTCCCGAGTCCTGACGATCGCCGGCTCCGATTCCGGAGGCGGCGCCGGCATCCAGGCCGACCTGAAGGTCTTCGCGCTGCTGGGGTGCCACGGCTCCTCCGCGGTCACCGCGGCCACCGCGCAGAACAGCCTCGGTGTCCAGGCGGTGTACCCCCTGAGCCCGGAGGCCGTGGAGGCCCAACTGGAGAGCGTGCTCTCCGACATCGGCGCGGACGCGGCGAAGACCGGCATGCTCTTCTCCGCGGACATCATCGCCGTCGTGGCGCGGGTCCTGGAACGACGACCCGTTGGTCGGTTGGTGGTGGACCCCGTCATGGTGGCCAAAGGGGGTGCCTCGCTGCTCCGCGCCGACGCCCAGGCGGCTCTGGTGCGGGAGATCCTGCCCCGCGCGACGGTCGTCACGCCGAACCTCCCCGAGGCCGAGGCCCTCGCGAGGATCGAGGTGCGCTCCGGGGACGATGCCTGGGAGGCGTGCCGCCGCATTCTCGACCTGGGGCCGGGGGCCGTCTTGCTCAAGGGGGGTCACGGGGAGGGCGAGTGGGTCGAAGACCGCCTCGCCGACCGAAGCGGGCTGCGGCAGACGTTCCGGTCGAAGCGGGTCGCCACCCGAAACACCCATGGCACGGGCTGCACGCTCTCGGCGGCGATCGCCGCGCACCTGGCGCGCGGGGAACCCCTGGCCGAGGCCGTGGCCAAGGCCCTGGCCCTGCTCCAGACGGCGGTGCGGGAGGCCTACGACCTCGGGGCCGGCCACGGGCCGACCAACCCCTACGCCGCGGTTCGCCTCGGTGGGCACAACGCGGTGCTCGAGCGGTTGAGGGAGGCCTGGGCGGTGCTCGAGGCGGAAAACCCGGTGGGATTGATCCCCGAGGTCCAGTCCAATCTGGCCGAGGCCCTGCCGGGGGCGGTCGACTTCGGGGACGTGGCCGCGTTCCCGGGGCGGATCGTCCGCTGGGGGGAGCGGGTGGGGCGCGTGGACGGGCCCCGGTTCGGGGCGAGCCGGCACATGGCGAAGATCCTCCTGGCGTCGGCGCGGTGGGGGAGCCAGTTCCGCGCCGTCATGAACGTGCGTTACGGGGAGGACGTGCTCGCCGCCTGCCGCGGGCAGGGGCTGACGGTGGAAGGTTTCAGCCGGGCCGACGAGCCCGAGGCCGTGAAGCGTGCCGAGGGCTCGTCCCTCGAGTGGGGGACGCTGAGCGTGCTCGAAAGGTGCGGGTTCGCGCCGGACGCGGTCTTCGACGAGGGTGACGTGGGGAAGGAGCCGATGGTCCGGATCTTCGGGGGCGACGCCGTGGAGGTGGCTCGGCGGGTCGTCTCCGTGGCCCGGGCCCTGGACGCGAGGAGAGCCGGATGACGCTGCTGGAGTCGGTCCGTGGGGGCGGGGTCCCCGATCTCGTCGGCGCCGCCGCCGCGGCCGAGGGGGTGGCCCCTGGAGCCCTTGCTGCATTGGTGGCCCGGGGCGAGTCCATCGTCTGCCGCAACCGGAGCCGGACGGCGTGCCGCCCCCTCGCCATCGGGAAGGGGCTGCGCACCAAGGTGAACGCCAACATCGGCACCTCCGGGGACCGCATGGACGTCGAACTGGAGATGGTCAAGCTGAGAGCCGCTCTGGCAGCCGGTGCCGACACGGTGATGGACCTGTCCACCGGCGGGCCGCTCCCCGAGATCCGGCGTCGCGTGCTCGCCGGGTGCGACGTGCCCGTGGGGACCGTGCCCCTCTACCAGGCCGCGGCCGAGGCTGTGGCGGCCGGCCGCACGGTGGCGGAGATGGACGCGGAGGGGATCTTCCGCGTGCTGGAGGACCAGGCCGAGGAGGGGGTGGACTTCTTCACCGTGCACTGCGGGATCACGAGGGAGAGCGTCGCCCGCCTCGAGGGGCATCCCCGACTCCTGGGGGTCGTGAGCCGGGGCGGGTCGTTCACGGTGTCGTGGATGCGGCGGCAGGGGAGGGAGAATCCGCTCTTCGAACACTTCGATCGGCTCCTGGAGATCTGCCGCGCCCACGAAGTGGTTCTGAGCCTCGGAGACGGGTTCCGGCCGGGGGCACTGGCGGACGCCACGGATCGTGGGCAGGTCCACGAACTGGTGGTGTTGGGGGAGCTCACCCGCCGGGCGTGGGAGGCGGGGGTCCAGGTGATGATCGAGGGGCCGGGGCACGTGCCACTGGACCAGATCCAGGCCAACGTGACCCTCCAGAAGCGCTTGTGCCACGGGGCTCCGTTCTACGTGCTCGGGCCCCTCGTCACCGACGTCGCCCCCGGGTACGACCACATCACGTCGGCCATCGGCGGGGCCATCGCGGCCATGGCGGGGGCCGACATCCTCTGCTACGTGACGCCCTCGGAGCACCTGGGGCTCCCCGACGCGGAGGACGTGCGGACGGGGGTCGTGGCCTCTCGGATCGCGGCCCACGCGGCGGACGTGGCGAAGGGAGTTCCGGGTGCCCGGGACTGGGACGACGCCATGGCCCGGGCGCGCGCCGGGCTGGACTGGGAGGGGCAGATCCGGCTCGCCATCGACCCCGAACGTGCGCGGGAGGTCCGGTCGCGGTGCCTCCCGGCCGACGAGACCGTGTGCAGCATGTGCGGGGAGTTCTGCGCGGTGAAATTGGGGAGTGCGGGATCGTCCTGCCCCAGCACCTGAACGGGTCTTCCCGGATTCGTGCGGGCGGGGCGCCGGGGCTCAGGCGGCTTCGATGAGCGCCTGGCGGAACGCTTCCAACTTGCGCCGGTGACCCTCGTCGCTCACTACCACCCCGTCGAGCAGGCTGCGGAACTCGTGGTCCGGGACGTCGGCGAAGGCGCCCTTGTCCCGTTCGAGGGTCGTCGCCTCGATGAGGCACGCGATTCCCACCGCGTCTGCGAGGGACCCCGGGTGGGCTCCGCGGAGCGACTCGGTCGCCCGGTCGACACCGCGCCGCAGGCGCTCGAGGTTGGGCTCGAAGTTTTCGTGGACCGTAGCCCGGCCCCGGTATCGGCTGGCGACGGCCAGCAGGAATTCGAAGGACTTGGCGTGGCCTTCTTCTTCGATCGCCATCTTCGAGAACAACTCGGCCGCCTCCTCGTCCTCCGCGAAACGGTCGGCGACCAGTCGGTAGAAGTCGCGGACCAGGCGTTCGCTCTCCGCACACCGCCGCAGGAAATCGCACAGGTCGGGCATCGGGCCTCCACGCCGGTTCCGGTCCGGGGTCTCTTCCCGGGTCAAGGCGTGGGGAACGCTTCGGCCTTTCGTCGGCAGGCCTTTAGCCGCGGCCTTGACACGAGGCTGCGTGAAACTATTCCTTTTCCGCCGAATGACGACACGCAGTCGCCCGCGGGCGGCACGCGGGAAGGGAGGCGGACATGGCGCTCTACGACTACCGGTGCAGGAAGTGCGGCGAGGGCTTCGAGGTCGAGATGCGGCCGAGCGAGGTCGGCAGGAAGGCGGTCAAGTGCCCGGCGTGCAAGAGCAGGAGCGTGGCGAGGGAGTATGCCGCCTTCTTCGCCAAGACGAGCCGGAAGTCCTGAGGCGGGGCAGGAAAGGGAGCCTGGGGCGCGCGCCTCGCTTCAGGAGACCCCGATGCGGGGGCAGAGGTCCGTCAGCGGGCACGAAGGGCACCGGGGCCTCCGGGCGGTGCACACGTCCCGACCCAGGTGGGTGAGCAGGTTGGAGAAGGCCACCTGTCGTTCCTCGGGAACCAGGGGAGTCAGTTCCCCCTCGATCCGGTCCGGGTCGGCGCTGCTGGAAAGCCCGAGCCGGTGGGAGACCCGCTTGACGTGGGTGTCCACGAAGATCCCGGGAACTCCCCGGCTGTTGCCGAGAACGAGGTTGGCCGTCTTCCGGCCGACCCCGGGAAGCGTGGTCATCTCCGCCACCGTCTCCGGAACCTCCCCGCCGTAGCGCTCCACCAGTCGGCGGCAGCATGCCCGGAGAGCCCTTGCCTTCTGCCGGTAGAACCCCGTGGACCTCACGGCCTGCTCGAGGGCGGCCGGGTCGGCGTCGGCGAAGGCCTTGGCGTCGGGGAACTGCACGAAGAGGCCTTCGGTCACGCGGTTGACCCGCTCGTCGGTGCACTGGGCCGCGAGGATGGCGGCCACGAGGAGGGTGAACGCGTTCGAGAAGCGCAGCGCCGTCGTCTCCGGATACCGCTCTGCGAGGATTCCGTCGATCCGTTTCGCCCTTTCCCGGTCATTCACCCTCTCGTCCTCCCTGCTCCGGGGAGAGGGTCACCCGGTGCCAGCCGGCCTGGGGACTCCACCGCCACCGGTGCAGTCGGCTGGCCCGACGGTGCCGGATGCGCAGCCGGTAGGCGACGATGGCCTGGTAGGTGATCCAATAGCCGGTGATGCCCATGGGAATCGCCGAGATGACGCCGCCCACCAGGAGCGGCAGGAACACGTTCCAGGTGAGTGTCTTGAGGTGCGTGATGGTGTGCAGGAACCCGGTCGGGGGGTGGAGCGGTTGGCCGAGGATGAAGGCGCCCAGGGCGTAGGTCACGAAGTAGACGACCGGGGCCGTGACCGGGTTCGTGATCCACACGCCGGCCCCCGCGGCGATCTTGCTCTGCCCGGCCAGGGCCGCGATGGCGATGGCGATGGGCATCTGGACGCCCATCGTGGGGGTCATCCCCACGGCGAGACCGATGGCCATCCCCATCGCGACCTCGTGGGGTTTCCCGTGCAGGCGCACGCTGCGGTAGTAGAAGTACCGAAGTGTCTTTTGGAGGTTCATGGCGTCGGATTCCCGCTTTGGTCCGGCGGCCAATCAAGATAGCAGGGTTCGTCTCGGCACCCCACGGCAAAAAGGATGCCTGCCGGCGCGAAGAAGGGGACCGACCGGTCCCCTTCCTGCGACGGGTGCTGTGGCGGCCTGGCTCTATTCCACCTTGATCTTGACGCTCTTGGTCTTCGACGGCGCCGCCTTCGGGAGCGTCAGGGTGAGCACGCCGTCCTTCAGCGTCGCCTTCGCCTTGTCCGCGAGGATCGGGCACGGCAGCGGCACCACCCTGTGGAAGGCTCCCCGGGAACTCTCCCGGTAGTAGTACCCCTCCTCCTTCGTCTCCTTGTCGGTCTTGCGCTCGCCGCTGATCGTCACGCTATCCTCTGCGATATTGATGCCGATCTCCTCTTTTTGGAGACCTGGCACCTCGGCGGACAGGACCAACTCCTTTTCCCCCTCCTTCAGATCGACCTTCGGGGCGACCCCCCCCTCTCCCGCAGCGAACAGCCCGCCCGTCCATGGCCTCGGCCAACCGCGGAAGAAGTCCTCGAAGAGGCGGTCCACCTCCTGCCGCAGGCTCCGTACCGGTTCCAACTCCCCACGACGCGGTTCCCACTTGATCAGGGCCATGACGCTCCTCCTTTCTCCGCGGCCGAAGAACAAGGCATCCGGCAACGCCGCGGATTCGCTCGAAATCTAGGTCCGCGACAGGAGGTGTCAAGGCCGAGGCGCGGAGAGCCCTCCCCCGGCTCATCGGCGGGGACGGTAGGCGCTGGTGATGGGAAAACGCCGGTCCTTGCCGAAGGCGCGGGGCGTGATCTTGATCCCGGGTGCGGCCTGTCGGCGCTTGTACTCGTTGCGGTCCACCATGGCCGCCACCCGCTCCACCTCCTCCCTGCCGAACTGGGCCTCCAGGCTCTCGAGGGATCGGTCTTCCTCGACATAGCCCAGGATGATCGGGTCCAGGAGTTCGTAGGGGGGCAGGGAGTCGGTGTCCCGCTGGTCCGGCCTGAGTTCCGCGCTCGGTTCCTTGACGAGGGTCGCTTCCGGGATCCACGGCCGCCGGGCCTCGGCGTTTCGCCAGTGGGCGAGTCGGTAGACCAATGTCTTGGGGACGTCTTTGAGGATGTTGAGCCCGCCTGCCATGTCGCCGTAGAGCGTGCAGTATCCGACCGACGTCTCGCTCTTGTTCCCGGTGCTCAGGAGGAGCCAGCCGAACTTGTTGGAGAGCGCCATCAAGAGGGTGCCCCGGATGCGGGCCTGGAGGTTCTCTTCGGCCACCCCGGGCTCCGTGCCCCGGAACGCAGGCTCCAGCACGTGCCGAAAGGCTTCGAATACGGGGGCGATCGGGATCTCACGGAACTCGATGCCGAGGTTCTCGGCCAGGGCGCGGCTGTCCGAGACGCTGCCCGCACTCGAGTACGCAGAAGGCATGGTAACGCCGACCACTTGGTCGGGCCCGAGTGCGTCCGCGGCGATGGATGCGCTCAGCGCCGAGTCGATGCCCCCGCTCAACCCCAGGATGACCCGCTCGAAACGATTCTTGCGGGCGTAGTCCCGGCAGCCCAGGACCAGGGCGCGGTACACCTCCTCCGCGCCGGAGACCGGCTCGATCTCCCGGGATGGCAGAGGGGTCCGTTCGCGCGGGGGAACCTCGGGCAGCTCCACGCAGCCGGCCAGGGGCACCCCGAGGCTCTCGCGGTGGAGGGCGACCCTCCGCCGCGGGTCTCGCAGGCGCTGGGAGAAGGCCTGCTCCAGATCCACGTCCACCACCACGTGGTCCTCCTCGAAGGGCAGCCCCCGGGCGAGGACCTCGCCCCGGGGCGAGAGCACCAGCGAGTTGCCGTCGAATACCAGCTCGTCCTGGCCTCCCACCAGGTTGCAGAAGGCGAGAACCGCGGCGTTGTCGGTGGCGCGGGTGGAGAGCATCCGCTCGCGGGCCTGCACCTTGCCGGCGTGGTACGGGGAGGCCGAGATGTTCACGAGGAGCTCGGCTCCCCCGGAGAGGGCCTGCGTGCGGGCCGGGCCCGACGGATACCACACGTCCTCGCAGATGGTGACGCCGAAGGTGCACCGGCCCAAGCGGAACACCGACGTGTCACGACCCGTCTGGAAGTACCGGTCCTCGTCGAAGACGCCGTAGTTGGGGAGGATCGACTTTCGGGCGATCCCCCGGAGTTCCCCGTTGTGGAAGACGGCGGCCGCGTTGTACAGGTCGTCCGCCCGCTCCACGAAGCCGACCACGGCCGTGAGCCCCCTGGTCTCCTCCCGGATCGCTTCGAGGGCCTCCCGGTTGTCCTGGATGAACTGCGACTTGAAGAGCAGGTCCTCCGCCGGGTAGCCGACCAGAGCGCACTCGGGGAAGACCGCCAGGTTGGCGCCGCAGCGGCGGGCGCTCCGCAGGCCGCCGCGTACCTTCTCCGCGTTTCCCCCGATGTCGCCGACGGTGGGATTCATCTGGCAGAGGAAGAGTCGGAGCATGAGGTCCCCCGCGTCGGAGTGGCGCCGTCGCGCCAAAGCCTAGAAGAAGGGTCGGGAGGATGCAACGTCGTTGAAGAGGGTCGACGGCGGGTGTTACCTATGGGGCGCGGCCGTCGAAGGCCGGCGGGTGGGTTTCAACGATGCGAGAGAGGGATCATGCGCGGGAAGATCCGGATCGTTCTGGCCGTCTTGCTGGTTTCGGCGTTGTCGGGGGCGCCCGGGGCCGCGGCGAAGCCGAATCCTCGGGAGACGCCGGTGGTGCTCGCCGTCCGGAAGGCGTCGCCGGCCGTGGTGAACATCGGCGTGGAGATCGTCACCCGGGTCGGGAGCCCATTCCAGCGGTTCAGCCCGTTCTTCGACGAGTTCTTCCGGGACTTCTTCGGCGATCTGCCCGAGACCGAACGCCGGCAGCGCAGCCTGGGGTCCGGCGTCGTGATCCGGGCCGACGGGTTGGTCCTGACCAACGAGCACGTGGTGCAGAACGCGTCCCGCATCCTGGTGACGCGCGCCAGCGGCGAGGAGTACGAGGCGCAGCTGGTAGGCGCCGACAGCCGCACCGACCTGGCGGTCCTCCGCGTGGAGGCCCCCGAGTCCCTTCCGTTTCTCGCGATGGGGACGTCCGAGGACCTGATGATCGGGGAGACGGTGATCGCCATCGGGAACCCGTTCGGCCTGTCCCACACCGTGACCACCGGGGTGGTGAGCGCGCTGAACCGGACCATCCGCGGGGCGAACGACCGGGTGTACACGGACTTCATCCAGACCGACGCCTCCATCAACCCAGGCAATTCCGGGGGGCCGCTGCTCAACATCGCCGGCGACCTCGTGGGGGTGAACTCCGCCATCTACCAGCGGGCGGAGGGCATCGGCTTCGCGATCCCCATCGACAAGGCCAAGCGGATCGTGGACAACCTCATCGCCTACGGGAAGGTGCACCGGGCCTGGCTCGGGATCCACGTGCAGGACATGACCCCGGAACTCGCGCGGCATTTCGGGGTCCCCCAGAAGGGAGGCGTCCTGGTGACGCGGGTGTTCGAGGAGAGCCCGGGGCAGGAGGCCGGCCTGGAGAGGGGGGACGTGGTGGTCGCCCTGGGCTCCGGCACGGTGCGCGACCGTGACGACTTCTTCGAGCGCCTCGCGGGGTATACCGCGGGGAGCAAACTGGTTCTTCGGGTGCTGCGCGACGGGAAGGAGGTCTCCGTCGGCGCGGTGGCCCGGGAGATTCCGGCCGCGTACGTGGAGTCGCTGAGCGAATCGTGGCTCGGGCTGTCGGTGGCGGAGGCCCCGGGCCGGCGCGGCGGCGTCCTCGTGGCGGGCGTCCGCAGGGGGAGCGCGGCGGCGGATTCGGGCATCGAAGCCGGGGACCTGGTCCGTCAGGTCAACAGCGTGCCGGTGGGGAGTGTGGCGGAGTACCGGGAGGCCCTGCTCCAGGCCAGCCAGAGGGAGACGGTGGTTCTCGTCGTCCAGCGGGGCCGCGTCGGGTACTACGTGAGCCTGAGCCCGTGACCGGACCGGGCGGAGGCGGCGCCGTCCGGCTCCGCTTGACCCCACCCGAGGCCGCACGGTAGAAAAGGCCCATGAGGAAGGTGGTTTTTATCGTCATCTCCGCCTCGGTCGCCGGGTTTTTCGCTGGGATGCTGTGGGAGCGCTGGAGGGAAGGCCCGGACGCCCGGTTCCACGACATGCGGGTGGTGCACACGGCCGACTACGTGGACCTCGTCGAGCCCGACTCGCCCGCCGTGAACATGTGCGTGAAGGACCTGGGGTCCTACGAAGCCGCGTACTACTTCGTGCGGGACTCCATCCGCTTCCACCCCAACCTGCCCGCGGGGAGCCCGGAGCAGACCCTTCGCGACAGGGCCGGGAGCTGCCTGGGCAAGGCGGCCCTGCTGGCCAGCCTGTACCGCGCGATGGGTATGCCCTCCTCGGCGGTGCGGGTCGTGACCGGGGAGATCGCGGCGGGCGATGCCCTGGTGGAGCACGCCTGGGTGGAGATCGAGCACGACGGCGTCTGCCTCCAACTGGACCCCACGGACCTCCTGGCACGGTTCGACTTCCGGCAGTTCCCAGGGACCGCCTACACGGATGCCTTCGTCCGGAAGGAGGGCTTCTGCTTCAACGACGTCGGTTTCGCCGTGGTCTCGCAACTGAACCGATTCCGTTACGGCCCGCCCCCCTGGATGCGCTCCGGGCGTTGACCTCCTCCTCGCCTCCGGCTTCCGGCACTACCCGTCGGAGGAACCGGTCCTGACCCCCCCGGCGTCGAAGAGCACGTAGTCGAACGGGGGACCCACCGCCTCCTCCCTGGCGGCTACGACACGCAGTCCTTCGAGCACGACGTCGAGCAGTGCGGGCCCTCGGGCGCCTGCCGCCGCCGCCCGCACCAGCCTTCCCTCCAGGCCGAGCCTTCGCGGGGCGGTGAGCACGTCGCCGGTGGGAACCAGCCGGTAGGGCTCGTGGTGGGCCTCGGATCCGTGGAACCGGAAGGCGAAATCACCCGCCCCGGTGCGGCCGGCGAGCAGCAGGTAGGAGAGGCGGTGTGCGTCGGGGTGGCTCCGGAACCACTGCTCCCCCTGCCGGACGAAATCCGAGTACTCCTTCTGGAACACCGAGAGCGCGTAGGCCTCCACCTCCTCGAGAGGGGGCGAAGACCGGCGCGTCAGGAACCGGTGGAGGTTGCGGCTCACCGCGATGCCCACCGCCGCCCCGCTCGTGGCCACGGCCGCGGTGGAACCCAGCGCGAAGAGCTTCTTCACGGAATGGACCTGGGGCTCGCCGGCCCGGACGACGGCGACCCGGCGGTCCGCCGCCAGGATGACGCCGCCCGGGAACCGACAGGCCACGAGTTGGGACATCGCGTTCTTCCCCCGTCCAGAGGTTCCCGGGCACCCCCGGGAGTCTGCGCCGTACTTCTGCCGCTCGCCCTTGACCTCGGTCAATGGCGCATTCCACCGGGGCAGCTATAGTGCGTCGCGTCATCCTTCACAAGGGGAACGTCGCGTGCCGCGGATTCCGGGGAACTGCCGAACGACCGCCATGGGCATCCTGCCCCACACCGACGTGGACCGGGCCCTCGACCTGGCGCTGTCGCTGGACATCCCCTTCTGGCCCCAGTTGCCGCGGCTGTCCTACTACGAGGACATGTACGTCCAGGTCTCCGAGAACTTCCCCGGAATCCGCATCGACGAGGGCAACCGCCGGATCGACTTCTCCACGGAGCGCTTCTACGACGAGTTGGAGCCGTTCGTCGAACGCATCGAGGACCCGGACCTCTACCGGCTCTCCGAGAGGTATTCGGTGGTGTACCGCCGCTTCCTCGAACTCGACCTCTCGCGCTACGCCGCGATCCGGGGCCAACTCGAGGGCCCCGTGTCCTTCGGGCTGAGCGTCAAGGACGAGAACGACCGGCCGCTCGTCTACAGCGACGAGGTGCGACCCCTGCTCCTGGACTTCATGGCCCGGAAGGTCAACGTCATGGGCCGGGAGTTGGCGGGGAGGAACCCCAACGCCTTCATGTTCGTGGACGAACCCGGGCTCGAGTTCATCTTCTCCTCGCTCTCCGGGTACAGCGACGGCCAGGCCCGGCTGGACCTGGACCACTTCTTCTCCCAGGTGGAGGGCAAGAGGGGGGTGCACCTCTGCGGGAACCCCGACTGGGACTTCCTGCTGCGCACTCCCATGGACGTGCTCTCGTTCAACGCCTTCGGCCGGGGCGACCGCTTCGTCAACTACATCCCGAGTCTGCGTTCGTTCCTGGACCGGGACGGGGTTGTGGGGTGGGGCATCGTGCCCGCCAACTACGACGAGTTCCGGGCGTCGGACCTCCAGGGGCTCCTGGACCACCTCGAGGGGCTGTGGGACCTCCTGGAAAAGAGGGGGCTGCGGCGGGAAGAACTCCTTCCCCGGAGCCTCCTCCTCCCCGCCACCTGCGCGCTGGTCAACCCGGACAAGGGAGCCACGGTGGAGGCGTGTTACGACCTCCTGCGAGAGCTTTCCCGCCGGGTGCGGGACCGCTACGGCCTGTGGGGTGCCGGGGAGCCGCCCGGTGCGTAGGTTCGTCGCGGCCGTCGGCCTGCTGCTGTGCCTCGTCGGGGAGCGTATCTTGGCCGTCGAGTGCCCGCCGGGTCTCGGGGCTGCGGCCGAGGCGTACCGCCAGGTGCTCCAGACCGAGCAGGACCAAATCCGGAACTCCAGCACTGATGCGCCGCGGGGCGTCGAGGAGACCGTGCAGTTCGACGTTCCCTCCCACGCCTGCCACCGGGGGCCGGGGCAGGCGTACCGAAGGTTCGGTGTCCCCGGTTGCGAGCCCAACGGCCATGGCGAAGCTGGGGTGGTCCGATATCCTTTCGCCCTGTTCTTCCGCAAGGCCCTCACCCTGGAGGCCATGTACGCCAAGGATTGGGAGGAGGGCTCCGACGGCGCTTTCGAGGTCGTCTTCGAGAAGGAGGGAGACCGATGGGTGCCCGTGTCCAAACGAGAGGTGCTGCCTGCGGCGCGGGAAGGCGGGGCCGAAGGACCGCCGCGCAGGCCTTGACCAGGGTCAAAGAGTCGTCGCCCGGAGTTGGCTAGGGTTCCCGCGAAGGTCGTGAAGGGGATGACGAGTCTCCGGTGGGCCGCTGGGGCCCGACGGAGACCGGTCGGGACTGCCTGCCGCAATTCGCGGCAGGGATGGGAGAGCAGGAGAGGAGGTGTCGGATGAGGGAGACGCGGAGGGTAGTGTCCTATTTGGGGATCGGCCTGGCCGCCCTGTGGGTCGCCGGGACGGCGTCGGCCAAGCCGGCCGAGCCCGAAGTGAAGGCAGCGGAGTGCTACGACTGCCACGACGTGGTTCAGTCGCTGCACAAGGGCGGGAAGCACGAAGGGGTCAACTGTGCGTACTGCCATTCGGGCCTTGCCGGACATCTGAAGGACCAGACGCCGGAGACGCGCCCGGTGACCAGCATGGGATGGGAGACCTGCGGCGAGTGCCATGAAGCGCAGTACAAGAGCTTCCTGCAGACGGCCTACCACCGCCCGGCCCGCGACGAGAAGTCCCAGCTCACCATCCGCGCGCCCAACCCGTTCTGGGACAAGCTCATGGCGGGCCACGGGTTCACCAAGGAGCACGCGCTGACCCGCAGCCATCCGTGGATGCTGGTGGACCACTACGTGGTCGACCGGGCGTACGGAGGCCGGTTCCAGCCGAAGGAGGGTTGGGGGTACGTGGTTCAACCCGCGGGGAAGAAGGCCTGGGATTACCTGCAGGACAACTGGCCGGACTCCATCGAGCACAAGGCGTTCCTGCCCCAGAGCGCGCCGGCCGCCAACCCGGTGTGCCTCCAGTGCAAGAGCCAGGACCAGATCCTCGACTGGGCTTACATGGGCGATCCGGACGTGGGGGCCAAGTGGTCCCGGGCTTCCAACGTGGTGGAACTCGCGCGGAGCCTCCAGCACGGGTTGAACTGCCACACCTGCCACGATCCCCACGCGGCCAAGCCCCGCATCGTGCGAGACGGGCTCATCGAGGCCCTGACCCGGCCCGAGGCGGATACCCTGTGGCACAAGGACCCCAACCGCACCGGCATCAAGGTGGTCGACATGGGCCTCCGCGGGTTCACCCGCAAGATCGCCCTGCTCGACAAGTACGACTCCCGCCTGCAGTGCGGCCAGTGTCACGTGGAGTACAACTGCAACCCGGGCACCGACACCAAGACCGGCGAGAAGGTCACCATGAAGGACCGCCGGACGAACCACTTCCCATACAAGGACGTGCTCGGGCTCTACGACCACTACGTGAATCAGGTCAACTTCCTGGACTTCAAGAACACCTTCACCGGCGGCCCGCTCTGGAAGGGCCAGCACCCGGAGTCGGAGACGTTCTACGAGTCCAAGCATTCCAAGGCGGGCGTGCAGTGCGACGACTGCCATACCCCGAAGATGAAGGATGAGAAGACCGGCAAGGAATACACGTCCCACTTCGCGGTCACGCCGCGCTTCATGCTCAAGGAGACGTGCCTGAACTGCCACGCCGACTGGACCGAGGAGCAGGCGCGCTACGCCATCGACTCGGTCAAGGCCTACGTGCGGGGCAAACTGCGCAAGGCCGAGTTCTGGCTGGACCAGTTGATCGACAAGATCGGCGAGGCCAAGAGGGCGGGCGTCTCGGAGGATGCGGTCAAGCAGGCCCAGGACCAGCACCTGCGCGCCCACATCCTCTGGGAGTACTGGACGGCTGAGAACTCCGACGGCTTCCACAACCCGGAACTGGCTCGGGAGTCCCTGACCCGCTCCGTGGACGAGTCGCAGAAGGGCCTCAAGATCCTCAACGAGGCGATCTCGGGGATGGCCAAGAAGTAGAACAGCCTCGTTCCCGCAGGTGTGGAGGGCCGGGTCGCAGGATCCGGCCCTTCCTGCTTCCGTGCGGAGGGTGTCCGGAGAGGCCGGGGTGGGGCGATTCACTGGGAAAGGTGGGGCGTTCCCCCATTTCCGAGCGGGGGCGGGGTGCTGTACGAAGAAGACTCGACGCCGCGCCCAACTCGCTGGCAACGGGAGGCTCCCATGGAATCGGAACGCGTCCACTACTGTCGGGGCGGGGAGCACTGCCGGGAATCGGACCATCTCTGCCGCATCGTGTCGCGCCACGGCGACTCGGACAAACTCCGGCGTCTCGTCCGGGAGTCCCGGTACGTGTGCCGGACCTGCGGGCGCACCGCCCGGAGCGGCGAGAACCTCTGCAAGCCGGCGGGCCTGTAGGGCCTGCACGCAGACTACAGAACGCGCCGGGGGCGAGGCTCCCGGCCGATGTCCGGACGACGCGCCGGACTCCCCCGGAGGCCTCTTTAGCCAGGCTAAAGGGACTTCACTTCCGCTAAAATCCCCTTGACCTCCCCCGGTGCCCCGCCTAGCATTCGCGTTCCGTCCCGAACCCCTCGAATCCCGGGGTTCCGCTCCGTCAACCGTGTCGAAGGGAGGATCCGTCCATGAAAGTGACCGTTCTCGGCGCCGCCGGAGGCATCGGCCAGCCCCTCTCCCTGCTCCTCAAGAACGCCCTCCCGCCGGGGTCCAAGCTGGCGCTGTACGACGTGGTGCCGGTCGTCGTGGGGGTCGGCGTGGACCTGAGCCACATCCCCTCCCCGGTGAAGGTGACCGGGTACGGCAAGGAGCAACTCGACGAGGCACTGAAGGGGAGCGACGTCGTGGTCATCCCGGCAGGCGTGCCCCGAAAGCCCGGGATGACCCGCGACGACCTGTTCAACATCAACGCGGGGATCGTAAAGAGCCTGATGGAGGCCGCGGCCAGGGTGTGCCCGAAGGCCTGCTTCGCGATCATCACCAACCCGGTGAACTCCACCGTGCCCATCGCCGCCGAGGTGCTGAAGAAGGCCAAGGTCTTCAACCCGAAGAAGCTCTTCGGCGTCACCACCCTCGACGTGATCCGCGCCAAGACCTTCGTGGCCGAGCTGAAGAAGCTCGACCCGGTGAAGACGAAGGTGACGGTGATCGGCGGTCACAGCGGCAACACCATCCTGCCGCTCCTCTCCAAGGTGAAGGGCGCGAAGTTCACACAGAAGGAGCTCGACGCGCTCACCCCGCGCATCCAGGAGGCCGGCACCGAGGTGGTGGAGGCCAAGGCCGGCGCGGGCTCGGCGACGCTGTCCATGGCGGAGGCGGCGTGCCGCTTCACCATGGCGCTCCTGAACGGCCTGAACGGCAAGGAATCGGTGCAGTGCGCCTACGTCGCGGTGGAGGGACAGCCCACCGACTACTTCGCCCTGCCCGTGCGCCTCGGCAAGGGCGGCGTCACCAAGGTCGTTGGCTACGGCAGGCTCAGTGCCTACGAGAAGAAGCTCTTCGGCGAGATGATCCCGACGCTGAAGGCCAACATCGCGAAGGGCGTGGAGTTCGCGAAGGGCTGACGCACCGCTGCCAGGACGGGGAGACGGCGAGCGCCCTGCCGGAAGCGGCAGGGCGCTCGCCGTGTCTGGGCCCACGCGACCGCCCCGGGGACCTGCGCGTTTGGCGTGTTCCGACCCCGCCGGAGAGGAGTCCTGCAGCCGTCACTCCTCGTAACCGCTCCCGATGGCAGAGAAGGGGAGGTCGAGTTCGAGAGCGGGCACCCGTTTGACGACCCAGGCCGTGAACGTGTTGCTGTTGGGGCCGGGGAAGGCCTTGTAGGTCGTCTTCCACGGGTAGTCCCGGGCGGCTGCGTCCACTGCGTCGATGAGGTCGTCGACCCCGGCGCCGCGAACTTCGTGTAGGACCTGAGGCTTCGCCCCGAACCAGTATCGGTCGGGGATGTCCTCGGCGATCCGCAGCACGGGTTCTCCCCTTCGGGCCCGCCACCCGACCACGTCGTAAACGGTGTAGTGCGCCTCTCCGGTCCTCTTGGCCGCGATCCAGGTGTGGATGGCGAACCACCCGCGCCAGCCCCAGGCGTCGGCGCCGTAGACCTGGAGGACGGCCTCGCGGGTGACGGAGGGGTCCGGCGCGATTCCGGCCGGGGCGCGGCTGGCCGCTCGCCAGTCGCCGCTGGAGGAGCAACCGGTAAGCAGGCACGACACCACGATGAGGCTCGCAAACCTGATTGCGGGAGATCGTTTCACTTCGTCGTCTCGTCCAAGGCAGCCTGCCGCTGGTCCGACGCGACGGACCGCTTCTCCTCGTCCGGGTCACCGTCTTTTCACAGGCTACCATGGCCTGGACTCCGCCTCGAACCCTCTTGCACCCCTCTTGCGCCGCGGGGCTGGGCGCGGCGAGTCGCGGTTCCCCGGTGGTCGATCGGGCTTGGCGCGGGGGCGCTTTGGCTGATATGTTCACCCCTCTTGCCCGCTGCGACCGAGACCGATTTCCGATCCTTCACCGACATGCCCAGGACGCCCCTTTCGGGTAGCGACCGACCGGGATCTTCCCGACCGGTGGAGGGAGGCGTCTCCGGTGGCGAGGGGGAGGGGGCGCTCAGCCGATGAGAGGGCGAACCGAGGAGGAACCGAGGGTACGAAGCATGGCCGTCACCGTCCGCCCCGTGTCGGGCAGGGCAGGGATCAACCGATTCATCAAGCTGCAGTGGAAGTTCTACGGGAACGACCCGAACTGGGTGCCCCCACTGCTGATGGACCGGAGGAAACTGCTGGACACCAAGAGGAACCCGTTCTTCCGACACGCGGAGATGCAACTCTTCGTGGCCGAACGCGACGGGGAAGCGGTGGGGCGCATCGCGGGCATCGTCAACCGGAACCACAACCGGGAGCACGAGGACAGGGTCGGATTCTTCGGGTTCTTCGAGTGCGTCGAGGATCAGGCCGTGGCCGACGCCCTGTTCGACGCAGTGGGTGCGTGGTTGCAGGCACGGGGCATGGACGCCATGCGTGGGCCGTTCAACCCGTCGGTCAACGACGAGATCGGCATGCTGGTCGACGGGTTCGACCGGCCGCCCGTAATCCTGATGACCTACAACCCCCGCTACTATCCGTCGCTGGTGGAGGGCTACGGGTTTCGGAAGGCCAAGGACGTGTACGCCTACCTCCTGAGGAAGGAGGACGTCATCACCCCGAAGCTCGAACGCGGTCAGGCGCTCGTGCGGCGGCGTTACAACATCACCGTCCGGGACCTCGACTTCGACAACCTCAGGGTGGAAACG
>CAZJSF010000002.1:17100-40804 GCA_964548515.1 uncultured Thermodesulfobacteriota bacterium
GCCGGGCTCGAGCTGCTCCTCGAGCTGGCGGCCGAAACGGAGATCCTGAAGGACCTGTACAACCGCAGCTGGGAGAGGAACTGGGGTGCGGTGGCCATGACGGACGAGGAGTTCGACTTCATGGCCAAGGACCTGGCTCACGCGGTGGGGAGGTTCCGGGACCTGGTGTTCGTCGCCGAGCGCGACGGGAAGCCCATCGGCTTCACCCTCTGTCTCCCCGACCTCAATCAGGTCCTCATCCGGAACCGCACCGGGCGACTGCTGCCGGCCCTGTGGCACATGCTGACCGGGATGAAGAGGATCGACCTCGTCCGCATCGCCGTCCTCGGAGTGCTCCCGGAGCACCGGAACAAGGGCGTGGACGCCGTCATGTACTACGAGACCGTGACGCGCGCCGCCCGGCACGGCATCTTCCTCGGCGAGGCCTCCTGGGTGCTCGAGGACAACGAGCCGATGAACCGGGGGGCGAAGCTCATGAACGCGGAACGATACAAGACCTACCGGCTCTACGACGTGGCCCTCGGATGAACCCGGGGAGCCCCACCGACCGTCTCCAACGCTCCTCTGCCCGGCCCGGACCAAACGCCTGATGAGAAGACGCGATTCGGTTCTGGGAACGGCCGGAGCGAGGGCCCTGCGGGGTTGCTTTCGCGCCCTGGAGGCGATCCCGCTGTCGCCCCGAGCGGCTCTGTTGGAGAGGGCGATGGTGTGCTTCGGTGCGGCGTACCGGGAGGGTCGCCGGGTTGCGCGCATCAACCTGCGCATGGCGTTCCCGGGGATCCCGGACGCGGAGGCCGACCGCATCCTGCGGCTCTGCTACGTCCGCCTCGGCACCTCCCTCGCGGAGTTCCTGCACATCCCGAAGATGGACGAGGCGTATCTGGCCGAGCACGTCCGCATCGAGGGTGCCGAGCACCTGCGGGAGACCGAGCAGGCGTCGGGGCGCGGGGCGCTCACCATCACGGGGCACTTCGGGAACTGGGAACTGATGGCCTACGTCTACGGGAAGACCATCGGCCCCATCGCCTTCGTCGTCCGCACCTTCCGGGACGAATTCCTCGACCGGTTCATCGACGAGCGAAGGCGCTTCGGGGGCAACCGGACCATCCGGAAGTCCGGCTCCGCGAAGGAGGTCCTCCGAGCGATCCGCAGCGGGACCACGGTCGGCATCCTGGTGGACAAGAACGTGAAGGCCTCGAAGGGCGTGGCCGCCGAGTTCTTCGGTCGCACGGCCTACACGACCCCCTGGGTGGCCCGGTTGGCCCTAGCGACCGAGACCAAGGTCCATTCGGGCTTCATCTTCCGCGACCCCGGGCGCAAGTTCCACCACACGCTGCGCATCGGACCGAGCATGCCCATGGATCTCGACGCGCCCCGGGAGGAGGAGGTGGTCCGGTTGACGCAGCGGTGCAACGGGGAACTGGAGAAGGCGATCCGCGAGGATCCCGCCCAGTGGGTCTGGTTCTACCGGCGCTGGGCCGTGAAGGGAGCGAGCGGGACCGACCCCTACGGGGCCCCGGAGGGGGCTCGCTGAAGGGGCCGCGTTTCCGTCGAAGAAGGCTGTTGTTCCGAACCGCTTTCTTCGGGGGCCGGGGCCGTTCTCGCACCCCCTCCGGTCGGGTGCGCGGTCGTTGAATCCGGTACCCAATGCTGCTATGGTCAGCGGTCCCGAACCGACGAGGCCGCCCGTGCCGCGGGCCTCGCGCCTTCCCCGACACGACCAGGAACCAAGCTCGCAACCAGCTCTTGCGGTAGCGAAACCCTAGAGGAGTTCGTATGCCTGCCACGTTGAACCACCTTGACTACTACAGACTGCCGTGGAACTTCGCGGACAACGGGATCTCCTGGCTGGAGCCCACGACGGACTGCAACCTGCGCTGCGAGGGCTGCTACCGGGATCCCACCGGGCCCGGACACAAGACCCTGGAGCAGTTGCGGGAGGATCTGGAGGTCTTCCAGCGGCTGCGAAAGAGCGACTGCATGAGCATCGCGGGTGGAGACCCGCTCGTCTACCCCCAGATCGTGGAACTGGTGAAGATGGTCAGGGAGATGGGTTGGAAGCCGATCATCAACACGAACGGCCTCGCGCTCGACAAGCCGCTGCTCCTGGAACTCAAGAAGGCGGGCGTCTTCGGCTTCACCTTTCACGTCGACAGCAGCCAGAAGCGTCCGAAGATGAAGGAGGCGACGGAGACGGAGCTCAACGCCCTCCGGCTGCACTACGCGAAGATGCTGGCGGAGGTCGGGGGGATCTCGTGCTCCTTCAACGCCACGATCTCCGAGAAGACGGTGCACGAGATCCCGGGCATGGTCCGCTGGGCCCAGAAGCATGCGGACATCGTGCACACGATGGTCTTCATCCTGTTCCGCGCCCCGAGCCTCACGGGGGACTTCGACTTCTTCGCGAACGGCAAGAAGATCGAGATGAAGGAGACCTACAAGGAGAGCGAGTGGGGCGGCGAGACCTATCTGATGGCCCCCGACATCGTAGAGACCATCCGCAAGGCCGACCCGCTGTACGAACCGGCCGCGTACCTGAACGGCACCGCGAACCCGAGCTCCCTGAAGTGGCTCCTGGCCACGCGCGCCGTCTTCGACAAGAAGGTCATGGGGTACGTCTCTCCACGCTTCATGGAACTCGTGCAGGTCTTCAACCACCTGTTCCGGGGACGGTACCTCTCCTACGCGGGGCCGAAGAGCATCGCGAAGGGAAAGCTGGCGGCGTTCTTCATGGGCCTGGTGGACAAGCGGATGATGGGCATCTTCTTCAACATCCTGAAGCGTTCCGTCTCGAACCCCCTGAGCATCACGGAGCCGGCCTACCTCCAGAGCTTCATGATCATCCAGCCGGTCAACTTCGAAGAGGACGGCCGGCAGGACATGTGCGACAGCTGTCCGGACATCACCGTCCACGAGGGGCGGCTGGTGTGGAGCTGCCGCATGGAGGAGTTGAACGATTTCGGGGCGTTCGTGCAGACGGTCCCGCGGAGGAAGAGCGTCCGGGCGCCCGGGCCCTCGTAGCCGGCCGGCCCGGAGGGCGGCCGGGACGGGCGCTCCCTCGAACGTGGTGATCGGAACGAAGCCCGGTATCGAAGGCCGGGCTTCTCCGATTCCAGCCCGGCACCGCCCGCGTAGCGCTCCGTGAGCGCGGCCGCCCGCGTGCCTCCGCGGAGGGCGCCGGGCACCGACGTCAGGAGAGGCTTCGTTCCAGGTTGATGGTGGTGGAGGGGGTGAACTGGTTCGCCTTGAAGAACTTCATCAGCCGTGAGTCGCCGACGTCGACGAGGGTGTTCACCTTCTTCACGTCGAGCTTGCCCAAGTGCTCCAGGAACTCGCTGACGAGCCTTTCTCCGATTCCCTTGTGGCGACAGTCCGGATCCACGCCGATCGTGTCCAATGTCGCTCCGTCCTGCGAGATCCCGTACTCTCCTATGAACAGCTCCCCCATGATGAAGCCGACGACCCTTCCATCGTCCGCCTGCGCCACGAGAGAAGTGGGAAGGTAGTCGCCGGACCCGAAGAGCTTCTCGAACTTCATCTCGTAGTAGTCGGGCCGGGACGTCTTCAGGATCTTCCGGTCGATTTCGACGATTGCGTCGAAATCCTCGGCCTTCATGAGTCGAATGCTGAAATCGCTCCCGCTCATCGGGCTTCCTTTCTCGTCGTAGGGCGTCCCGAGCCCCACTCCTCGGGCTCCTCAGACCGACCCGCCGGTGGGCAAGGAGGCGGCAGCCCGGCGCAACCGGCACCGTCCGGCTTCCGCCGCCGTGCCCAACCCAGGTATCAGGAGCCGTCGGGGTGTCAAGCTCCCATGCGGGGTCTTCCCCGTGAATAGAGGTCGTCGCCTGGAAGACCGGACCGTGCCGAAGGGCCGCCTCCCGCCTCCGGGAGTTCGTGGCTCGCCGATCGTGGCGGGGCGCCGAACGCGCCGCCGCGTGCGCCTCGCGCGTTCACGACTTGGACCGTGACAGAAGTCGCAACGCCGCCAGGCCGCCCAGGAGGATCACGAGGAGCCAGACAGCGCGCCAGAAGGCGTAGTCGACGAATCCCTTCGTCGTCTCGTCGAGGCGCCCGATCTTCGTCTCCCAGAACGGTGAACCGAGGATCTCGTCGGCGCGGTCGAGGAGCGCGGTCAGTCTCTCCGCCGCGCGAGACGCCTCGGCCGCCGCCTCCGTGACGTCCTTGATCTCCAGCGGCTTCCGTTGGTCCCCGGGACCCCGGTCGAAGTGTCCCACGACCCGGTCGAGCGCTTCCACGGTTCCGGTCATGTCCCGGGCGAGTTCCCCCGACGCGCGGATCGTCTCGCGCAGTTCCCCCATCATGGGGCCGAGCTCCCTCTGGCGCCCCTCCAGGTCGTCGAAGAACGCCTTGCGCTCCTGCCCCAGGCGATCGAATGCCTCGGAAATGGATGTGCGGCGGATCGTGGCGGCCTTCTCGGCGAGGTCTTCGAGGGCCTCGACGCGCTCGGCCCGGAGGCGGGAGAACAGCTCGACCTGCTGTGTCGAGAGGTCGGCGTCCAGCGTCCGGAGGCGGTCGGTGAGCAACGCGACGAGGTCTTCCAGAGCGGCTGCCGCATCGCGGATCAGGGCCGCCTCCGGCTGGTCCGCGATCCGATACGCCGTCAACTCGGCCTGCTGGCCCAGCACGTAGGGAAGCCGCCCTGCGAACCACAGGATCCGCTCCCCGAGGAGTTCGGCGTCCTCCACGGCCGCGGTGGCCTTCTTCACGTCGGCGAGGAGGCCGGACGCTGCTTCGTGCGCCGCCAGTGTCGGCATTCGCCGTTGATCGGTGAAGTCTTCGAAGCGCACCAGCGACACCACCGTGCGGTCGGAGTGCGCTTCGATCCAGTGACCGACGAGTTCCCTGAGGGTCGCGACCTGTTCCGGAGACAGGACGCGGGTACCCCTCTGCCAGAGATCCGATTCCGCATCCTGCAGGCGTTCGAGAGCCTTCCTGCCCGCCGCCTCCCCGATCCCCGCAGGAATCCAGTGCTTCTCGAAGGCCCACGACTGGAGGGACCCCAGGACCAGGAGGTCGAGCAACCCGACACTGGGGTTGGGGCCCACCGCGATGTCGATGGCCGCACCCATGCCGTTGCGGAGAAACGACTGCGCCAGCCAGCGCCCCTTGGGGTCGACGTTCTCGCTCCGGACGAGCAGGTACATGGCCTCTCCGAGCGCCCCGCTGTACTCGTCCGCCATGCCCATGACCAGGGACTGCACCTCGAACTCGGTGGCTCCCCCTCTGGGGGAAGTCGAGGGCTCCAACGGGTCCGCCCGTTGCGCAGCATGGCCGCTCACACAGGACGAGGTCCCGAGGGACAGGATGCAGAGTACGGTCAGCCTTGTCGCCAGATTCACCGGGAGTCTCATTCCCCCCACCTCCTACCAGCTTCCGCCAAGTCGTGCCCGAGCCGCCTCGCGGACCCTCTCGGGGTAGTCCGGCGACAGGTAGAAGACGCCCTCCAGTTCCGAGGGGCTCAGCCCGCGCCCGTCGGGCGGAAGGTTGGTGCGCATCAGGAGCACGATGTCGCTGCTCGCCCAGGGATGTCGGTACCAGTAGTGGTGCCCGACGATGTCGAACCCGCGGCCCTCCTGGCTCAGGGAGAGGTCGACGACCTCGAAATTGGTGATGCCGAGGGAACGCATGAGAGCAAGTTCGCCCTCCTCGGCGGTCTCCTGTCCCACCCGGACGCCTCCCCCCATGTACTCCTTCGCGGCGACCAACGCGGGGTCGTGGTCGGACACCGTCACGACCACCTGCTGGGACAGGTCCGCGACCGAGGGAAGGCGGTCGTGGAACGCGTCCATGGGGATGTCCGCGGCGGCGAACACCACGGCCCCGATCCGGAAGGTCCTCTTCAGGCGGTCCGGATCCCAGTCGGGGTAAGCGGAGCGGAGTTCGTGCAGAGCCTTGGAGGCCACCCGGCCGCCGGCGCTGTACGACAGGAGGTTGATCCGCTCGGCGTCCGTGTGCTCCGCGAGAAATTCCAGGAGGGTCCGCAGCGCAGGGCTGGAGTCCTGCGCCCGGGTCACGTCCAACCCGAACAGGTAGTACAGGATGTTCTGGTGGGAGGGCCAGGAGAACGCCACCCCGACGAAGTCCCGCCCCGCGAAGTGGTCGACCTCCGCCGTCATGACCACCGAGTTGGCGAAGTCGACCTTGGTGCCGTGAACGTACACCATGATCTCCTTGTCCTTCGCCACCCGCAGTTCCGAGTCGATTGCAGCCGCGAAGGCCTTCTGCTCCTCCGTCAACGGACTCCCCCGGCGGAACTCGGGCCACTCGGGGAGTGTCGCGGTCTCGCGGACCTGCGCGACCGCCACGGGAACCGCTACCTCTCGGCGCGGTGCGATGGAGGCTGCGTACAGGTCCTCCCAGCGGAAGTCTTCGTCGCCGAACCGGACCACCGCGTGGCCGAGACGCAGGACCGGGTCCTTGCCGTTCCCGTAGCCGATCCCGTCGCTCTCCGGTTTCTGCGGTTGGCGATTGGTCGCGTAGAACACCGACAGCGTCGTGGACCTGTGGTCGTCTCCGAGGTGCGCGAACGGATCGACCGCGGCGCCGTGGTAGAGGGCGGGGGTATCCATGAGGGTGTGGACGCGGGGGCCGGCACAGCCGATCGCCTGGACCAGGCCCACGGCCAGGAGCAGTACGGGCAGCTTCGCGAAGGACGGTTGGCCCGCGAGAGTAGACCTTGTCCGATGGGTCAGACCTTCGCTCATGATGCCTCTCGCCGGGGGGACGTGGCGGCTCTGCTCGGGGCGCTTCGGAGAGGATCGAACAGCGGAACATGAGGCGCCCCTCCGGCATGCCGAGGCTCTTGTAGCAGCGGGGTAGCGGGGAGTCAAAGCGGAACGACGGGGCGCAACGACGACTGGCGGACTACGATCCGTGGAACCGCGCGGAGCGCTCTGCTGTCTCAGCGGGACGTGACGGGGAGTATCACTATCTCCGGGGCGCCGCGGGTGGCGTCGAGCGGGAGCGGCGGAAGCTCGGTGCCCGATCGCCTCGAAGGCGAAAACAGAAGAGGCTCCCGGCCCGGAAAGCCCGCCACCCTTTCTGGGGCGAACTCGCCGTGAGAAGCCCGGGAGCCCTTCTCGGAAGCCCTTGAGGACAGGGCTGGGTCTTTGGAGCGGGCGACGAGATTCGAACTCGCGACTCTCAGCTTGGGAAGCTGACACTCTACCAACTGAGTTACGCCCGCGTCGGAGGGACCTCATTATTGAGAGAGGGTGCCGGGCTGTCAACGGCATTCTCGCCGCCCGCGCGTCGATTCCCCCGCCGAAATGTCCCGTTCCCGGCCTTGACACGCACCTCCCGGTTTCACTAGACTCCCGGTTTTCCTGAATCCGGACGGCCCCGAGCCGGGGCCTTGGCGGAGGCATCATGTACGCAGTGGTCAAGACCGGGGGCAAGCAGTACAAGGTGGCCGAGGGCACCTTCTTCAAGGTGGAGAAGTGCCCGGGCGACGTCGGGCAGGAGATCGTCTTCGACGAGGTTCTCCTCGTGTCGAAGGACGGCGACCTCAAGGTCGGCGCCCCGACCGTGGAGGGTGCCCGGGTGCGCGGCACCATCGTTGAGCAGGGCCGGGAGAAGAAGATCATCGTGTTCAAGATGAAGCGGCGGAAGGGCTATCGCCGGAAGCAGGGTCACCGGCAGCACTACACCGGCGTGAAGGTGGACAGCATCGACGTCTGACGGTCGGGAGGGTCGACGATGGCTCATAAGAAGGCAGGCGGTAGTTCTCGAAACGGTCGTGACAGCCGGGGGCAGCGTCGCGGGGTGAAGCGCTTCGGAGGCGAGGCGGTCCGGGCGGGAAACATCCTCGTCCGCCAACTCGGCACGAAGTTCCATCCCGGGGCGAACGTGGGCCTCGGGAAGGACTTCACGCTCTTCGCGCTGGTGGACGGCGTGGTGAAGTTCGAGTGCAAGGGCCGGCAGCGTCGGACCTATGTGAGCGTGAACCCTCCGGCGGAGGCGTCCGCGTAGGGGCGACCCGCCGTACCCGCGAGGCACGAAGAGGCCCGGACCCGGCGAGATGCCGTCCGGGCCTTCGTGCGTTCAGGCGGGAGACGGGCACGGCGGACGACGCGCGAGAAGAGAGGTCATGAAGTTCGTCGACGAAGTGGAACTGGAGTTGGCGTCGGGCCACGGCGGCTCGGGGTGCGTGTCGTTCCGCCGCGAGAAGTTCGTTCCCAAGGGCGGGCCCGACGGCGGCGACGGCGGCAACGGCGGCAGCGTGGTGTTGGTGGCGGACACCGGGATGGGGACGCTGCTCGATTTCCGGCACCGGAAGGCCATGGAGGCCGAGGACGGCCGGCCGGGAGAGGGGAGCCGCAAGACGGGCCGGTGCGGGCAGGACCTCCGGCTCCGACTGCCCGTGGGGACCGCGCTCTTCGACGCCGACTCCGGGGAGCAGATGGCGGACCTTGTGGAAGCGGGGCAGGAGGTGGTGCTGCTGCCGGGCGGGCGGGGCGGGAGGGGAAACGCGCGTTTCGCCACCTCCACGAATCGGGCGCCGCGGCACGCCCAGCCGGGCTTGCCGGGAGAGCGTCGGCGCGTGCGGCTGGAGCTCAAGCTGATGGCGGACGTGGGCCTCGTGGGCTTCCCCAATGCGGGCAAGTCCACGCTGATCTCGCGCATCTCCGCGGCCCGCCCCAAGATCGCGGACTACCCGTTCACGACCCTGGTGCCCAATCTCGGCGTTGTGGCCTGGGCGGAGGGCAGGACCTTCGTGGTGGCCGACATCCCAGGCCTGATCGAGGGTGCCCACCGGGGGGCTGGCCTCGGGATCCAGTTCCTGCGGCACATCGAGCGCACACGCGTTCTGCTCCACCTCGTGGACGTCTCGGACGGATCCCCGGCGCTCCAGCGCTACGACGCGATCCGCGCCGAGCTCGGGGCGTTCGACCCGCTGCTCCTGGAGCGTCCCGAGATCGTCGTGGTCACCAAGGGCGACGTGACGGAGGTCCGGGACCTGCTGCCGGCGGTCCGCCGGGAGTTCCGGGATCGGGGGATCGAGGCGCGGGTGATCTCGGCGGTGAGCGGGGAGGGCCTGCCGGAACTCGTCGCGGACACCGGCCGTCTGGTTCAACGTCTGCGGGAGGAGGAGCAAGGTGGCGAGTGATCGGGGCCTGCGGGCCGCCCGCCGTGTCCTGGTGAAGGTTGGCAGCCAGGTGGTGACCGCGCCCGGGGGGGGACTGGACCGGGCGGTGTTCCAGTGGCTCGCGGAGGACGTGGTGCGCCTGCGCGAACGGGGGGTCGAAGTGGCCCTCGTCTCTTCCGGCGCCGTGGCGTCCGGGCTGGCTCGCCTGGGGCTGGATGGTCGGCCGCCGACCATCCCCGAGGTCCAGGCGGTGGCGGCGGTGGGGCAGATCACCCTGATGAAGACCTACGAGGAGGTCTTCGGTGGGCTGGGGCTCGTGGTGGGGCAGGTGCTCCTGACCCGCGACGATCTGGAGAGCCGCCGGCGATACATGAACGCCAAGGACGCCCTGACGACCCTGTTCCACATGGGCGTGGTCCCCGTCATCAACGAGAACGACACGGTCATGGTCGAGGAGATCAAGTTCGGCGACAACGACAGTCTCTCCGCCATGGTGGCCAATCTGGTGGAGGCGGACTGCCTCGTGATCCTCACCGACACCGAGGGCCTGTACGATCGGGACCCGAAGGTGAACCCGGATGCCCGGTTGGTCTCCCGGGTGGACGAGGTGGACGAGGTGATCGAGTCCTTCGTGGGGGAGTCGAAGACCCGGGTGGGCACCGGGGGGATGGCCACGAAGCTGCAGGCCGCGAAGCGGGCCACCCACGGGGGCAGCGCCGTGGTCGTCGCGTCGGGCAAGACCGCCCACGCGCTGGGGCGCATCCTGGACGACGAGGACGTGGGCACCTATTTCTCGCCGGGCGCCGACCGGCTGAAGCGGCGCAAGCACTGGATCGCGTACACCGTGAAGCCCGCCGGGCGCCTGGTGCTGGACAAGGGGGCGGTCAAGGCCATCGTCGCCAAGGGAAAGAGCCTGCTGCCGAGCGGGGTCCGCTCGGTCGACGGGGATTTCGATCGGGGCGACGCGGTGAGCCTCGTGGGGCCCGACGGGGTGGAGGTCGCACGCGGGCTCACCAACTACAGCGCGGGCGAGGCCCGCAGGATCGCCGGATTGGCAACCTGGGACATCGCTGCTACACTCGGCTACTGTTTCCACGACGAGGTCGTCCACCGGGACGACCTCGTGGTCATGGCGTCGGCGCAGGCACAGGAGCGGCCTGCGCCTCGTCGCAACGGCGCTCCGGCCGACGCCTGAGACGCCGGGAAGGAGATCGGATGTCACTGCGGGACGACCTCGTGGCCATGGGGATCCGAGCCCGGCGGGCGAGCCGCGCCCTGTCGCGCCTGTCGAGCGCCGCCAAGGACGGGGCGCTCCGGGCCATGGCGGACGCCCTGGAGGCGGCCCGAGGCGAGCTCCAGCGGGCGAACCGGGTCGACCTGGAGGCCGCCCGGAAGGCCGGTCTGAGCAGCGCCATGATCGACCGCCTCACCCTGTCGGACGCGGTCGTCGCGTCCATGGCTGCCGGCCTGCGGGAAGTCGCGGCCCAGCCGGATCCGGTGGGCGAGGTGGTGCGGATGTGGAAGCGGCCCAACGGGCTCCTCGTGGGGAAGAAGCGGATCCCGCTGGGTGTCATCGGGATCGTCTACGAGTCCAGGCCCAACGTCACGGCCGACGCGGCGGCGTTGTGCCTCAAGGCCGGAAACGCGGTCATCCTGCGCGGCGGGAGCGAGGCCATCCATTCCAATCGGGCGGTGGCGGAGGTGCTCGGCCGCGCGGGGGCACAGGCCGGTGTTCCGGAGGGAGCCGTGCAGTTGGTCGGGGTGACGGACCGGGACGCGGTGCTGGAGATGCTCCAACTCGAGGAGTACATCGACCTGATCATCCCGCGCGGGGGCGAGGGCCTGATCCGATTCGTCACGGCCAACTCCCGAATCCCCGTGGTGAAGCACTACAAGGGGGTCTGCCACGTGTACGTGGACGCCTCGGCGGACCCGGATGCCGCCCTGGCGATCGCCTTGAACGCGAAGGTGCAGAGGCCCGGAGTGTGCAACGCCATGGAGACCCTCCTCGTGCACCGGGAGGCGGCCGAGGTCTTCCTGCCCCGGGTCGTGCGGGCCATGGAGGAAGCCGGGGTGGAGGTGCGGGGCTGCCCAGAGACGGCGCGTCTGGCCCCCTCGGTGCGGCCGGCTCAGGATTCGGACTGGGGCGCCGAGTTCCTCGACCTGATCCTGGCGGTGCGCGTGGTCGGCTCCATGGACGAGGCCATCGACCACATCGAACGCCACGGGAGCCTCCACACGGAGGCCATCGTGACCCGCGACTACGGCAACGCGCAGCGCTTCCTCGACGAGGTCAACTCGTCCACCGTCCTGGTCAATGCCTCGACCCGTTTCAACGACGGTCAGCAGCTCGGGCTGGGGGCCGAGATCGGCATCTCGACGACCAAGATCCACAGCTTCGGCCCCATGGGGGCCGAGGACCTCACCACCACCAAGTTCATCGTGTACGGGCAGGGGCAGGTGCGGGACTGACGCCGTGAGAGTCGGCGTTTTCGGCGGCACCTTCAACCCGGTGCATCTCGGCCACCTCCGGGCCGCAGAGGAGGTGCGGGAGGCGCTGTCCCTGGAGCGGGTGCTCTTCGTGCCCGCCCGCGTTCCTCCCCACAAGGGGGGCGAGCCCGTCGCCCCCGCCGACGTGCGCCTGGACCTGGTCACCCGCGCCGTCGGTGGGAACCCCGGGTTCGGCGTCTCCGATCTGGAACTCAGACGCGAGGGGCCGAGCTACTCCGTGGACACGCTGACGGAGTTGCAGGACGCGGCCGCAGGGGAAGGGGACCTCTGGTTCCTGATGGGTGCGGACGCCTACCGCGAGGTGCACACGTGGCACCGGTACGCCGACCTGTTCCGGCTGGCGAACGTGGCCGTGATGCGCCGGCCCCCGGGCGCCGGTCCCCTGGTTGCCCCCCGGGGCCTGGCCGACGACTTCTCCGCCAGCGGGGAGGGGCTCCGCCACCGGAGCGGCCGACAGGTGCGACGGGTGGACATCACCCTGCTCGACATCTCGTCCACGCAGGTCCGCCGGGCGCTCGCCCGGAGGTGCTCGATCCGGTATCTCGTGCCCGAGGCCATCCGGCCGGCGCTCGAGGCCCTCGCCCGGGACAACGCCCACTGGTTCGCAGGGAGTCGAGGATGACGGAAGCTTCCGCGCTGGAGAACGTGTTCGCGTGCGCAAAGGCCGCGGCCGACCGGAAGGCCGGCGACCTGCGGGTCCTCGACGTGCGGGGCCTGTCGAGTTTCACGGATTACTTCCTGATCGCCAGCGGGTCGTCCGACCGGCGCGTGCAGAGCATCGCGGAGGCGGTGGTCGAGGCCATGAAGGAGCGGGGCATCCGGCCCCTGGGCGTGGAGGGGGTGCGGGAGGGGCGCTGGGCCCTGATCGACTTCGGAGAGTGGGTGGTCCACGTGTTCTACGAGGACCTGCGGGCCTTCTACGACCTCGAGGGCCTGTGGTTCGACGCGCGGCCGGTGGAAATCCCGGACGAGTTCCTCGGCGTGCCGACGGCCCCCGCGGCGGGGGTGCGGCGGTGAGCGTCCCGGCGGTGGCCGTGGTGGGCGGGGGGGCGTGGGGGACCGCGCTGGCGGACCTCCTGGCCCGCAAGACCGGGAGCGTCGCCCTGTGGGTCTACGAAGAAGACCTCGCGGCGGAGATGGCCGAGAGCCGGGAGAACCGCGTCTATCTCCCGGGGCACCGCCTCCACGAGGGCGTGCGGCCGTCGGCGGACCTCGGGGCCGTGGTCGAGGGGGCGGACGTCGTGGTGAGCGTGAGCCCCAGCCAGGTGGTCCGCCGCGTGATGGGACGGGCGGCCCCGCATCTCAGGGACGGTGTGCGGGTGGTGAGCGCCTCCAAAGGCATCGAGAACGGCACGCTGCGGCTCATGCACGAGGTCCTCGGGGACGTGCTCCCGCCGGGTGCCGCCGGCCGGGTGTCGGCCCTCTCCGGGCCATCCTTCGCCGCGGAGGTGGCCCGGGGTGTGCCCACGGCGGTGAGCCTGGCCAGTGCCACCCCGGAGGACGCGGCATTCCTCCAGGATCTCTTTTCCGGCCCCACCTTCCGCGTGTACACCCTCGACGACGTGACCGGGGTCGAACTCGGAGGCGCCCTCAAGAACGTCGTGGCGCTCGCGGCGGGCATCTCCGACGGTCTGGGTTTCGGGCACAACAGCCGCGCGGCCCTGATAACGAGGGGCCTGGCGGAGATCAGTCGGCTCGGCGTCGCCCTGGGGGCCCAGCCGCTGACGTTCCTCGGCCTGGCCGGCATGGGGGACCTGGTCCTCACCTGCACCGGCGATCTCTCCCGCAATCGGACCGTGGGGGTGCGGCTCGGCCGGGGCGAGAAGCTCGACGCGATCCTGGCCTCCATGACGGCCGTGGCCGAGGGGGTGCAGACCTGCGAGGCGGCCGTGGGCCTGGCCGAGCGCTGTGGCGTGGAGGTGCCCATCGCCTCCGAGGTCCGGAGGGTGCTTCGGGAGGGGAAGGATCCCCGCCGGGCCGTGACCGACCTCATGAGCCGGCCTTCCAGGCGGGAGTTCTGGGACCTGGAGGCGGACCGCCGGTGACGGGGGCGGCTTTCGTGACCCTGGAGGGGGGCGAGGGCAGCGGCAAGAGCACCCAGCTCTCGCGGCTCGCGGCCCGGCTCCGGGCCGCCGGCCGACCGGTGGTCGTGACCCGCGAGCCGGGGGGCAGCACGCTCGGCCGCAGGATCCGGGAACTGCTGGTGCGGGTCAGCGAGGACCCCCCGAGCCCGCTCGCGGAGTTGTTCCTCTATGCCGCGGACCGGGCCCACCACGTGGAGACCGTGATCCGGCCGGCCCTGGAGGCGGGGCGCGTGGTGCTGTGCGACCGGTACGCCGATGCGACCGAGGCGTACCAGGGTTGGGGCCGGGGCCTCGGCTTGGACCTGATCCGGGAACTCAACGGCCTCGCCACCACCGGCCTCTGGCCGGATCGGACCGTGGTGCTCGACCTGCCTCCGGAGGAGGGCGTGGCCCGCTCCCTGGAGCGCCAGAGCCGCAGCGACGCCCCGCGGGAGGAACGCTTCGAGGTGGAAACCGTCGCGTTCCACGAGAGGGTGCGGGAGGGCTACCGGGCGATCGCCGCAGCCGTCCCGGACCGGGTGCGGGTCGTGGACGCGGTGGGAGGTCCCGAGACCGTGGCCGTACGCGTGTGGGAGGAGGTGGCGGACCTGTTCGGTGAGGCGGCGGGGACGTGATGAGGGCCCGGCTCCCTCCAGCGCGGCGCTGACCGGGTCGGCCATGGCGTTTTCCGCGATCCTCGGCCACGAACGACCGTTGCGGGTCCTGCGCAGGGCGCTCGCCTCCGATCGCGTTCCCCACGCCTATCTGTTCTGGGGGCCGGAGGGAGTGGGGAAGGAGGCGGTCGCCAAGGCGGCGGCGAAGGTGCTGCTGTGCGCCGGGTCGGGTCGGGCCGAGCCGGGGACGGCGTGCGGCGTCTGCGCCGCGTGCCGGAAGACCGAGGCGGGGTCCCACCCGGACCTCCATCTCGTGGTTCCCGAGGGCGCCTCCATCCCCATCGCGACAGTCCGCCGGCTTCAGGAAACCCTTTCGTACCAAGCCTTTGAAAGGGGCCGCAAGGTTGCTATAATCCGCGACTCGTCCCGGATGACGCGCGAGGCCGCCAACGCGCTCCTCAAGACTCTGGAGGAGCCGCCGGCGGGCACCCACCTCATCCTGCTCGCGCACCACAGGAACCAACTCCTCCCGACGCTGGTCTCCCGCTGCCAGTCCTTGCGGTTCGACCCGATTGCCGAGGACTTGGTGGCGCGTCTGCTCGAGTCCGACGGGGTGGCCCCGGAGGTCGCGGAGACCATGGCGGGGGTGTCGGGGGGGTGCCCGGGCCTCGTGCGCGGGCAGGCCCCGGAGACCTTCGCCTCGGTGGAGCGCGAGGCGGCGGAGGCCTGGGAGTGCTGGCGCTCGGGGGGGACGGTGGACCGGTTGGGCCTGGCGGCGCGCTGGGCCGGGGATCGGGGGGGGCTCGCCCTGCGCCTCGATGCCCTCGAGAGGTTTCTCGAACGACGGGTGCGGGAGGGCGCTCTCACCGGCAGGGTGCAGGACGATGCCCTCCGGGGGCTGAGCGCGGTGCTGCGGGTTCGGGAACTGGTGGAACAGAACGTGAACGCCGAGCTGGCCCTGGACGCCCTGCTGCTGGGGGCCCTGGCCACGCCGTGGGAAGAATCGCTGTGAGAGTGATCGGGGTTCGTTTCAAGACCGCGTGCCGCGTCTACTCCTTCGACGCCGGGGGGGTGGAGTGCGCCGCGGACGACTGGGTCGTGGTGGAGACGGAGCGGGGCATGGCCCTCGGCCAGGTGGTGGGACCGCCCCGGGAGCCGGAGAGCCCGCCCCCGCAGCCCCTGAAGAAGGTGCTGCGGCGGGCCGAGGACAGGGACATCCTCCGCTACGAGCAGAACTGCGAGCTGGAGGGGTACGCCCACCAGTTCTGCCTGGAGCGCATCCGGCAGGCTCGTCTGCCCATGAAGCTGGTGGACGTGGAGTACCTGTTCGACGGCTCCAAGGCGGTCTTCTACTTCACGTCCGAGAGCCGGGTCGACTTCCGGGACCTGGTGCGCGACCTGGCGCGCCAGTTCCACACGCGCATCGAGATGCGCCAGATCGGGGTGCGCGACGAGGCGAAGATGGTCGGGGGCGTCGGGTGCTGCGGGCGCGAGTTGTGCTGTGCGACCTGGCTCGCGGACTTCGCCCCGATCAGCGTGAAGATGGCCAAGGACCAGAACGTCTCCCTCAACCCGAGCAAGATCTCGGGGATCTGCGGCCGGCTCATGTGCTGCCTGGGCTACGAGTACCCCATGTACCGCCACCTGGGCCGGGACATCCCCAAGCTCGGCAAGAGGGTGGAGACGCCGCGGGGCGCGGGCAAGGTGGTGCGGCGGAACGTCCTGGAGGGGACGTTCGTGGTCCTGGGAGAGCGCGGGGAGTTCGAGATCACCGTCGAAGAGTACCAGGGGCGGCAGCCGCCCGAGGCACCGGCGCCCCCGGCCGCGGAGAAGGAGCGCCCCGCCGCGACGGCGGCGCGGGAGTCCAGGAGGGAGCCTCCACCGGCCGATGCGGGCCAGGCGGCCGCACCGCCGACCCCGGGGGAGGCTGCCCCGGCACCCCGTCCGGGCGAGGGGCGCCGCCGACGAAACCGACGACGCAGGAAGGGCCCCCAGGCGGCCGGGAGGAAGACCGATGGCTGAGACCTTCTACGTCACGACGCCCATCTACTACGTCAACGACGTCCCGCACATCGGCCACGCCTACACCACGGTCGCCTGCGACGCCCTCGCTCGGTACAAGAGGGCGGCGGGATGCGACGTGTTCTTCCTGACCGGGACCGACGAGCACGGCCAGAAGGTCGAGAAGGCCGCGGCGGAGCGGGGCGAGAAGCCCATCGACCTGGCCGACCGGGTCGTGACGCGCTTCCAGAAGCTGTGGGAGCTGCTGGAGATCTCGAACACCCGTTTCGTCCGCACCACCGAGGCGGACCACCGTCGGTCGGTGAGCGAACTGTTCCGGCGAATCGAAGCCCGGGGCGACGTGTACCTCGGGGAGTACGAGGACTGGTACTGCACCCCCTGCGAGACCTTCTGGCCCGAGAGCCAGTTGCTGGAGGGGAACTGCCCCGACTGTCACCGGCCCACCGAGCGCCTCAAGGAGCCGAGCTACTTCTTCCGCATGTCGCGCCACCAGGACTCGCTGCTGCGCCACATCGAGGAGAACCCCGACTTCATCCAGCCCGTGAGCCGGCGCAACGAGATCGTCTCCTTCATCCGCGAGGGGTTGCGAGACCTCTCCATCTCGAGGACGAGCTTCTCCTGGGGCATTCCCGTCCCCGCGGACCCGAAGCACGTGGTGTACGTCTGGTTCGACGCCCTGACCAACTACATCACGGGCGTCGGCTTCCCGGACCACGCCGAGTCCTTCGGGAAGTTCTGGCCCGCGGACGTGCACGTGATCGGCAAGGACATCCTGCGGTTCCACACGGTGTACTGGCCCACGTTCCTCCTGAGCGCCGGACTTCCCCTGCCCAAGAGGGTCTTCGCCCACGGCTGGTGGACCGTGGAGGGGAAGAAGATGTCCAAGAGCCTCGGCAACGTGGTGGACCCCGCCGCCATGGCCCAGGAGTACGGGGTGGACGCCTTCCGGTACTTCCTCCTCCGGGAGGTGCCCTTCGGGCTCGACGGGGACTTCAGCCGGGACGCCCTGGTCCACCGGATCAACTCGGATCTCGCCAACGACCTGGGGAACCTCGCCTCCCGGGTCCTGGCCATGCTCGACCGCTACCGGGCCGGGGTCGTGCCGAGCGTCGTCTCCTTCGGGTCCGAGGCCGTGGACGAGGAGCTTCGGGACAAGCTCGCCGAGGTGCTGCAGGCCGTGGACCAGGCCATGGCGGAGCTGGCGTTCCACAAGGCCCTGACCGCCATCTGGGGCTTCATCGGGCTCGTGAACCGGTACGTCGACACCACCGCTCCCTGGACCCTGGCCAAGCAGCCGGAGGGGGCCCGGCGCCTCGACCACGTGCTCTACAACGCCTGCGAGTCGCTGCGGGCCATCGGTCTGTTGGTCTTCCCGTTCCTCCCGAAGACCGGGCGCGAGATCTGGCGCCGGCTAGGCATCGGGCGGAGCGCCGACGAGGGGCGGCTGGAGGAGCTCGAGGGGTGGGGCGGCCTGCCGGCGGGGGCCCAGACCGAGCGGGGCGAGAGCCTCTTCCCCCGGATCGAGCGGGCGTGATCGTCGATACCCACGCCCATCTCACCTTCGAGGGGTTGCGCGAAGACGTCCCGGGCGTGCTGCGCAGGGCCCGGGAGGCGGGGGTGGGCGCGGTCATCACCGTCGGCGTCGACCCGACCGACAGCCGCGCGGCCGTGGCGCTGGCCCAGGCCCACGACGGGGTGTGGGCGACGGTGGGGGTGCACCCCCACGATGCCGCGGGCCTCACGGCCGGGGTGCTGGACGACCTCGCCGACCTGGCCCGCTCCCCGAAGGTGGTGGCGTGGGGGGAGACGGGTCTCGACTTCTACCGCGACCGCTCGCCGCGGGAGGTCCAGCGGCGGTGGTTCCGGGAGCAGGTGGTTCGCGCCCGGGAACTGGGACTGCCGGTGGTGGTCCACGACCGGGACGCCCACGAGGAGTCGTTGGGGATCCTCCGGGAGGAGGCGAGGGACGGGCTGCGGGGCGTGTTCCACTGCTTCTCGGGGGACGAGGCCTTCGCGCGGGACGTGCTGGGGCTCGGGTTCCACCTCTCGATCCCGGGGACGGTCACGTACCCGCGCAGCGAGGTGCTCCGTCGGGTGGTGGCCTCGGTGCCCCTCGAACGGCTGCTCCTCGAGACCGACTGCCCGTTCCTGGCCCCCCAGCCCGTGCGGGGCCGCCGGAACGAGCCGGCCTTCGCGGCATACACGGCGGCCGAGGTGGCCCGGTTGCGCGGCCTGGAGGTGGGGGACGTGGCGCGGGTCACCAGCCGCTCCGCCCGGGAGCTCTTCGGCGTGGGCGAGGCGGGACGTGCGCGGGTCGCGTACCCCATCCGGAAGAGCCTGTACCTGAACGTCACGAACCGGTGCACGAACCGCTGTGCGTTCTGCGCGAAGAATCGCTCCTTCGAGGTGAAGGGCCACGACCTCCGACTCGAGTCCGAGCCGACCCGCGAGGAGATCCTCGCCGCGGTGGAGGGGGAAGGCGACCTGGCGACTTGGGAGGAAGTGGTGTTCTGCGGGTTCGGCGAGCCCCTGCTCCGGCTCGACGACGTGGTGTCGGTGGCGAGGGAGCTGCGGGCCCGGGGGGCACGACGCATCCGGGTGAACACGGACGGGCTGGCGAGCCTGGTGCACGGGCGCGACGTCGTGGCGGAACTGGAGGGGGTCGTGGACGCCGTCTCCGTCAGCCTGAACGCGCCCGACGCGGATACGTACGAGCGGCTGTGCAGACCGGGCCTGCCGGGGGCCTACGAGGCGGTGCTGGATTTCCTGAGGGGGGCGGGGGAGAGGTTGCCCGAGGCGACGGCCACGGTGGTGGTCGTTCCGGGGCTCGACCTCGCGGCGTGCCGTCGCCGGGCAGGGGAACTCGGAGTCGGGTTCCGCGAGAGGGAGTACGACGAGGTCGGTTGAAGGGGCGGGCCCCGGGGTGGTGTTCCCGCCGTGTCGAGACGGAGGTCGATTCCATGAGCCGTTCGCCGATAACCCGGGAGGGGTACGCGCGCATCCGCGAGGAGCTCGAGAGGCTCAAGCGGGAGGACCGCGTCCATATCATCAAGGAGATCCAGGCGGCGAGGTCCCACGGGGACATCTCCGAGAACGCGGAGTACCACGCGGCTCGGGAGAAGCAGGGCTGGATCGAGGCGAAGATCCGCGACCTGGAGACCCGCCTGGCGAGTTCCGAGATCGTGGACGTCGTGGGCGGCGCGAAGGACCGCGTGGCCTTCGGCGCGCACGTGAAGCTGTGCGACGCCGAGACGGGCGAGGAGAAGGTGTACCACATCGTCGGCCCCCACGAGTCGGACGTGGACCTCGGGAGGATCTCCATCACGTCCCCGCTGGGACGCGCGATGATCGGAAAGGAGGTCGGGGACGAGGTGGTGGTCAAGGCGCCCGGCCGCACGATCGAGTACGAGGTCCTGGAGATCTTCGATTGAGCCGCCCGCAGTGCGGCCCCGATAGCGCAGGAGGATTGCGATGAGCGCACCCGTGTACGAGACCGCTTTCCCCGACCTCCCGCTCGTGAGCCGGGGCAAGGTCCGCGACATCTACGACCTGGGGGAGCACCTGCTGATCGTCACGTCGGACCGCCTCTCGGCCTTCGACGTGGTCCTGCCGACGCCCATCCCCGGCAAAGGGGAGGTGCTCAACCGCCTCTCCGGGCACTGGTTCCGCCGCACCGAGGACATCGTGGCCAACCACGTGATCGCGGACGCGGTGGAGGAGTACCCACCTGCGGCGCGCTGTCACGCCGAGATCCTCCGGGGCCGGAGCATGCTGGTGCGAAAAGCCAGGCCCCTGCCCGTGGAGTGCATCGTGCGCGGGTATCTCTCCGGGTCGGGCTGGAAGGAGTACCAGCAGAGCGGGACGATCTGCGGCATCGCGCTGCCGAAGGGGCTGCGGGAGTCCGACCGTCTCCCGGCCCCGGTGTTCACGCCCTCGACCAAGGCCGAGATCGGAGACCACGACGAGAACATCCCGTTCTCGGAGGTCGAACGGGTCATCGGGGCGGACCTGGCCCGCCGGGTGCGGGACCTGGCGCTGGCCGTGTACGAGCGTGGGGCGAGCGAAGCCGCCTCTCGGGGCATCCTCATCGCCGACACCAAGATGGAGTTCGGTCTCCTCGAAGGGGAGTTGATCCTCATCGACGAACTCCTGACCCCGGACTCGTCGCGCTTCTGGCGTCGGGAGGCGTACCGCCCGGGGGTGGCCCAGGAGAGTCTGGACAAGCAGTACGTCCGCGACTACCTCTCGGGCCTGAAGTGGGACAAGAAGGCCCCCGGCCCGGAACTCCCCGCCGAGGTGGTGGCCGAGACCTCCCGGCGCTACCGGGAGATCCTCGACATCCTGACCCGATCCTCCTGACCGGAGGCGGAGGCCGCGTGCATCCAGGAGCCGCCGTCGTAGCCGGCATCGACTTCTCGGACATCTCGGCCGCCGTGGTCGCCCAGGCCGTGCGTTGCGCCGCCCGGCTCGGTGGCCCCTGCCGCGTTCTGCACGTGGTGGACGTGCTGGAGGACGGTGCGGAGGCGGCGCTCCTGCTGCCGGCGCTGCGTCGGCGCGTGGCTGCGGAGCGGCGGGAGGCTGAGGCGGCGATGGCCGCCCTCGTGGCGGGTTTCGAGGGAGGCCCGGTGGAGGTCGTGGCCGAGGTGGCGGAGGGCCGCCCGGCACAGCGGCTCGTCCGGGTAGCCGGCGACGAGCGGAGCGCACTCGTCGTCGTGGGAGGGAGCCCTCCCCAGCGGATGCTCGGTGCGATCGCCGAGAAGGTGGTCCGGATCGCTCCGGTGCCGGCGCTCGTGGTTCGCCGTCCGCCGCCCGAGGGTTATCGGAACCTCCTGGCCGCGGTGGACTTCTCCCCGGAGGCGGAGCGGGCTCTGGAGGCGGCGTTGAGGCTCCTGGAGGATTCCGGCCGCGTGACACTCTGGCACGCCGTGGACCCCCGGGGGGCCGCCGGCGTGGAGGATTTCGCCGAGGCTGCCCGCGACCTGGAGGCCCGCGTGCGCGACTGGGCCGCTCCCGTTCTGGGTCCTCGCGAGCCCCGGGTGGTGGTGGTCGAGGGGAGGCCCAGGAAGGCGCTGCTCGAAGAGGTGGCGTCGCGGGAGGCCGACCTTCTCGCGGTGGGTTGCCGCGGCCGTGGGCGCATCCGACGTCTCCTCCTGGGGTCGGTTGCCGAAGCGGCGGTCCGGTGGGCCGCGTGCGACGTCCTGGTGGCCGGGCGCCGGGCGGCCCCGGGGCCGGGGCCGTGACCGCGAAGCACCGTCTGCTCCGCCTCCTGCGGTTGCTGGTGCTGGTCCCCACCGCGATGGCGGGAATCGGTTTCGGGTGCCTGGCCCTGGCCGGGCCCCGGGACCTCGCCCTGAGAGCGTGGGCCGGCGCCACGGCGTGGGCCTTGGGCCTGCGGGTCCGCCGGTGCGGTGCGAGGCCCCCGCCCGGGTGCCTGGTCGTCGCGAACCACGTGGGCTACCTCGACATCCTGGCCCTGGGCCGCGTGCTGCCCGGCTCCTTCCTGGCCAAGTCGGAGATCGCGGGCTGGCCGCTTCTGGGGTTCCTCGCCCGCTCGGGAGGCTCCCTCTTCGTGGAGAGGGAGCGGCCGAGGGCCATCCGTCCGGCCATCGGCGAGGTCGTCGCCCGACTGGAGCGCGGCGGCCGGGTTCTCCTCTTCCCGGAGGCCGGCGTGGAGGGAGACGGCACGACCCTCGGGGAGTTCCGTCCCATGGTGTTCGAGGCGAGCGTGCTCTCCGGTCGGCCGGTGCTGCCGGTGGCCGTGCGCTACGTCGTGCCGTCCGATCCCCGGGTCTGGGCCTGGATCGAGGAGCCCGACCTTTGGCGGCACCTGTGGCGCCGCGTACTCCCGGCCGGCTCGATCCACGTCGAGGTCCGGGTCGGCGATCCCATCGTCCCCGGTCCCGGCGAGGACCGCAAGTCCCTGGCGCGCCGGGCCAGGGACGCCGTGCAGGAACTCCTCTCCCACGCCCCCGGCTCGCTCCCGTGTGAAGGAGGAACCCCGTGAAGGATTCCCGCGACGCACTGGCCGGCGCGGCCACTCTCGACCAGGCCCTCAGGGACCGGGTCCGCTTGTCGGGGTCGAAGACGTGGCTGACCCTCTACGCCAAGGACCGTGTGTCCTGCTCGCTGAGCTACGCGGACCTGGAGGAGGGGGCTTCGGCGTGGGCGTCTCACCTGGCTGCCCGCGGAGTGGCGCCGGGCGACCGGGTCCTCATGGTCCTGCCGACCGAGCGCGTCTTCTACGAAGCGTACTGGGGAATCCTCCTGGCGGGGGCGGTGCCGGTTCCGGCCTATCCCCCGGTCCGGCTGAGCCGAATGGAGGACTACCTCCAGTCTCTCGTCGGGCTCGCGCGAAACTGCGGGGCAGGGGTCCTGATCACCAACGAGCTGGTGCGCCCGCTGATCCGGCCGGCCGAGGAGTCGCCGGGTCTCCGATTGCGCTTCGTCGTGCCCGGAGACCTGGGGGCCGGCGCTCCGCCGCCGCGGATCTCCATCACGGGGGATGACCTGGGCCTGCTCCAGTACACCTCCGGGAGCACGGGGGTCCAGAAGGGCGTTATGTTGAGCCACGCCAACCTGCTCGCCAACCTCCGGGCCATTGGGAAGGGGGTGGATCTCCGCGAGGGGGACGTCGCGGTCTCGTGGCTTCCCCTCTACCACGACATGGGCCTCATCGGGCTCATGCTGGGCTCCCTCTACTGGGGCGTCCCGCTGGTGGCGCTGTCCCCGGTGGACTTCCTGCGCCGCCCGGTGCGCTGGGTGCGGCTGATGTCGGCCCACCGGGCGACCGTGTCGGCCGGTCCGAACTTCGCGTACAGCCTGGTGGCGCGCAAGGCGAGGCCCGAGGACCTGAAGGAACTGGACCTGTCGTCGTGGCGCGTGGCGCTCTGCGGGGCGGAGCCGATCCATCCCTCCACCATCGAGACCTTCTGCCGGAGGTTCGAACCGCACGGCTTCCGCCCGGAGGCGTTCTTCCCGGCCTACGGCCTGGCAGAGAACACGCTGGCGGTGTCTTTCTCGGACCTGGGCAGCCTGCCCCACGTGGAGCGCGTGGACGCGCGGCTCCTGGACGAGGAAGGGCGCGCGGTGCCCGCGCGGGCATCGGAGGAGGCGCGCGCCATCGTGAGCGTGGGCCGTCCTCTCGACACCGTCGAGGTGGCGGTTCTGGGGGAGGCGGGGGAGCCCCTGCCCGAAGGCCGTCGCGGTGAAGTGGTGGTGCGCGGTCCGTCGGTCATGGCGGGGTACTACGGCAACGACGAAGCGACGGCCCGTGCGCTGGAGGGGGGGTGGCTGCGAACCGGGGACCTGGGATTGGAGATCGACGGGCGCCTCTACATCTCGGGCCGCAAGAAGGACATGGTCATCAAGGCGGGCCGCAACTATTT
>CAZJSF010000003.1:0-37568 GCA_964548515.1 uncultured Thermodesulfobacteriota bacterium
CCAGGGCGATGATCGCCGCGATCTGGATCGGCTGGAACATGCCGTAGTCCAGGTAGGACTTGATCCGCACCAGCGCGTTGACGATGCGCGGGTTGCCCACGCAGAACCCCACCCTCCAGCCCGCCATGTTGTAGCTCTTGGACAGGCTCATGAACTCCACGGCGATGTCCTTGGCGCCGGGGACCTGCAGGATGCTGGGGGCCTTGTACCCGTCGAAGCAGATGTCCGCATACGCGAGGTCGTGCACGAGGATCATCCGGTGTTCCCGGCAGAAGTCCACGATCCGCTCGAAGAAAGCCAGGTCGGCGGTCTGGGTCGTGGGGTTCTGCGGAAAGTTGAGGATGAGCATCCGGGGCCGGGGCCACACGGTCTTGGTGGCCTGCTCCAACCGCTGGATGAACTCGGAGCCCCCCTCGCCGAGGGGAATGGCCCGGAGGTCGCCGTCGGCGAGGACCACGGAGTAGGAGTGGATCGGATAGGTCGGGTTGGGCACGAACACCAGGTCGCCGGGCGCCAGGGTGGCCATCACGAGGTGGGCCAGCCCTTCCTTGGCGCCCATGGTGGCGCACACCTCCGACTCCGGGTCCAGGTACACCCCGTAGCGGTCCTCGTACCACTTCGCGATCCCGAGCCGGAGCTTGTAGATGCCCCGGGAGACGCTGTAGCGGTGGTTCTTCGGCTTCTGGACGGCCTCCACCAGCTTGTCGATGATCGCCTGGGGAGTCGGGCGGTCGGGGTTCCCCATGCCGAGGTCGATGATGTCCTCGCCCTGGCGGCGCGCCCGCATCTTCAGTTCGTCCACGACCTTGAACACGTACGGGGGAAGCCGCTCGATGCGGTGGAAGGTCATGCTGTCCTGGGACATGGAATGGGCCTCCCGGAGGGTCGTGGCCGACTCGAAAAGAGCGATCATGCTACTGGATCGCCTCCACGGGGGTCAACGGCTTTCCCCACGGAAGTGCCCGTTTTTCCGAGGGGTTATGGCCCCCGCGGTTTGACCCCCGGACGGATTTTCGGTACGGTAGCGCTCCACCCGCGGGCTGCGAGGATTCCATGGAACGGTTCCCCTGGCGGCGGGCGGCGGGGCTCCTGGCGCTCCTGCTGCTCTTCAGCCTCCTCCTGGAGAACGTGAACCGCAGCTCCCGGCCCCCGGCCCAGTCGGTATCCTACACCCAGTTCCGGCATGAACTCGCGGAGGGGAACGTCAAGGAAGTGACGCTCTCCGAGGACGAGCTCGTCGCGACCCTCTTCAACCCCCTGAGCCTCCCCGGCGCCAGCGGCGCGGCCCGCTCCGTCAGGACCTCCCTCCCCACGCTCGACGACCCCCAGCTCCTCCCCCTCCTCCAGGAGCAGAAGGTGGAGATCCAGGTGCGCCGCAAGAGCCAGGAGGGCTATTGGTGGATGGTGCTGGCCAACAGCCTGCCCTGGCTCCTCCTGCTGGGGTTCTGGGTCTGGACCATGCGCAGGGCGCAGAACGCCCGCATGGGGCCCTTCGGCAACTTCGGTCAGGTCAAGGCGAAGGTCTACGAGGGCAAGGTGCCCCCCGTGACCTTCGCGGACGTCGCGGGCCTGGCGAGCCCCAAGCAGGAGCTCGGGGAGGTGGTGGACTTCCTCAAGGCGCCGGAGAAGTACCAGCGCCTGGGGAGCAAGGTCCCCAAGGGGGTGCTCCTGGTCGGTCCCCCGGGGACGGGAAAGACCCTGCTGGCCCGGGCGGTCGCCGGCCAGGCTGGGGTGCCCTTCTTCTCCACGAGCGCCTCGGAGTTCATCGAGATGTTCGTGGGGGTGGGGGCCGCACGGGTGAGGGACCTCTTCGAGAAGGCCCGGGGCAAGGCGCCGAGCATCATCTTCATCGACGAGATCGACGCCGTGGGCCGCTCCCGCGGCACGGGCCTGGGGGGTGGCCACGACGAGCGCGAGCAGACCCTGAACCAGCTCCTCGGCGAGATGGACGGGTTCGAGGGCCACGAGCGGGTGATCGTGATCGCGGCGTCGAATCGACCCGACGTGCTCGACCCCGCCCTCCTCCGCCCGGGCCGGTTCGACCGCCACGTGGTCATCGACCTGCCGACCCTGGAGGAGCGGCACGCGATCCTGAAGATCCACACCCGCAACGTTCCCCTCGGGGAAGGCGTGGACCTGCTCGTCATCGCGCGATCCACCCCCGGCATGAGCGGCGCGGATCTCGAGAGCCTGTGCAACGAGGCCACCCTCTTCGCGGCGCGGGCGAACGACCAGGCGGTCTCCATGAAGCACTTCGACCTGGCCAAGGACAAGGTGCTCATGGGCACGGAGCGTCCCGGCCTGACCGACGAGAAGGAGCGTCGCATCACCGCGTATCACGAGGCCGGGCACACGGTGGTGGCCAAGCTCATTCCCGAGATGGACCCGATCTACAAGGTCACCATCATCCCCCGCGGACGCGCCCTGGGCGTGACCCAACTGGTGCCGGACGGCGATCGCCACTACTATCCCAGGGCGTACCTGATGGGAAAGCTCGCGGTCAACATGGGGGGGAGGGCGGCCGAGCAGCTCGTCTTCGAGGACGCCTCGACCGGCGCGCAGAACGACCTCAAGCAGTCGACCGACCTGGCGGAGAAGATGGTCTGCCAGTGGGGCATGAGCGAGCGGATCGGGCCGGTGACCTTCAGCCGGGGCGAGGAGCACGTGTTCCTCGGCAAGAAGCTCGCGCAGGAGAAGACCTACTCGGAGGAGATGGGGTGGATCATCGACCAGGAGATCGAGAGCCTCGTGCGGTCGGCGGAGGCCAGGGCGAAGGAGATCCTGGAGGCGCACCGGCCCGCCCTCGACCGCCTCGCCGAGGCGCTCCTGGAACGGGAGGAGATTCTCGGAGGGGAGATCGACCGCCTCCTGTCCGCCGAGGACGGGGACCAGGCGAGCGACGCGGCCAACAACTGACGGGGCACCTCGAGCGCCCCACAACCTCACGACCCAGGCAGGCCCCATGACGACCCAACCGGAAACCAAGGCCCACGTGTTGATCAAGAAGTACGCGAACCGCAGGCTGTACGACACCGTCCACAGCCGCTACGTGAACCTCAAGCAGATCTTCGAGATGATCCGCGAGGGGCACACCGTGGAGGTCGTGGACGCCTCCACGGGGGAGGACCTCTCCAAGGTGATCCTGACCCAGATCATCCTCGAGGAGGAGAAGGGGCAGCGGAACCTCCTGCCCGTGGATTTTTTGCATCGCATCATCCAAGAGGGCGAATCGGCCTACGAGAAGTTCCTCGAACGCGGCCTCGCCGCAGGGCTCGCGGCGTACCGCGCAGCGCAGGAGCAGATGGAGTCCGCCCTGCGGGGCTGGATGACCCCGTGGATGAACGTGCCCGGCGCGGACGCCCGAAGCGAGATCGAGACCCTGCGGGAGCGAATCGGGCAGCTCGAGGCGAAGCTCGCCGAGCGGGGCCGCGGCCCCTCCGACTGACCGCACCGGCTCACCCCCCCATTCGTCGCCCTTCTGGAGGAGTCCGAACGTCCCCGAGAAATAGCCGGTTGGCCCTTGACGCATTGCAGCAAAGCGGGTAGCTTTCCGCACCACGGAGGACGACATGGACCCGAAGTTGCTGGAAGCCTGGCTCCGCCTGACGGCGGACGCCCTCAAGGGGACCGAGGAGGCCCGCAAGGCCCTCGAGACCCTCGGGGTGACCCCTCCCTCCCGCGAGGCGCTGTCCCGCTGGGCGAGCGCCTGGCTGCCGCAGTACGGGGAGCGCCGGGATCCCCCCCAGGGCGGGGAACTGCAGGAGATGGCGGAGCAGTGGTGGAAAGCGCTCGGCGTGGTGCCCCGCCATCGCTACCTGGAGCTGCTGGAACGGTACGAGGAGCTGAGGGTTCGCCTCGAAGAGGCGGAGAAGACCATCCGCAACCTCCGTGACGTGCTCGCCCGTCGAGGCTCCGACTCCGAGGCAGGGAGCGAGCTGCTCGACCAGTGGGAGGAGACCACCCGCAAGGTCTTGGAGACGCAATCGGAGTGGGCCAAGTCCTGGGCGGAGGGCTTCTGGAAGATCGAAGACGACAAGGGCGGAAAGAAGGCCTGATGCCCGACACGCGAAGGGAGGACTCCGGGATGAACTGGACCGAACAGGCCCAAGAGATGATGAAGTCGTGGACCGGCACCCAGAAGAAGCTCTGGGAGAGCTGGGGCGGCGCGGCGAAGAGCGGGAGCCCGCAGCCCCCGCAGGAGCCGTGGTCGGGGTGGGTCGCGCAGTGGCAGCAGATGGCTCGGGATTCGCTCCAGAAGATGGGGGGCGGAGCCACGGGCGTGCCCCGGGAGGTCGCCGAGAGGCTCTTCGCCGGCGAGGCCTCCTTCCTTCGGTTCGTGGAGTTCGCGCTGGGCACCCTCAAGCACATCGCCCCCAAGATCGACGCGGGCGAGGACTGGGTGGAACTGCTTCGCCGTCAACTCGACCAGATGAAGCAGGAGATGACCAAGGCGCCCGCGCCCTGGTTCACGCCGGAGGCGGCCGCGGCGGTCTCCAAGGACATCCCGGAGCTCTGGAGGCTGTTCCTGCAGGAGGCCGGCAAGCTCTCGGCGCCGTGGACGAGTTCCATCAAGCAGGCCGGTGGACACCTCGGCGAGGCCATGAGCGGGGACCGCCAGGCGGCGATCCGGATGTACAACATGTTCCTCGACACCTTCGAGAACACGTTCGGCAAGCTCGCCGCCGCCCCGGCGATCGGGTACACGCGGGAGTTCCAGGAGAAGCTCACGAAGGCCTTCGAGTCGTGGGTGGACGCCAGGAGGGCCGAAGTCGAGCTGCGCACGGAGCTGGTCAACACCGGCTTCCGGGCCCTGGAAGGCCTGCTGCGCGAACTCGTGGCCAAGGGGGAAGCGGGAGAGAAGGTCGACAGCTTCCGGGCCCTCTTCGACCTCTGGGTGGCCACCGCGGAGAAGAGCTACTACGACATCGCGAGCACCGAGTCCTTCGCCGAGATCCAGGGCCGCGTGGTCAACACGGCCATGCAGTACCGGATCCGGGAGCGGGAACTGGCCGAGGAGATCTACCGGACGATCCACCTGCCGACGCAGAGCGAACTCGACGACGCCTACCGCCACATGCACGACCTCAAGAGCGAGGTCCGGAAACTCCGCAGCGAGGTCAACCAGCTCAAGGCGGCGGCGAAGAGCCAGCCCGTCCCGGCCCCCGCGCCGCAGGCCGGCCCCGCCGCCGCCGCGGCCCCGGCCCCCAAGAGGGTCCTGGCCAAGGCTCCGGCCAAGACGAAGGCCAAGAGTGCCGGCAAGGCCGCACCGAAGGCTGCACCGAAGGGTGCACCGAAGGCTGCCGCCAAGACCCGGACCAAGACCGGCCGCAAGAGCTCGTAAGCGAGAAAGGACCGCACCATGTTCCCGATCCAGATCCGTCCAGAACAGGCCCTCAAGGAAATGGTGGACTTCAACCGGAAGCTCCTCAAGGGCATCGATTCCATCGTCGACATCCGAGAGATCGACGTCGCCCCCACTCCGCGGGAGGCGGTGTACCGGGAGGACGAACTCGTCCTCTACCACTACGCGCCGACCGTGAAGCGGCCCTGCAAGGTGCCCGTCCTGATCGTCTACGCCCTGGTGAACCGCCCGTACATGGTCGACATCCAGCAGGATCGGTCGATGGTCCGCAACCTGCTCAACCAGGGCTTGGACGTCTACCTCGTCGACTGGGGCTATCCCGACCGCTGTGAGCAGTACCTGACGCTCGACGACTACATCAACGGCTACATCGACCGCTGCGTCGACGTGCTGCGGGAGCGCCACGGGCTGGACAAGGTGAACCTTCTCGGCATCTGCCAGGGGGGTACCTTCAGCCTGTGCTACTCGGCCCTGCACCCGGAGAAGGTGCAGAACCTGATCACGATGGTGACCCCGGTGGACTTCCACGTGCGCGACGGACTCCTCAACGTGTGGGCCCAGAACCTCGACATGGATGCCATGGTCGATGCGTTCGGGAACGTGCCCGGCGCCTTCATGAACTGGGGATTCCTGGTGCTCAAGCCCCTCCAGTTGATGGTGCAGAAGTACCTGGGGTTCGTCTCGATCCTCGACGACGAGCAGAACCTGAAGAGCTTCCTCCGGATGGAGAAGTGGATCTTCGACAGCCCCGACCAGGCGGGGGCGACCATCCGGCAGTTCGTCAAGGACTTCTACCAGCAGAACAAGCTCATCAAGGGCGAGGCGATGATCGGCGAGGACCGGGTCGACCTGCGCAACGTCACCATGCCCGTGCTGAACATCTACGCGAAGGAGGACCACCTGGTGCCGCCGAGTTCCTCCCTGGCGATGGAGAAGTACGTCGGTTCCAAGGACCTCACGACCCTGGCCTTCCCCGGAGGCCATATCGGAATCTACGTGAGCGGCCGGGCCCAGAAGGAGCTCGCGCCCGCCATCGGCAACTGGGTCAAGGAGCGCTGCTGATCCCGGGGGGAGACCGGAGCGCGAGGGACCTGCTCCGGCGGAGGGGGTCCTCCTGGTTCCCGGCACCTCGCGCTCGGAACGCCAGCCGGAAGAATGGCGTTGACCCCCTGCGGCGACTTCCGTATCATCGCGCGGTTCGATGCGTTCCGCGACGGACACGAAGCGCGTCGTACGAGATTCACCCAGCGTCGGACTTCAGAGAGGGAGCGGCCGAGGCGGGCTTGCTCCCTCTCTTGCGATCCGCGCCGGACAACCGAGCCACTCCGATGGAACAAGAACAGCGACAGGCAGTGGACCTCCACCCCTCTGAGCTTTTCGAGCCATCGTCAGTGCAACACATGGGTCAGAAGCCCAGAGTCTAGGAAGAAAGGAGGTACGCACCATGGCAAGAGGAACCGTGAAGTGGTTCAACGACCAGAAGGGGTTCGGGTTCATCACCCAGGAAAACGGTGGCCCGGACGTCTTCGTGCATTTCAGCGCCATCCAGGGGCAGGGTTTCAAGACCCTGGCCGAGGGCCAGGCGGTGGAATTCGAGGTCACCCAGGGCCCCAAGGGCGCCCAGGCCTCGAACGTCACGCCCGTTTGATCTGACGCCGAGTGCGTGAAGGAAGAGCGGGTCCCCTCTCGGGGACCCGCTCTCTTTTTTCGACCTCGATCGCGTCGGCCCCGCCACCCTCTCCGGAGGGCTTCTGCCCCCCCAGCAATGCGCAACCCACCCCTCCGGTCCCGGGTACAGCCCCGGGATCGGCAGCACGGCAGCGCTTCGTCGGGGGGGCGGGGACGTCGGAACTAGCGGGCGGTCCGGCGCTCCCGGAGCCAGGCCGCGACGTCGGCCTGGAGCTTGCGCTCCATGGCGGCGGGTTGGACCTCCGGGGCCCCTCTCCGCCGCAGGACCTGGACGCGGGGGGCTGTTTCGTTGGACGTGCGTGCTGCGCTCTGAACGTTTCTCATGTGGGGCGACGCTTTTCCTTTCCGGAGATGGGGTTCCTCTGTCACGACCCGGGCGCGGACGGGAGAACGAGACGCCCCGGGGTGCTCCTGCGCGCCGACCGCCGGAGCGCGGCTCCCCGGGGGGAACCGCTCAGCGGACGGGGCTGCCCGTCGACCGGACTCTTCGCGCGACTTCGGGAAAAGGGAGATCTCGAAGGCAGGAACGAGGCGGATGCTACCACGGATGCGAAGTGCAAGGAAGGCCGATGCGCACGCCGCGGTCTGCGAGCCACCCCGCGGAGTTCCGGGGCGGGGACGAACGAAAGGCCCCGAGGGGCCCTTGTTCGCCATCGGCCTTCCATCGGAGAGGCCTCAGGACTTCTCCGCCGCCTCCGAACCCGCCACGTCCCGGGCCAGCGCCTCGAGGATGTCGGTGCAACGGGCCAGCCCGAGTTTCGAGGTGTTCAGGGTGATGTGGTACAGGGTCGGCTGGTCGGGGTCGCAGTCGAAGTAGAAGCGCAGGTAGTCCTGGCTGCGCGCATCGATCTTGTGGACGAAGTCCCGTGCCTGCTCCGTGGACATGCCCCGCCGCTCCGCGGTCCACGCCACCCGATCCTCGAAGCCGGCCACGAACCGGACGTGGAGCGTACGGGGGTTTTCCTTGAGGATGCACTGCCCCCCGCGACCGACCACGATCACGCCGCGCCGCTGGCCGAGGGAGGAGACGATCTTGATGACCATCTGCTTGTAGATGTCACCGTCGATCCACCCGTCGACCCGATAGTGGTAGGGGATCTTGTCCCGATCGTCGTACCGGGCGTCGGAGAGGGCGTCCTCCCGGACCTTGGCCTTCTTCTTGAGGGCGTCGAGATCGAAGATCGTGGAGAAGAAGCTCTTGAGCTTGTTGTGGTGCTCCGCCTCGAACTCCTCGACCTCCTCGTCCGGCACGTTCACCTCGAGCGCCACGCGGTGGATGATCTCCTTGTCCACGTAGTCGACGCCCAGGCGTTTGGCGAGTTCCTTGGCGACCTCGGGGCCGCCGGCACCAAACTGGTTCGACACGGTTATGACGGGCATCGCTCCTCCTTGCCAGACAGGGATCCCGAGAAGAGGTCCGTCCCCCGGGCAGCGTCGTCCGAGCCCCGGGAGAACCCGGCGCATCTTATAGCAAAGGCCCCCCGACCCTTCAAGCGCATATCACCCTTAGCAGCTTCGCCCGGCCTCTGTTATCCTGGGCCGTCGGCTCCTTCCCTCTCCCCCGCCGCCACTCGATGGGAACGCTGCACGTTGTCGGCATTTCGGACTGCAAGACGTCCTCCGACCCCTCCGACTCCGTCGTCACCTACGGGCTGGGATCGTGCGTCGGCCTCGTCCTGTACGACGCGCACGCCGCGGTCGGCGGCATGGCCCACGTGATGCTGCCCGACTCCCGGTGGCGACGGGGAGCGCGGGAGTTCAACCCGCACATGTGCGCCGACACGGCCGTCCCGGCGCTCATCGATGCGGTGGCGTCGCTGGGCGCCGCCCGGGAACACCTGGTCGCCAAACTGGCGGGCGGCGCGAACATGCTCGTGCGCTCCGCCCTGTTCGACATCGGGGAGCGCAACGCGGGCGCCCTCCTGGACCTTCTCCGCCGGGAGAACATCCCGGTGGCCGGCGCGAGCCTGGGGGGCTCGGTGGGCCGTTCCATGCAGTTTAGGCTGCACGACGGGCTGGTCAGGGTGCAGGTGCTCGGGCGAGGCGTCGAGACGCTATGAGCCTGGCGCAGATCCTCGCCCGACTGGAGTCGCTGCCCCCGTTCCCCGAGGTCGCCGTCCGGCTCCTGCAGACCTGCCGGGACCCGGACGTGGAGCTCGCCGCCGTCGCGGCCCTCCTGGAGCGCGACCCGGCCATGGCGGCGAACGTCCTGCGGGTCTGCAACGCCCCCTATTTCGGCCTCCGGGGCCGCGTCTCGTCGGTGCGCCACGCGACGAGCCTCCTCGGCATCCGCAACGTGCTCCAGATCACGATGACCGTCCTCTCCTCCGGGCACCTCGCCTCGCCCCAGGTCGGCTACGGCCTCGGACCCGGCGACCTGTGGCGAACCTCCGTCGCGTCGGCGCTCGCCGCCGAACTCGTGGCCCAGGAGACCTCCTATCCCCAGGTCGAGACCGCCTACACGGCAGGCCTGCTCCAGGACGTGGGCAAGATCGTCCTGGCCGGGTTCGTGGAGAACGCGGCCGACGCGATCCAGGCTCTGCTGGCAGAGGGGATGGCGTGGCAGGAGGCCGAAGCGAGGGCCCTCGGGATGACCCACCCCGAGGCGGGCGCGCGTCTGCTCTCGCGCTGGGGGTTTCCGGCCGCGATCGTGGATGCGGTGCGGACCCACCACCGGCCATCCGAGGCGACCGTCGACCCGACCCTGGCCGCCATCTCCCACCTCGCCGACGCCCTGAAGATGACCCTCGGCGTGGGGTTGGGTGCCGACGGGCTGGCGTACGAACTGGACGAGGGCGCCCTGGGGGCGCTGGGACTGGCCGAACCCTCGAGGCTCGAGGGGCTCGTCGCCGAACTGGGGCGGCGGGTATCCGGCGCCCAGGAATGGTTCGGGGCCGCGGGAGCGGACCGATGAGGGTCTGGAGTTCCCGGTTCTCGCTCGAGACGACCGGGCGGGGACACGTGGTGGACCTCACCCCGCGGCTCGAGCAGTGGATCGCGGCCCAGGGCATCGGCGAGGCGCAGGGGGTGCTGTTCGTCCCCGGGTCCACCGCCGGGGTCACGACGATCGAGTACGAGCCGGGCGTGGTGCGCGACCTGCAGGAGGCCCTGGAAAGACTGGCGCCGTCCGACGCCCCGTACCATCATGACGCGGCCTGGGGCGACGGCAACGGCCACGCCCACGTCCGCGCAGCCCTGGTCGGCCCCTCCCTCGCGTTTCTGGTGCGGGACGGGCGGCTGCTCCGCGGAACGTGGCAGCAGGTGGTTCTCTGCGACTTCGACAACCGCAGCCGGAAGCGCACGGTGGAGGTGCAGGCGATGGGAACGCCGGGGGAAGGATGAGCGGCTCGGACGCCGTGGAACGACTCGAGTTCCAGAACCCCGGCCACCTGGCAGTGCTGGTCGGGGAGCGGGAGGTGCATCTGCGGGAACTGGCCGCCCTGCTCCACGACGTGAGCCTGGCCAGCCGGGGGAACGCCATCCAGCTGCGCGGCGACCCCGTCGCGGTGGAACTGGCACGGGAGGTCCTGACCCAACTGTACGCCCTCGTCGAGGAGGGGTACCCCCTCTACCGGGCGGACGTGGACCACGCGGTGCGCATCCTGCGCGCCAACCGAAGGGCGCGGCTCAAGGAGATCTTCCTCGATGCCGTGTTCATCGCCTCCGACCGCCGGGTGATCAGCCCCAAGAGCGTGGCGCAGAAGGCCTACATCGAGGCGATGCGGAACTTCGACGTCGTCTTCGGCATCGGGCCGGCCGGCACGGGAAAGACGTATCTCGCGATGGCGATGGCGGTGGCCGCCCTCACGAAGCGGCAGGTGAACCGGATCATCCTCACGCGCCCCGCTGTGGAGGCAGGGGAAAAGCTGGGATTCCTCCCCGGGACGCTCTACGAGAAGGTCAACCCGTACCTGCGCCCCCTCTACGACGCGCTCCACCACATGATGGACTTCGAGAAGGCCGCCAAACTGCTGGAGAAGGGCATCATCGAAGTCGCTCCCCTCGCCTTCATGCGCGGCCGGACCCTCGACGACTCCTTCGTGATCCTCGACGAGGCCCAGAACACGACGTCCGACCAGATGAAGATGTTCCTGACACGCCTGGGCTTCGACAGCAAGGCGGTGGTGACCGGAGACATCACCCAGACCGACCTGCCCCCGGGCAAGGTCTCCGGCCTCGTGGAGGTGCAGGACGTGCTGCGGAGCGTGCCCGGCATCCGGTTCTGCTATTTCTCCCGGGACGACGTCGTGCGCCACCCCCTGGTGCAGGAGATCATCGAGGCCTACGAGTCCCAGGCGCTGCGCGTGCGGGAGGAGCCGTAGCCGTGCGGCCGGGTCGGACCGTCGCGGCACTGGCCGGGTGCGCCGCCCTGGGATTCGTGACCGGAGGTGCCTTCGTGCTGGCCCGGGGCCTCCCACAGGTCTCGGCGCTCGAGGACTTCACGCCGCCCTCCTCGACCCGCGTCTATTCGTCCGACGGGACCCTGCTGGCGGAGTTCGCGACCCAGCGCCGCACTCCCGTGGCCCTCGACGCGGTGCCGCACGACCTCGTCCGATCCGTCCTCGCGATCGAGGATCATCGCTTCTTCGAGCACATGGGCATCAACGTCGGCCGCATCCTGAAGGCGGTCGCCGTGGACCTGGCCGAGGGCCGCCTCGCCGAGGGCGCCTCGACCATCACGCAACAGCTCGCGAAGATCCTCTTCCTCACCCCCGAGAAGACCCTGACCCGGAAGCTCCGGGAGGCCCTGCTCGCCCTCGAGATCGAACGACGGCACACCAAGGAGGAGATCCTCGCCTTCTACCTGAACCAGATCTACCTCGGGAACGGCGCGTACGGGGTGGCGGCGGCGGCGCAGGTGTACTTCGGCAAGCCCCTCGCCGAACTGGACCTCGCCGAGTGCGCGTTGATCGCGGCCCTGCCGAAGGCGCCCTCCCTGTACGATCCCCTCCGGAACCCTACGCGCGCGCAGGCCCGGCGCGACCTCGTGATCCGCCGGCTCCTCCAGCTGGGGTGGGTCTCCGCCGAGCAGGCCTCGGCGGCTCTCGCGCGGGACGTCCCGGCGGCCCGCCCGGACGTCCCGCGGGTCTCGGCGCCCTACTTCGTGGAGGCCGTGCGCCGCCGCCTCCTGGAGCACCTGGAGATCGACCTCGTCTACCAGGGCGGTCTGCGGGTCTACACGACCCTCGACTCCGGGCTGCAGAAGGCCGCGGAGTCCGCCCTGGAGAAGGCCTTGTCCGCCGTGGACAAGAGACACCCGCGGCGCCAGCCGAAGGCCCAGGGGGCGGTCCTGGCCCTGGACCCCGCGACCGGCTCGGTGCGGGCCCTGGTCGGGGGGAGGAACTGGTCCGAGAGCTCCTTCGACCGGGCGTTCCAGGCACGGCGTCAGCCGGGAAGCGCCTTCAAGCCCTTCGTGTACCTGGCGGCCCTGGAAACCGGCCTCACCCAGGCCCGCACCCTGCTGGACGCCCCGGCGAGCTACCGCGGGGCCTCCCCCTCGCGTCCGTGGACGCCGAGCAACTACGACGGGGAGTTCCTGGGGGAGATGTCCCTGCGCAAGGCCCTCGCCCTCAGCCGCAACCTGCCGGCCGTACGCCTCATGGAGGAACTGGGCAAGGCCCGGGTGGAGCAGGCGGCGACGGAACTCGGACTGGCCGGCCCCTTCGGGGAAGGGCTGGCCGCGGCGCTCGGCGTCGGCGGGAGCAGCCTGGTGGAACTGGTCCGCGCCTACGCCGTCTTCCCGGCGGGGGGCCTCCTCCCCGAGCCCCACCTGATCCGGGCCGTGTACGGCCCCGACGGGCGCAACCTGTGGGAGCGCAACAGCGCGGCGCGAAGGGTCCTGGACCCGGTCACGGCCTACGTGGCGGCCGACATGCTCCGGGCGGTCGTGGAGTCGGGCACCGGGAAGGCGGCACGGGCCCTGCCCTTCCCCGTGGCCGGGAAGACCGGGACCACGGACGACCAGCGGGACGCCTGGTTCGTCGGGTTCTCGAGCCGACTCGCCCTCGGCGTCTGGGTGGGGAGAGACGACAACTCCCCCCTGGGCTACGCCGAGACCGGCGCCCAGGCCGCCCTGCCCGCCTGGATCGACACGATGCTGGCTTCGGCCGCGGAAGGCCCTCCGCCTCCCTGGACGCCCCCCCCCGGCGTCGTCGTGGCCGAGATCGACGTCGCCTCGGGGCTCCGGGCCGGCCCGGCGTGCAAGGAAACCGCCTTCGCCGCCTTCGCCCGGGGAACGGAGCCTCGCTCCCCATGCGACCGGGAGGCGTTCCAGTGGGACCGGATCGCAGGGGACCTGGGCCTGGGGCGCGGCACGCGGAGGAAAGTGCCTTGATCCGGGAGCTGGCGGCAGACGTCACGCCCGAGGCCGCGTTCCTCTCCCTGGCGGGCAGGGCCTACCCCTTCTTCCTGGACAGCGGCGAGGGCTTTCCCCGGCTGGGAACCCGGTCGTACGTGGGCGCGGACCCGTTTCTCGTCGTCCACGCCAAGGGGGCCGAGGCCCGCCTATGCTGGCCCCGGACCGGCCGCACCGAGTCCCGGCGCGGCAACCCCTTCCACCTGCTCCGCGACCTCCTCCGGGAACACCGGCGACCGCCCGTCGGCGCGGCGATGACCGGCGGCGGAGCCGTGGGCTACCTGGGCTACGACCTGTTCCCGTTCGTGGAGGCGATCCCACGGTCGGCGCGAGACGACCTCTGCATGCCGGACCTGTTCCTGGGCTTCTACGACACCGTCGGGATCTTCGACCACGCGGGCGGGAGGGCCACCCTGTGCTCGAGCGACTGGGGCGGACCCGAGGGCCCGCGCCGGGAGGCGCGGGAGGCGTGGGACGGCCTGTCGGCCGCTCCCGGCGGGCCCGGACGGGAGGACCACGCCGGGTTCGCGGCCGGTCCCGTGGAGTCCAACTTCACCCGGGGGCAGTACCAGGAGGCGGTCCTCCGCGTGAAGGAGCACATCGCGGCGGGGGACGTCTACCAGGTGAACCTCTCCCAGCGCTTCCGCGTCCCCTTCGGCGGGTCGCCCCTCTCCTTCTACCGGCGCCTCCGCCGCACGAGCCCTGCGCCCTTCGGCGCCTGCCTGTTCCCCGACGGCTTCTCCATCCTCTCCAACTCGCCGCAGCGGTACCTCCGGATCGAAGGGGACCGCATCGAGACCCGGCCGATCAAGGGAACGCGCCCCCGGGGCGCGACGCCCGGGGAGGACCGGGAGCTCGCGGAGGAGCTGCGGACGAGCGTCAAGGACCGGGCCGAGCACGTGATGATCGTGGACCTCGAGCGCAACGACCTGGGCCGGGTGTGCCGGTACCGTTCCGTCCACGTGCCGGAGCTCGAGGTCGTGGAGTCCTACGCGAACGTCCACCACCTCGTCTCCACCGTGGCGGGCCTCGTGCACCCCTCCAAGGAAGCCGTGGACTGCCTGCGGAACTCCTTTCCGGGTGGGTCGATCACCGGGGCACCCAAGGTGCGGGCGATGGAGATCATCGAGGCGCTGGAGCCCACGGCACGGGGCGTGTACTGCGGCTCCATCGGCTACATCGACTTCGCGGGCCGCGCCGACCTCAACATCGCGATCCGGACCGCCGTGCTCCGGGGCGACAGCCTGTACGTGCAGGTGGGCGGCGGGATCGTGGCCGACTCCGACCCCGCCGCGGAGTACGAGGAGACCCTGGTGAAGGCCCGGTCGTTCCTCAGGGTGCTGGGCAGGGAGGAGGACGGGTGGACCGGGCGGGCCGCTCCGTGACGGGCCGGCCGCCCCCGGAAGGCACCGGCACCGTCTCGGCCGCGGACCGGGGCCTCCTCTACGGCGACGGGGTGTTCGAGACCCTGCGCGTGTACTCCCGGGTCCCCTTCCGGCTGCCGGCCCACTGGGACCGCCTTTCCGCCTCCGCCGCCTTCCTCGGGATTCCCCTCCCGGAGGTGGACCCCCGGGCCGAAGTGGAGCGGGCCCTCGAGGCCCTGGGCCTCGACGACGCAGGCGTCCGCATCACGCTCACCCGAGGCCCCCTCCCCGAGGGCCCCCGGCCGACACCGGCGGGAGGCCCTCCGACCCTCCTGTTCCAGGCTCGCCCCCTCAGGCCCGGCCTGGACGAACTCGCGCGGACCGGCGTGGCGGCGAGGCGGGCCCCCTGGCCCCTGCGGGCTCGGGGCATGCCCCTCCACGGGCACAAGACCCTGAACTACCTCGCGAGCGTGGTGGCCCTGGGGGCGGTCGGCCCCGGGGAGGAGGCCGTGCTGCTCAACACCGAGGGGCACCTGGCGGAGGGGGCGACCTCCAACCTGTTCTGGGTCCGCCGCGGGATCCTGTGCACCCCGTCTCCCGAGGCCGGTTGCCTGCCGGGGCTGGCCCGGGCCCTGGTCCTGGGGGAGGGCCGGCGTCTCGGCCTCGAGGTCGATGAGGGGCTTCACCCGTTCCACGAACTGGCGGGCGCCGACGAGGCGTTCCTGACCAACTCCCTCGTCGAGGTGCTCCCCCTCGTCGCGCTGGACGGAGAACCCCTGGGGGGAGGGCGGCCCGGGCCCGTGACGCGGCGCCTGCAGCGCGCGTACCGCGAGTGCGTCCAGGCCGAGGCGGGGAGATGACGCCGGTCGCGGGCGCCGCGTGCCGGGACTACGCGCAGGTGCGGGAAGCCCTCGCCCGGACCCTGGCACTCCTGCCTGGACCCTTCGCGGCCCGGGGCGACCCCCTGCTCGTGAAGCCCAACCTCCTGGCGGCCCACGCCCCCCACGAGGCGGTGACCACCCACCCCGCCGTCGTGGACGCGGCCTTGGCCCTGGCCTCGGATCTCGGCGCGCGGGCGGTGGTGGCCGACTCCCCGGGGCTGGGCTCCGTGCACCGGGTCGCCCGGGTCGCGGGGGTGGCCGAGGTGTGCCGGCGCCACGGGGTCCTGCTGCTGGGCCTCGGCGACTCGGAGGCGGCCGAGGTCTCCGGCGCGACCTACCGCGGTCTGCGCCTGGCGCGGGAGGCCGTGGAGGCCCGCTGGCTCTGGAACCTCCCCAAGTGGAAGACCCACACCATGATGGGTCTCACGCTCGGCGTGAAGAACCTCTTCGGCTGCGTGCCGGGCAAGAGCAAGGTGGCCGCCCACTTCCGGGCCGGGCGGCGGCCCGAGGTGTTCGCCCGCCACCTCCTCGACATCGAGGGGGCCCTGAGCCCGTGCCTCACCGTGCTCGACGGGGTGGTGGCCATGGAGGGGGCGGGCCCCAGCCGGGGTCGGCCCCTGGAGCGGGGACTCCTCCTCGCTTCGGGAGACGCCGCCGCGCTCGACTGGGAGGCGACCCGCCTGTCGGGGCTCGCACCGCAGGACGTCCCCACCGTGGCGGAGAGCGTGGCGAGGGGGAGGCTCGACCCCGGCGGGGTGCGCCTGCTCGGCGTCGAACCCCGGCCGCTCCGGTTCCGCCCGGCGCCCGGGAGCCCCTGCGACTGGCCCCTGCCCCGGCCCCTCAAGCGCCTGCTCCGCGGGGTGGTGTCGCCCGCGCCCCGCTTCGACGCGGCCGGCTGCAAGGGATGCGGCGCCTGTTCCGAGGCGTGCCCCGCCGGGGCCCTCCGGCCGGGAACCCCACCGGAACTCTCGCAGGAGACCTGCATTCGCTGCTACTGTTGTCAGGAACTGTGCCCCCACGGAGCCGTGGCGATTCCGCGCCGGCTGCCGGCCCGGTTCTCCTTCTCGGGGCGCGGGAGGACGGCATGAACGGGATCCTCGTCGGCATCGACGTGGGCGGAACCCACACCGACGGCGTCGCCGTGGAGGGCGGCCGCGTAGTGCACAAGGTCAAGGTCCGCACCCGGGAGGACCTCACGGCCTGCACCCTGGAAGCCCTGCGGGAACTTCTCGAGGGGGTGAGCACGGCGTCGATTCGGCGGGTCGTCCTCTCCACCACCCTCGTCACCAACGCCGTGGCCGAAGGGCGGCTCGAACCGGCGGGCATGGTGCTGACGGCCGGCCCGGGCATGAACCCGGCCCACCTGGGGGAGACCCCCGAAGTCAAGGTGGTCCGGGGTGCCGTGGACCACCGGGGCCGGGAGATCGTTCCCCTGGACGAGGGGCAGGTGGAGAGCCACCTCGCTGCGCTCGCGGACCGGGGCGTGCGGGTGCTCGCCGTCGTGGGGAAGTTCTCGGTGCGCAACCCCACCCACGAGCTGCGCGTCGCCGAACTGGCCGGGGACCGCTTCGACTACGTGGCCCTCGGGCACGGCCTCTCCGGCTCTCTCAACTTCCCCCGCCGCGCCGCCACGGCGTACCTCGCGGCGGCCGTGTGGCGGCGGCACGCGGAGTTCGTGAAGTCGATGGTGGCCGCCGTTCGGGACTTCGGCATCCGGGCCCCCCTCTACCTGCTCCGGGCCGACGGCGGCACGCAGACCGCCGACTCCTTCCGGAACCCGGCGGAGGGCTCCCTGTCCGGGCCCGCCGCGAGCGTCATGGGAATCCAGGGACTGGACGAGGTGGACGGCGACACCCTCGCCGTGGACGTGGGGGGCACGACCACGGACCTGTCCCTGTTCACCCGGGGGGTGCCCCTGCTGGAGCCGCGAGGGGCCACCGTCGGACCCTACCGGACCCAGATCCGATCCCTCTACACCCGCTCCCTGGGCGCCGGCGGCGACAGCCTCGTCCACCTCGGCCAGGGTGAGATCCGCGTGGGCCCCCAGCGCATGGGTGCGCCGGCCTCCCTGGGAGGGGAACACCCCACGCCCACCGACGCCCTCGTGGTCCTCGGGCGGGCGGTGGGAGACCGCGCCCGGGCCCGGGAGTCCCTGACCCCGGTGTCGTCCGCGATCGGGGTCGGGGTGGAGGAGTGCGCCCGACGCGTCCTCCGGGCCCTGGCCGTCTCCATCGCCGAGGCGGCCCGCACCCTGCTCGCCGAGGTGAACGGAAAGCCCGTCTACACCATCCACGAACTCCTCGAGGGACACCGTGTCGAGCCCCGCCGCGCCGTGGCCGTGGGCGGTCCGGCCCGGGCCCTTGCCCCCTACGTCGAGGAGGCGCTGGACCTCCCCGTGCACGTGCCCGGCCACTTCGACGTCGCGAACGCGGTGGGTGCCGCCGTCGCCCGGGTCAACCTCGAGTTGAACCTGCTGGCCGACACCGCGCTGGGCCGCCTCTCGATCCCCGAGGCCGGGGTCTACCGCCCCGTGGAGCGGGACTACGGGGTGGAGGAGGCCCGGGCCGAGGCCTTCGAGACCCTCCTGGACCTCGCCCGGGAGAAGGGCATGCTCGACGAGGAGGCCGTTCCGGAGGCGGCCGAGGAGGAGAGCTTCCGCATCGTGGACGGCTTCTCCACGGTGGGCAGCATCCACCGCCTCCGGGTCCAGATCCGTCCCGGCATCCTCGGCCGGGTGGAGTGAGCGGCGCCATGCGGACGATCCGAGCCCCCCACCGAACCGGCGTGGTCTTCTTCCCGGCCTTCGACTGGGCCATCTCCCCCACCCACCCCGAGCGCGAGGAGCGGCTCCTCTACACCCGGGACCAGATCTTCGAGGAGGGGCTCCTCGACGTGGAGGGGATCGAGGAGTTCACCCCCTCCGTGGCCGCCCTCGAGGACATGGAGCGCGTGCACACCTGCTACCCGTCCAGCCGGTCGGTCGTCAGTTCCTCCCACCGCATCTCGGCGGGCGGGGCGATCACGGCGGCCCGCAAGGTCCTCTCCGGGGAGGTGGAGCGGGCCTTCGCCCTGGTTCGGCCCCCGGGCCACCACGCCCGGCGGGTGGTCCACGGCCTGCGGGGGTTCTGCATCGTGAACATCGAGGCGGTGATGATCGAGCACGTGCGCCGCCACGTGCGGGACATGCGGGTGGCCATCGTCGACACCGACTGCCACCACGGCGACGGCACCCAGGACGTGTACTGGAACGACCCGGACACCCTGTTCATCTCGATCCACCAGGACGGCCGCACCCTGTACCCGGGCACCGGGTTCCCGGACGAGTTCGGGGGCCCGAACGCGTACGGGACCACCCTCAACGTCCCCCTTCCCCCGGGCACCAACGACGAGGGGCTGCTCCACGTCATCGACCACTTCGTGCTCCCCGTCCTGGAGGACTGGAAGCCCGACCTCATCGTGAACTCGGCCGGCCAGGACAACCACTTCACCGACCCCATCACGGACATGTCGATCACGGCCCAGGGCTACGCCGCCCTCACCCGCCGCCTCCGGCCCCACGTGGCCGTGCTCGAGGGGGGCTACTCCGTGCAGGACGCTCTCCCCTACGTGAACACGGGGATCCTGCTGGCCATGGCGGGCCTCGACACCGGCGCCCTGATCGAGCCCGACTACCAGCCGGAGCTCTTCCCCGGCTCCGAGCGGAACCAGGAGTACATCCGGCGCCTGTCCGAGGCGCTCCTCGAGAAGTACCGCCACCGGGACGCCCTCAAGGAGAAGGCCTTCGGCGGCAAGACCCACCACGAGGAGATGCGCCAGGTGTTCTACGACGGCGCCGGCATCACGGAGAACCAGAAGGAGCGCGTCCGCATCTGCGGAGACTGCGCCGGGGTGGTGACCCTGGAGAGCTGGGTGGGGGGCCGCGGCCGGCTCCTGGCCGTGGAGCTTCCCCGCGGCTGCTGCCTGCGGTGCCGCGAGGAGGGCCTGCAGGCCTACCACGCCGCGAGCCTGGGGGACCTGTCCCTGGTCGAGCTCCGGGACCGGGAGGCCGACCGCGTGGAGCGGAAGAGCGTCTTCGACGGGGCATAGCCCGGCGGGAGGGAGGGGGTCTCCCGCGGACGTCCCCTCCGTCAGGCTCCGGCCGCCGCGAAGGCGTCGGCCACGATGGCCCTGGCCTCCTCCTGGATGCGGCGCAGGTGCTCCGGTCCCCGGAAGCTCTCGGCGTAGATCTTGTAGACGTCTTCCGTCCCCGAGGGGCGGGCGGCGAACCAGCCTCCCTCGGTCACGACCTTGAGCCCCCCGATGGGCGCTCCGTTGCCCGGCGCCCTCGTCAGCTTCTCGCGGATGGGATCGCCCGCCAGTTCCCTCGCCCTCACGTGGTCCGGCGACAAATCCTTGAGCGCCGCCTTCTGACGCGGCGTGGCCGGCGCGTCGATCCGTTCGTAGATCGGGCTCCCGAAGCTGGCCTCGAGGTCCCCGTACAACTGCCCCGGATCGCGCCCGGTGCGCGCCGTGATCTCGCACGCCAGGAGATCGAGGAGGATGCCGTCCTTGTCGGTGGTCCAGACCGTGCCGTCCCGCCGCAGGAACGACGCCCCGGCGCTCTCCTCCCCGCCGAAACCGACGGACCCGTCGAGCAGCCCGCCGACGAACCACTTGAAGCCCACGGGAACCTCGCACAGCCGACGTCCCAGGGAGGCGGCGACGCGGTCGATCATGGAGGTGGAGACCAGGGTCTTCCCCACCGCCGCCTCCGGGCTCCACCCGGGCCGGTTCCGGAAAAGGTAGGAGATCGCGACCGAGAGGTAGTGGTTCGGGTTGAGAAGGCCGCCCTCCCGGGTGACGATGCCGTGCCGGTCCACGTCCGCGTCGTTCCCGAAGGACAGGTCGAACCGGTCGCGAAGCCGGATGAGGCCCGCCATGGCGTGGGGCGACGAGCAGTCCATGCGGATCTTGCCGTCCTTGTCCACGGTCATGAAGGAGAAGGTCGGGTCCACGACCCGGTTCACCAGGTGCAGGTCGAGCCGGTAGCGGTCGGCGATGGGGTCCCAGAAGTCCACCGACGCGCCGCCGAGGGGGTCCACTCCGATCCTCAGACCCGCGCCGGCCACGGCCTCCAGATCCACCGCCTGCCCGAGGTCGTCCACGTAGGAGCGCACGTAGTCGTGCTCCCGCACGTTCCCCGACCGCAGCGCCCGCTCGTACGGAACGCGGCGCACCGCCGAGACCCCGCCGGCGAGGAGCTCGTTGGCCCGGGCCTCGATCGCCCGCGTGGTCTCCGTGTCGGCGGGTCCGCCGTCGGGGGGGTTGTACTTGAACCCGCCGTCCTCCGGCGGGTTGTGGGAGGGGGTGATCACCACCCCGTCCGCCGGCGCGGAGGTGCGGCCGCGGTTGTAGGTGAGGATGGCGTGGGAGACCACCGGCGTCGGGGTGTACCGGAGCCCCGGCTGGACCAGCACGGTGACGCCCCAGGCACCGAGCACCTCGAGGGCGCTCCGGAGGGCCGGCTCGGAGAGGGCGTGGGTGTCGCGGCCCAGGAACAGGGGCCCGGTGACGCCCGCCCCCCGACGGTGCTCGCAGATGGCCTGGGTGACCGCCAGGATGTGCGCCTCGTTGAAACTCCGGGCCAGGGAACTGCCCCGGTGCCCCGACGTGCCGAACGAGACCCTCTCCGCCGGCTCGCCCGGGTCGGGCTCCAGGGTGTAGTACGCCGAGACGAGGGCGGGCATGTCCGCCAGCAGGGCGCGGAGTGCCGGCTGCCCGGCCAGTTCGTGGAGAGCCCCGCCGGCCGCCTCAGCGGCCCTGGGCCTGGTCCGCCACCGCCTTGGCCGCGGCCTCCGCGGCCGCGGCGTCGCCGAGGTAGTACCGGCGCAGGGGCGTGAGGTCGTCGCCTAGCTCGTACACCAGCGGGATGCCGGTGGGGATGTTCAGCTCCACGATGGCCTCGTCCGACATCCGGTCGAGGTGCTTCACGAGACCCCGGAGGCTGTTCCCGTGGGCCGCGATGACCACGCGCCGGCCGGCCTGGATCTGCGGCACGATCGTCTGCTCGTAGTAGGGCAGGGTTCGGGCCACCGTGTCCTTGAGGCATTCCGAGGCCGGAAGCTGGTCCGGGGCGAGATCGGCGTAGCGGGGGTCCGTGCCGGGATGGCGGGGGTCGTCGGCCTCGAGGGGGGGCGGGGGTACCCCGTAGCTCCGTCGCCAGATCTTGACCTGGTCCATGCCGTGGCGCTCGGCCGTCTCGGCCTTGTTGAGCCCCTGGAGGGCCCCGTAGTGCCGCTCGTTGAGGCGCCACGTGTTGTGCACGGGGATCCACATGAGGTCCATCTCCTCCAGCGCCAGCCACAGGGTCTTGATGGCCCTCTTGAGAACCGACGTGTACGCGACGTCGAACACGTACCCTTCCTGTCGAAGCACGCGGCCGGCCTGGAGGGCCTCCTCCACTCCCTTCTCCGAGAGCCCGACGTCCGTCCAGCCGGTGAAACGGTTCGCCCGGTTCCACACGCTCTCCCCGTGCCGAAGCAGGACCAGCTTCTTCATCGTCCGTTTCCTTTCCCGCGCCGCCGCGTGCGGCGCCTCCGGCGGCCTCCGCCCCCCTACCGGGGGGAAGGCCTGCCCAAGTCGATCAACTCCATGCGGTGATTGGTGTCCGGGTGTCTGGACGACGGCCCCTCGGTGAGAAGGACCAACTCGCCGCCCATCCCGTGGCGGCAGAGCCACTGCCTCGCGTACGCCCGCCAGTCGTCGGGGTGGTCCGGCTCGTGCACCGGGTGGACGCCGCAGGAGAACTGGAGGCCGCGGCACGTGGCCTCCCGGGAACTCACCGCCACGACCCACACCGGGGGGCGGAAGCGGGCGATGTTGCGGGCGGTGGTTCCCGTGCGGGTCGGCACGAACACGGCCGCCGGGGTGACCCGGCGCAGGGCCCCTTCGACGCTCCACGCGAGGAGGTCCGAGAGCCGGCGGGTCCCCTGCGCGAAGGCGTCCTCGCCCTCGCCGTCACCGAGCCTCCGGCGGTGGGGCTCCACCGCGGCCGCGATCCGGGCGAGCATCTCGACGGCCTCCACGGGGTAGCGCCCCATGGCCGACTCCCCCGAGAGCATGACGCAGTCGGTGCCGTCCAGGATCGCGTTGGCCACGTCGGTCGACTCCGCCCGCGTCGGCCGCCGGCTGGCGGTCATCGACTCCAGCATCTGGGTCGCGGTGATGATCGGCTTCCCGAGACGGTTGGCCTTGCGCATCAGCCGCTTCTGCACGAGGGCGATCTGCTCGATGGGGATCTCCACGCCCAGGTCCCCCCGGGCGATCATCACCCCGTCCGCCTCCTCCAGGATGGCGTCCACCTGGTCCAGCGCCCTCGCCCGCTCCATCTTGGCGATCACGAAGGGCGCATACCCGGCGGCGGCCGCGGCCTCCCGGACGGCCCGCACGTCCTCGGCACCCTCCACGAAGGACTGGCTCACCGCATCGACCCCGTGGGCCAGGGCGAACGCCAGGCAGCGGCGGTCCTCGTCGGTGAAGGCGCGGATGCCCAGGTCCACCCCGGGCAGGTTGAGGCCCTTGCGCGACCGCAGCTCGCCCCCGGCGCGGACCAGGCAGCGGATCTCCCGCGGGCCGGTCTCGCGGACCTCCAACTGGACGAACCCGTCGTTGAGGAACAGGGCATCCCCCGGCTTCACCACCCGGGGGAGCCGCTCGAAGCTCACCGAGGCGATGTCCGGGCCTCCCTCCACCTCGTCCACGGTGAGGGTGAACTCCTGCCCGCTGCGCAGCTCGATCGGCTCCTGCGCCAGGCGCCCGATGCGGAGCTTCGGCCCCGGCAGGTCCGCCATGATCGCGACCCGCCGTCCCGCGACGCGCTCGGCCTCCCGAACCCTCTCGATCGTGCGGCCGTGGCTGTCGAAGTCGCCGTGGGAGAAGTTGAGGCGCACCACGCTCATGCCGGCGTGGATGAGCCGGACCAGTACCTCCTCCGAGTCCGACGCAGGCCCGACGGTGCACACGATCTTGGTCTTGCACGACGGCAGGAGCGCGCTCGGAAGCGCCGAACCCGAACCTTCCTCGGTCGACATCGCCTTCTCCCTCCTGAGGAAACCCTCGTTCTCTACCATGCACGCCGTCCCCCGTCCAGGGGGCTCGGCCGACCCCGCCGCCGCCCCTGCCCGGCGGTGCGCTGCGCCCCTCCAGGCACCCTCCACCGCCCTGATCCACGTCCCCTTCTCCCCCGGCCGCGTTGACCCTCGGCCGGCGTGCGGAGTACAAGGACCGGGGCGGACGCGGTCCGGAGGAGGAAGGCCGTGGACTACGCGAGGAAGGTCTGGGGAACGATCATCGTCGTGGCGGGAGCGGCGCTCTTCGCCTACGGGGCGTACCAGAGCTACGACGTCTACCGGGACTACCGGAGCGCGACGGCCGCCGGCCGATTGATGCAGGGTCTGTTCGGCATGGGCCGCCCGAACCCTGCAATGGAAGACTTTGCGGCCGAGTTTCGGCGGGCGGCCCTCGAACAGGGGATGAAGCAGGGGTTCCTCGCCCTGGTGGGGCTGGGCATGTGCTGGGGCGGCACGGTCCTCCTCGGAGGGCTGGGGTTCGTGCAGGTGCGGCGCGTGACCTCGGAGGCCGGTTGCAAGACGGCCGAGCCCCCCTTCCGGGAGGCCCCCGCGGCCCACGCCCGCCGCGCCCCGCCCCTCCGAGAGCCCCGGCAGCAGACGGCGGCCGAGGGGCCCGATCCCCAGGGGCCCGCTGCCCGGCCGAAGGAGCCGCCCTCCCCCCGAATCCCCACGCCCCGCGAAGCCGACCCCGAAGACGACTACCGCTACCGGGGCCCCACCCCGGACTGAGGCTCGCCTCCGACGGCACGCCGCGGGGGACCATGGCCGGGGGTGACCGTCGGGCGAAGCGCCAGCCGAGAGAGCCCGCCGGGAGACGTCACGGTTTCGCGAATCCACCGGGTGCCCGCCGCGATCGAGCAGCGGCGGGAGCGCGTGTGGCTGTCAGATCTGCAGACCTGACGTCTGAATTCTGTGGACGCGACCCCGCAAGGCGGATTGACGCGACCATTGCAGGGGGCAGGGGTTCGTGGACAATGGGGACTGCCCCGCACACCGAACCGGAGGCACCGTGGCTCCCTGGCTCTACCTGACCCTGGCGATCGCGGCAGCAGTCTCGGCGGGCGCCCACCCCCCGGCCGCGGAGGCGTTCTGCTTCGAGGAGGCGGCCGCCCGCTACGGCCTGCCCACGGATCTGCTGCGCATCGTGGCGGAGACCGAGTCGGCCCTCGACCCGGACGCCGCAGGCTGGAACGCCGACGGGTCGGTGGACGTGGGCCTCATGCAGATCAACTCCTGGTGGGAACCCCGGCTCGGCGCGGAGCGCTGGAACGCCGTCTGCACCGACCCCTGCTACAACGTCACCGTGGGGGCGTGGATCCTGGCCGACTGCCTTCGGCGCCACGGGTACACACCCGAGGGGATCGGCTGCTACAACGCCCTCAGCCCCGAGAAGCGAGCCCGGTACGCGCGCACCGTTCTCGAGGCCTACTTCGCCCGGCCCCCCCGGTCCACCCCTCCCTGACGCCGTCCCCTTCCCGACGATCCTCCCCCGCCAGGTCGACCTCGCACGGACTTCCGTTTCTCACGAACTTCTCATGTGGGCCTCATGTTCGTTTCATCTTCCGCCGATACAATTACCCACGTACCGTGAAGACGAAGGGATCGGGCGAGTGTGGCAGCTCCCCGGCCCAATGAACGGTGCGACTTCCTCCTCCTCTTCCTCCTCTCGTTGAACGGGGCTGCTTCGGCAGCCCCGTTCGACGTTTGGGGTGTTCCCCACGCGCTGCCCCTGCTGTCCCGTTCCTATCCGCACCAAGTTCCTAGACCTAGCGACATGTGTCTCGGTCCTCTTCAAACTATTGTTCGCTGTTGCCTCACTCAAGAGGGAGCACCTCGGTCGTCACCTGTGGACCGTTAGAACCTGCGACCGATACTTGAACACTGAGCTCCTTCTTCTCGACGTCAATGGCCATGATTCTCGTCTCAAATGGTGACGGCTGCCCTGCCGGAAGTCTGACATGGGTTCGTTCCCTCAGGTCCAACTTGAAGAACGCCCCATCGCCGTAGACAGCCGATGTCGCAACGTACAAGTATCTCTGAGAGGGTCCCCATGCGAAGTTGACAACGTCCGCAGCCCAGGCGGCGTCTTGCCAAAACCTATCGGTAGTATCCCATGCGTGCCAAACCTTCGTGTCGTCAAGCGGGACATTGCCGGGCCCAGCTCCTCGTTCTGTGAGGATGATTCCGACATTCGAGGCGAGCCCATCATCACAGAAGAGAAAGACTGAGAAGGGGCCACGGTTCGGCTGAGGGTGCAGTCCGTGAACGCATTGGTCTCCGACTGCATTCACGACACGGGCTTCGGTTGCGGTCGCGAAGTTGGCCACGCAAAGACACACAAGAATCAGGCAGATCGTGCAGGGTACGACTTTCATAATTCTTCTCTCGGCGGACCTAGGACTAACCGGAGCGCATCTTTTTCCTGCGTCCGGTTGAAGCAATCTTTCGCTGCTCTGTCTGGATGTCCGCGTATGCGTCGAGCAACTGCCGAATCATACGTTGGTATTGCGTGTGATACTTCGATGCCTCCTCCTTGAAAAAATCGATACTCTTCTTGCTTAACGAGATAGTCACCTTTACGGACTCCTCCCGAAAGGCAAGTTCCTCCGGCGATGGGAGGAAATCCTTGACAACCATCAGCTGCCCCAATGATTCATCGGTGTATCTTATTTTCGTGCTCATAGATCGCCTTCCCTTTCCGCCAGTAGCCTGCACCAAATATTCGGATCGCCTTGCCTCTGTATGTGGATCTCACGGTCAGAATCCCTTCCCCCACCCTCCCAAAACAGTAGTAGCGTGGTTCTGTTCCACTGTGCGTGACGTCCTCTGCAATGACGCGGCATGGGTCTGAGAAGGCGTATTGAGCCGTCGCAAAGGACACGCCATGCTTCTCCTGGTTCTCCATGTCCTTCGCGGAATCCCATTCAAAATGCACCTTTCTCATTCGGCCAACTTACCAGCGAGCGACGAAATATGCCATACGAAAATATGGCTCACGATATGGGCCATGATCATGCTTCCTGAATCGAACGGCCCGCGCACCGGGCTGGTCGGAAGCGTGGCCCCTCCCGATGCGCCCCTTCTCGGGAGATACACGCGTGCAAAGTTTCCCGCAAGACCTTTGGGAATGGACTGGGTCGTCGCCCTACCCGGCTTTGCGCCGGCACGGCACTGGGCGGGCGTCACCCGCTCGGCGATTCGATGTCAACGGCACCCGGGGCGAGGCTCTGGGCCCGTCCGACCCGGCGACCGGCATCGGCTGCCGGTCGTGCCTCCACGGCCGGCACCTGGCCACGGCCCCGCTAGAGCGACCCGGCCTCCTGCCTCACCCCGGAGTTGGCCCGTGCTCGGGGCTTTCGCTCCTTCGCGGGCCTTGGCACGCGGCATGCTCAGGACTACGGGCAACCGATCCTCTCGGCCCGGCTCCGGCGGGCGCGCGGTCGGACGCGTTCCCTGGGGAGGCACCCAGACCACCGGGGCCTCCTGGAAAGGCGGCGTCATGAACGGCACCTGGAAGGCGTGGCTCCTCGGCGGGTTGGCGGTGCTCGGGTCCTCCTGCGGCGGAGGCGGCGGCGATGCGCCCCAGCCCCCACCGCCCCCGCCCCCCGACCTCTCCGGCGTCTGGGCCGGCACCTGGGAAGGGTTCGACCCGGCCTTCGGCCGGGTCACCGGGTCGTGGGAGGTGGAAGCCTCCCAGGACGCCTCCGGCGTGGTCGGGACGGCGTTCCTGAGCGGGGACGTGGACTGCGCCGAGGGGGATCTGAGCGGAGCGGTGCCCTCCGGGGCCGCGCCGGGAGGAACGTTGACCCGCGACCCATGCCCCTCCAACGAGTGGACGCTGACGGCCCTCGACCTTGCGACCCGGAGCGCGAGCGGGACCTGGACCAAGCCGGAGACCGGCGGCGCGGGCTCCTTCACCGGCACCCAGGTCGCCACCCCCGGCGGGCCGCGGATCGCCTTCTTCCACCCGCCGGGGGGAAGACCCGGCGCGATCGTGACCCTCGTGGGTTCCGGCCTCGGCGCGGCTACTGCCGCGGACCTCCTCTTCGACGACGCCGCGGCCGACGCGCTCCTCCTCTCCCGCGGCGACCGGGTCGTCACGACCGTGCCCGCCGGCGCCGCCACGGGCCGACTCTTCCTCAGCACCCTCGCCGGCACGGCGATCAGCCCGAGGGACTTCCGGGTCGAGGTCTCCCACCCCGTCCCGGTCCCGGGGACCGACATCTTCGTCGGGGCCTTCCAGGAGGGGGTGGCCGCGAGCCCGGACGGCCGGAGAGTCTACATCGCCGCCGGCGACACCGGGGTGGGGTCCCCATCGGTCGTCATGGTGGACACCGCCTCCCTGCAGAGGATCACGGCGACGCCCCTGTCCGGCGCGGCCGTGCAGGGCATCGCGGTGAGCCCGGACGGCAGGCGGTTGTACGCGGCCATGGGTCCGACGGGGGTCGCGGTGCTCCACGGCGTTTCCGCCGCGCTCCTGGAAGTCCTCCCGATCCCCGCAGGCGACGGGAAGCGCGCCAACCCCCAGGGGATCGCCGTCAGCCCGGACGGCTCCCTGCTCTACGTGGCGGACTGCCGGGACGGAGGAGCGGTCACGGTCTGGGACCTCCCGGGCCGCGGCGCCGTGGCGACGATCCCGTCCGACCCGGGTGTCTTCCCCACCGGAATCGCTCCCGCGCCCGCGGGCGACCGGGCCTACGTCGCCCTGGCGTCGGACTCCGGCCCCGGGGAGATCGCCGTGTACGACGTCGGTACCCGAGCGGTATCCGGCCGCCTGGCCGCCGGGAACCAGCCCCTGGGGGTCGCCGTCACCCCCGACGGCGCGAAACTGGTCGTGGCCCACGAGTCCGACAACTCGGTCGTCCTCTTCGACACCGCGAGCGGGCAACCCGCCGCCGCGGTGGCGGTGGGCACCCTGCCCTCGGGGGTGGCGGTGAGCCCGGACGGACGGTTCGCCTACGCGGCCAATCGCGGCGGGCAGACCGTCAGCGTCGTGGACCTGGAGACCGCCCAGGCGGCGGCGACGGTGCCCGTGCTCTCGGGGCCGGTGGCCGTCGCCGTCAGCCCGGACGGGCTGCGGGCGTACGTCGCCCACCGTGACTTCGGCCTGGCGAGCCAGATCGGAGAGGCCCCGGTGCTCACGATCGCGAAGGGGGGAACGGGGATCGGGACGGTCACGTCCTCCCCCGCCGGCATCGACTGCGGGGCCACCTGCAGCGCGGGCTTCGCGCCCGGCACGGCGGTGACCCTGATCGCCTCGCCCTACAGCGGATCGACGTTCTCCGGGTGGGGAGGAGACCCCGACTGCGCCGACGGCGTGGTGACGGTCACGGCGAGCGGGACGTGCGTGGCCACCTTCACGGCCACCGCGACGGGCGGGGGGAGCGGGGGAAGCGGTTGCTTCGTGGCGGCGTGCGCCCGCTGAAGCCTACGGGGGACAGTCGGCGCACACGGACCGGAAGAGGGTCGTGCTCAGGTAGCGGTCCCCGCGGTCGGGGAGCAGCACCACCACCGTGCCCGACGCCATCTCCCCGGCGACCCGCAGGGCCCCGGCGACGGCGGCCCCGCTGGACATGCCCACGAAGAGACCTTCGCGCAGGGCCAGGACCCGCGCGGTCTCGAAGGCCTCCTCGTCCTGGACCACGACCTTCTCGTCCAGGCGTGCCGGCTCGTAGATCTCCGGGACGATTGCCTCCTGCATGTTCTTGAGGCCCTGGATCGCGTGCCCGATGGGGGGCTCCACCCCGACGATCCGCACCCCCGGCTTCTTCTCCCGGAGGTACCGGCCCGCGCCCATCAGGGTGCCGGTCGTGCCCATGCCCGCCACGAAGGCGTCCACCTCGCCGTCGGTCTGGCACAGGACCTCGGGGCCGGTGGTCTCGTAGTGGGCGAGCACGTTGGCCGGGTTCGCGTACTGGTTGGGCATGTAGTACCGGTCGGGCTCCGCCTCCAGGATCTGGTGGGCCTTCATGATGGCGCCGTCGGTTCCCTGGCACCCGGCGGAGAGCGTGAGCTCCGCCCCCAGGGCCTCGAGCACCCTCCTCCGCTCCAGGCTCACGCACTCCGGCATGACGAGGCGGATGCGGTAGCCCTTCACCGCGGCGATCATGGCCAACGCGATCCCCGTGTTCCCCGAGGTGGGCTCCAGGATGACCCGGTCGGGCGAGAGCTCGCCGGACTCCTCGGCCCTGGCGATCATGTAGTGGGCCGGCCGGTCCTTCACCGAGCCCCCCGGGTTGCAGCCCTCGAGCTTCGCGAGGATGCGCACCCGGGGATTCCCGCCCAGCCGCGTCAGTTCCGTGACCGGCGTGTTCCCGATGGCGGCCAGCACCCCGGGGTTCTCGTCGCGCCGGATGAACCTCTGGTCGATGCGAAGGGGCTCCATGGATTCATACCTCCGGCCGAAAGGGCCTCAGATGTAGCACTCCGCCCTCTCCTCCGGAACCAGGAGGACGGGGATGGAGGCGCCCTCGGCCACACGATGGGAGGCGCTTCCCACCACCAGCTCCTTCACCCCGTGCTTGCCCCGGGTCCCCATGACGATGAGCGTGGAGTGGCGGTCGGCGGCGGCCTGCAGCACCTCCTGGGCGATGGAACCGGCCAGCAGGTGGGACTCCGTCTCCAGCCCCGCCGCCGAGAGCTCGTCGCAGATGGCTCCGAGTTCGCGGCGGCACTCGGCCTCCTCGCTCCGGGTCTCCTCCTCCGACCGGCGCCGCAGGTCCCTCTCGGCGATCACGTGGACCACGTCCGCCCGCTTCGCCACGCCCGCCAGCCGCTTCACGAACGCGGCCGCGTGGGCCGCGGTCTCCGAGAAGTCGGTCGCGAAGAGCACCCTCTCGTAGGCGCTGGTACCGGGGACCTCACAGACGGCCTCGGCCGGGGGGTGCTTGCACACGAGCACCGGGATCGCGCTCCGCCGGATCACGCCCATGCTCGTGCCCCCCAGGTAGATCGCGTCGGCCGGGACGTGGCGCTGCCGCCCGGTGATGATCAGGTCCACCTGCTCGTCGCAGCTCACCTCGAGGATCTTCCCCTCGGGCTTCCCGATCTCCACCCGGTGGCGGGCGCCGATCCCCTGCTTCGCGAGATCCTTCTCCCAGTCCTCGAAGTGGAGCCGGGCCTCCTCCCGCATCTGGTTGGCGAGCTTCTTGTCGAATCCGCGGAACAGGTCGAACCCCACCTCCTCCCGGTCGATCACGAAGAGGAAGACGATCTCCTCCAGTCCGACGCCCCGGAGGGGGTAGAGCCGCTCCACGCAGCCGAAGGAGAGGTCCTCGAACTTGGTCGGGAACAGGATCTTCCGGATGGGCTTCATGGACGCACCCCTTTCGAGGCCTTCTCTAGAGGAAGAACACCGCGGTCACCACGAGGAACGCGGGGATCAGGATGGTGGCCGAGTACTTGAGAATATACCCGAAGAAACTGGGCATTTCGACGCCCGTCTCCTCGGCGATGGACCGCACCATGAAGTTGGGCGCGTTGCCGATGTAGCTGTTGGCCCCCATGAACACGGCCCCGGCCGCGATGGCCTCGAGGTAGATCTCGTTGTTCGCGATCAGGGCGTGGATGGCGTCGCGTTCGGCCACGCCCGGGCTGAAGTTGCCGAGCGCGGTGTTGAGGAACACGAGGTAGGTGGGCGCGTTGTCGAGGAAGCTCGAGAGGATGCCCGTCACCCAGAAGTAGTGGAGGGGCTCCTTGACCGCCCGGATGATGAACGCCAGGTGGCCCTCCGTGCCCGCCTTGAGGATGTCGAGCACCGGGATCATGGTCACGAAGATCCCGGCGAAGAGGTAGGCCACCTCCTGGATGGGGAACCAGGTGAACTCGTTTCGCTCACGGATCGACGGCCGCGTGGTCCGCAGCGAGAGGACGCCCATCAGGATCAGGATGCCGTCCCTCAGGAGGTCGGCCACGGGACGGTGCACCCCCAGGATGAGCACCTCCCCGATGTGCAGGAGCCCGCTCATCAGCACCGAGGCGACGATGCCCCCGAGGAACACCAGGTTGTGGAGCCCCTCGACCTTGAGCTTCGAGCCGTCGGACTCGGGCGGTGTTCCCTCCTCCTTGCGGTGGAAATAGGTGTCGATGCCGAAGAACAGGGCCAGGAGGAGCAGGGAGACCAGCAGCATGGGCTTGAAGAGCTTCATGGTCCAGAAGAACGGCACCCCGTGGAGGAAGCCCAGGAAGAGCGGGGGATCGCCCAGGGGCGTCAGGGAGCCGCCGACGTTGCACACGAGGAAGATGAAGAACACCACCTGGTAGGTGCGCTTCTTCCGCCAGGCGTTGGCCCGCAGGAAGGGCCGGATCAGCAGCATGGCCGCGCCGGTGGTGCCCACCCAGGAGGCGATCACCGTGCCGAACAGGAGCATCCCGGTGTTCACCAGCGGGGAGCCCGCGAAGCTGCCGCTCACCAGGATCCCCCCGGCCACCGTGTAGAGCGCCCAGAGCAGGATGATGAAGGGCACGTAGTCGGCCAGGTAGATGTGGATGATCTCCAGCATCGCCTCGCCGCCGTACATCAGCAGGAAGGGGACCGCCAGGGAGAGCCCCCAGAAAGCCGAGATCTTGCCGAAGTGGTGGTGCCAGAACCGCGGCGCCACAAGCGGGAACAGGGCGATCGACAGCAGGATGCCGACGAAGGGGATCCCCAGGTACAGGGGCAGCACCGCCCCGAGCCCTCCGGCGTGCTCTCCGCCCCCGGACGCCAGGGCAGCGGCGGGGCCCAGGACCAGGGCAGCCAGGGCCAACGCCGAAACCTGCGGGACACGTCGACTCATGACTCCTCCTCCGTCGATGCGCGCGGGGAGCGGCCCCGCCTCAGAACAGGGCGTCGACAAACGCCCGGGCGTCGAAGGGCCGCAGGTCCTCCACGCCCTCGCCGATCCCGATGTACTTCACGGGGATGCCCAACTCGTGGCAGATGGCCACGATCACGCCGCCCTTGGCGGTGCCGTCGAGCTTCGTCAGCGCGATGGAGTCCACCCCCGTGGCGTCGCGGAACGTCCGCGCCTGGCTGACCGCGTTCTGCCCGGTGGTGGCGTCGAGCACCAGGAGCACCTCGTGGGGAGCTCCCGGAAGCGCCTTGTCCAGGACCCGCCGGACCTTCTTCAGCTCCTCCATGAGGTTGGCCTTCGTGTGCAGGCGGCCGGCCGTGTCCACGATGACCAGGTCGGCCCGGCGCGCGCGTGCCGCCTCCACGGCGTCGAACGCCACCGCGGCGGGGTCCGAGCCGTGCTGGTGCCGGATCACGGTCGCCCCCACCCGGTCGCCCCAGATCGCCAACTGCTCGATCGCGGCGGCCCGGAAGGTGTCGGCGGCGGCGAGCACCACCTTGTGGCCCCCCGCCCGGAACTGGGCGGCGATCTTCCCGATGGTGGTGGTCTTCCCGACGCCGTTGACCCCCACCACCATGAGGACGTGGGGCCGGTCGGGCCCGAGTTCCAGGTGCCCCTCGTCGGCGACCAGGATGTCCCGGATCGCCTCCCGCAGGTGCTCGCGCAGGGCCTCCGGGCTCGTCAGTTCCTTCCGGCTGACGCGCTCCTGGATCTCGCCGATCAGGGCCTCCACCGTGTGGACCCCGAGGTCCGCGGTGATGAGCACCTCCTCGAGCGCCTCCAGGGTCTCGGCGTCGATCTCCTTCCGTCCGAAGAGGGCCCGGTCGACCTTCCGGACGAACCCCTCCCGGGTCTTCGACAGTCCCGAGCGCAGACGCGCGAACAGGCCCGCCCGGGGCGAGGATTCGGGCTCCTGGGCCTCCTCCGGGGATACCTCGGCGGCGGCTTCCTCCCCCCCGGCTTCCCCGGCGGGCTCCTCCGGGGACTCGACCGGCGCCGGGGGCCCCGCCTCGGGTGCCGCCTCCCGCTCGTCCCCCGCGCCCGGCTCCGCCCCGGGGGCCGGCTCGGGGGACTCCTCCGGCTTGCCCTTCCGGAACAGGCGCCCGAAGAACCCCTTCGCCCTGGCCTTGTCCTCCGAGGTCTTCTCCTCCGACACCGACGGCTTCCTCCCCGGTGGTGCCCGGCTCACCGGCCCAGCAGTTGCGTCCAGAACCCGGGGTAGGACACCGACGCGGCCTCGGCGCCGTCCACCGCAGCCCCCCCCGGGATCGCCAGGGACAGGACCCCCATCGCCATGGCGAGGCGGTGGTCGTCGTGGCTCTCGAACACCGCCGGCCGCAGGGGCGCCCCGCCCGTCACCCGCAACCCGTCGGCCAGGGTCTCCACCGGCACCCCGGCCTTGCGCAGTTCCCCGGCCACGGCTTCGATCCGGTCCGACTCCTTGTGGCGCAGTTCCTCGGCGCCCCGGACCCAGGTCTCCCCCCGGGCGACCGCGGCCACCGCGGCGAGCACCGGGAACTCGTCGATGGCGCTCGGGACCTCCGCCGGGGACACCTCCACGCCCTCCAGCGCGCCGTGCTCGACCACGACGTCACCCACCGGCTCGCCGCAGGCCTCCCCCGTCTCCTCCAGGGAGACCGGCGCCCCCATCCTGCGGAGGATCCGGTAGAACCCCGTGCGCGTGGGGTTGAGGCTCACGCCCCGGATCCGCACCCGCGACCCCGGCACCAGCAGCGCCGCCGCCGCCCAGAAGGCCGCCGAGGACGGGTCGCCGGGGACCGCCAGGTCCAGGGCCTTCAGCCGCGCCGGACCCCGCACCCCGACCCGGAGCCCGTCGCGGACCACCTCGGCCCCCATGGCGGCGAGCATCCGCTCCGTGTGGTCGCGGGAGAGCTCGGGCTCCGTCACCCAGGTCACCCCCCGGGCGTGCAGCCCGGCCAGCAGGACCGCGCTCTTCACCTGGGCGCTGGCCACGGGCAGATTCCAGTCGAGGGCGCGGAGGCTCCCCCCGCGGAGCACCAGGGGCGCACGGGTGTCCTCCGCACGTCCGAGCGCCAGCGCACCCATCTCCCGGAGGGGGTCGAGGATCCGGGCCATGGGCCGGCGGCGCAGCGACGCGTCCCCCGTGAGGACCGAGAGGAAGCCGTGCCCGGCCAGGACCCCGGCGAGCAGTCGCATGGTGGTGCCGGAGTTCGCGCAGTCGATCACCGCGTCGGGCTCCCGAAACCCTCCCAGGCCCCGGCCCGCGACCACCACCGTCCCGCCCTCGTCGCGGACCTCCACCCCCAGCGCCTCCAGGGCGCGCCGGGTGGCGGCCACGTCCAGGCCCTCCTGGAGCCCTCGGATGCGGGCCTCCCCTTCCGCCAGAGCCGAGAACAGCAGCGCACGGTGGGAGAGCGACTTGTCGCCCGGCACGCGCACGTCCCGCACCAGCGACCCGGAGGCGGCCACCGTCAGCGGTGCCACGGGTTCCTCCCCTCGGAGGCGGCGCGCAGGAAGAACCGGTCCATCGCCTCCTCGTCGCCCGCCTCCACCGCGCTCCGCAGCTCGGCCAGACGCTCGGAGAACGCATCGACCGCGCCGAGCAGCGCGGCCCGGTTCTCCAGGAACACGTCCTTCCACACCGCCGCCGGGCTCGCGGTGACCCGGGTGAAGTCCCGCAGCGAGGTGCCACCCAGGGACGCCTGGTGCGGCTCCAGCTCCGACGACACCGCGCTCACGAGGCTGTAGGCCAGGGCGTGGGGCAGGTGGCTCACGTAGGCGAAGACCCGATCGTGCAGGTCCGGGGCGATGCAGACCACCTCGGAGCCCAGGTCGCGCCACAGGGTGCTCACCAGCTCCAGCGCCTCCGGCGGCGTGTCGGGCTCCGGCGTCAGGACGCAGGTGCGCCCCTCGAAGAGCCCCGGCACCGCGCCCTCGATGCCTCCCCGCTCGGTTCCCGCCACCGGGTGTCCCCCGACGAAGGCCACGCCCTCGGGGAGGCACTCCCGCGCGCCGGCGAGCACCGACACCTTCGCGCTCCCGACGTCGGTCACCACCTGCCCGGGCCGCAGGTGCGGGGCCAGCTGGCACAGCAGCGAGCGGATGGCCCGGACCGGCGCGGCCAGGATCACAAGGTCCGCGCCCGCCACCGCCTCCGAGGCCTCGGCGTACCCCTCGTCGAGGAAGCCCCGCTGCCGGGCCAGGTCCACCGAGCCCTGGCGGCGGTCGGTGCCCGTCACGACCCAGCGCGTCCTGCGGGCCTTCAGGGAGGCCGCGATGCTCCCCCCGATGAGGCCGAGGCCCACGAGCGTCACCGTCCGCCGCGGAGTCACGGCGCACCCACTTCGCGGCCCACCGCCCGCGCCACGGCAGCGAGCTCCGCCACGAGCCGCGCGAAGCGCTCGGGCTTGAGGCTCTGGTTGCCGTCGCACAGGGCGGCTTCGGGCGAGGCGTGCACTTCGATCATCAGGCCGTCGGCTCCCGCCGCGAGGGCCGCCTTCGCCAGGGGGGCCACCAGTTCGTAGCGGCCCGCCGCGTGGCTGGGGTCCACGATCACCGGCAGGTGCGTCTGGCCCTTCAGCACAGGCACGGCGGAGAGGTCCAGGGTGCTCCGGGTGGCCGTCTCGAACGTCCGGATGCCCCTCTCGCACAGCACGATGCGGCTGTTCCCCTGGGCGGCGACGTACTCCGCGCTCATCAGGCACTCGGTGAGGGTGGCGGACATCCCCCGCTTGATCAGCACCGGCTTCTCCAGGTTCCCCACCTCCTTGAGGAGGCGGAAGTTCTGCATGTTGCGGGCGCCGATCTGCACCACGTCCGCGTAGCGGGCGACGAGCAGCGTGTCCCGCGGGTCCATCAGCTCCGTCACCACCGGCAGCCCCGTCTGCTCCCGGGCCTCGGCCAGCAACTCCAGCCCCTTCTCGCCGAGCCCCTGGAAGGCGTAGGGGCTCGTGCGCGGCTTGTACGCCCCGCCGCGCAGCATGGTGGCGCCGGCCTCCTTGATCGCCTGCGCCGTCTCGAGGAGCGTCGTGCGGTTCTCGATCGAACAGGGGCCGGCGATGATCTGCACCGCGGGGCCTCCCAGGCGCACGCCCCGGACCTCTACGACGCTGTCCTCCGCCCGGAACTCGCGGCTCACGAGCTTGTACGGCTTGAGGATGGGGATCACCCGCTCCACCCCGGGCATCGACTCCAGCGGCAGCTCCCGCAGGGCGTCCTCGTCGCCGATCGCTCCGAGGATCGTCCGCTTCCGCCCCTCCGACTCGTGGACCGACAGGCCGAGGGCGCGGAGCGTCTGGACGAGCTGCCGCCGGTCCTCCTCCCGGTGGTCGGGCCGCAGGACGATGATCATCCCAGACCTCCCCGCACCCCGAGCACCCGGCCGAAGGCCTCCTCGAACACGTCCAACTCCTCGGGCAGCCCCACGGTGACGCGGATCCACTCGGGCATGCCGAAGCTCCGCGCCGAGCGCACGATCACCCCGTGGTCGAGCAGGGCCTCGAACCAGCCGTCCCCGTCCCCCACCCGGGCCAGCACGAAGTTGGCCTCGCTGGGCACCACGTCCACGCCGCGGCCCGCGAGGAAGCGGGTCAGTCGCTCCCTCCCCACCCGGTTCACCTCCCGGGAGCGGCTCACGTGCCCCTCGTCGCCCAAGGCGGCGGTCGCCGCGCCCTGGGCCGGCCCGTTGGCGTTGAAGGGCAGCCGGAGCCGGTTCATGAAGTCCACCAGGCGGCGCGGCGCGATCCCGTACCCGATCCGCAGCGCGGCCAGGCCGTGGGCCTTGGAGAAGGTCCGGGCGCACACCAGCAGCCGGTCCTCGTCCAGGTACTCCCGCCCCACGGGGAAGTCCGGGGCCTCCGCGTACTCGGCGTAGGCCTCGTCGAGCAGGATGCCCACGTGGGCCGGCACGTCGTCGAGGAACCGCTCCCATTCCCGCCGCCGGAAGATGGTGCCGGTGGGGTTGTTCGGGTTGCCCAGGATCACGAGCGCCGTG
>CAZJSF010000004.1:0-37558 GCA_964548515.1 uncultured Thermodesulfobacteriota bacterium
CCATGCAGCGGGCCGCCTCCGTGCCGCGCAGGCAGCGCTCGCCCGGCCGGGTGCAGCGAACGGCGTATAGGGCGTCGGCTCCGTGCCCCCGCCGCTCCAGGAGGCCGCAGACCTTGTCCAGGTTGCGGTACGACTTCATCACGACCACGTTCTCGGCGAGGTCCAGCGCCCTCTCCAGCCGCTCCACCCCCCTGGCGGCGCTCACGACGGTCAGGCTCTCGTCTCCCTCGGCCAGGGGTTGGCAGGCGCGCGCCGCCGCCGCGGCGAAGGAGGTGACGCCGGGGACGACCTCCACCGGCACGGAGGGCTCCAGTTGCCTCAACTCGCGCAAGAGGTAGGTGAAGGTGGAGTAGGTCATCGGGTCGCCCAGGGTGAGGAATGCCGCCGTGGCCGGGCGGCGCAGAACCTCGACCACCCGCTGCGCGTTGGCCCGGTGCGCCTCCCCGCTCTCCACTCCCTCGAAGGTGTGCTCGAAGGGCAGCGCGACGATCTCTTCGGTACCCGTCAGGTGCGGCCGGGCGATGTCGAGGGCGAGGCTCCTTCCGGAGCGGGCCTGGGCGGAGGTGAAGACCACGTCCACCTGCGCGAGGACCCTCGCGGCCTTGAGCGTCAACAACTCCGGGTCGCCGGGGCCGACGCCGACCCCGTAGAGCGTGCCCGGGGAGGAGCGGGCCGGATCGGGTGTGCGTTGGGTCTTCACGCGGTACCGTTCACGTCGACGCCCGCCGCACGCTCCAGACCGCCAGCGAGAAGAAGACGGCGCCGAACGCGGCCAGCACGGCCACGTTCACCCAGGGCACCGCCCGGCCCAGGGCGACCGCCCGGATCGAGAGGCTGGAGTGGGTCAGGGGCAGGGCCCATGCCGCGGTCTCCGCCCAGTGGGGCAGGCGGTCGAGCGGGAAGAACGTGCCGCACAGGAACGACATGGGCACGATGAAGAAGGTGTTGATGTGCCCCTGGTCCGCGTGGCTGCGGACCACCATGGCCGCCACGACCGCCGCGGAGGCGAAGGCGAAGGTGTGCAGCCCGAAGAGAGCCAGCGCGGGGCCGGTCACCGGCAGCCTCACGCCGAAGAGGTAGCCCAGCCCGTAGACCGCGGCGGCCGCCGCGAGCCCCCGCAGCATGCCGTAGAGCACCTCGCCCAGCGCGATCTCCCAGGCCGCCACCGGCGCCATCTGGAACTCCTCGAAGATGCGCCAGTAGAAACGGGCGATGTTGATCTCCGTGGCCGCACCGTAACTCTGGGTCATGGCCGCCATGGTCGCGAGCCCCGGCAGCATGAAGGCGAGGTAGCCGACCCCGTCCATCTGGACGCTCCGGCCCACGCCGAGGCCGAAGACCACCAGAAAGAGGAGGGGGGATACCGTGTAGGAGGCCAGATGCTTCGTCCACCGGCGGCGGTAGATGCGAAGCTCGCGGTAGAGAACGCCGCGCACCCCGTTCAAACCGCTCACGGGGTCACCTTCCGGCCCGTTCGCGCGAGGAACAGGTCCTCCAGATTGGCGCGCCGCAGGGCGGCGCCCTCGCCCGCGCGGCGCAGGAAGGCCAGGGCGGTCTCCCTCGAAGGGAAGAACCGGGTGCCCGTCCCTTCCGGGCCGGGGACGTCGACCGCGTGCTCGCCCAGGTTCTCGATCATGTCCCGGGGTTGTCCCTCCTCGATCAGCCTCCCCTCGTGGAGGATGCCGACCCGGTGACAGAGGAACTCCGCCTCCTCGATGTAGTGGGTCGTCAGGAGCACGGTCACCCCGCCCCGGTTCACCGAGCGGATGAGGTCCCACAGGCGCCGGCGGGACGAGGGGTCGAGTCCCACGGTGGGCTCGTCCAGGAACAGGATGGACGGGCGATGGAGGAGGGCGCGCAGGATGGTGACCCGCCGCTTGAGTCCGCCGGAGAGGGTCCGGGCGAGGCTCCCCTCTCGATCCTCGAGGCCGCCGAGGCGCAGCAGTTCCTCCACGCGGAGCCGCCGCTGGGTGCGGGGCATTCCGTGGAGGATGCCGTGGAGTTGGAGGCTCTCCCCCACCGTCAGGTCCGGGTCCAGGTTCACGTGCTGGCTCACCACCCCGAAGGCGGCCTTTGCCGCGACCGGGTCGCGGGTGACTTCGGCTCCGGCCACCTGCGCCGTGCCCGCGTCCGGACGGGTCAGTCCGGTGAGCACCCGGATGGTGGTGGTCTTGCCCGCACCGTTGGGGCCCAGGAACCCGTAGATCTCGCCGCCGCGCACGGCCAGGTCGAGGCCGTCCAGCGCCCGGAGGCCGCCGTAGGTCTTCACGAGGCCGCTCGTGAGGACCGCGGCTTCGCACTCGGGAACGAAGCTGGGCTGCGGGACCTGCAACGGAAGGGGTGGGGTCACGGGGCTCTCCCTGGACGGCGAGGTTCGGACGCGGGACCCGAGACGGACGAAGCCCGCTCCTGCCGGAGCGGGCTTCCCGTTTTCGAAGCTCTTTCGCGGTTCCGACGCCGCCGGCCGCGCGGGCGCACATCGGACAAGTCCTCCGGCAGGTCTTCTGGCTCGCGAGTCGTCCTCGGGGCCGCCTTCCCAGCCTACGGCCAGTGGCGTCTCGGCCCTTTGTCGTCGCTCACAGCGGCGGGTCCGCGGGGGATTTCCACCCCACTTCCCTTTTCAGCCCGTAGCCGGGCACCGGGGGCATCGCATATTCGGTTGTGGCGCTCTCTTACGCCGCCGCCGCGTCCCGTGTCAACGGTGGCTTTGGCGCAGGCAGCAACCGGTGCACGCGGCAGCAGGGGAGCCCGCGCTAAGCCAGGAAGGACCGGGCGAGGGCGCCCGCCGAGAACACGTGTTTCGGGTCTTCCCGGGCCGCGAGCATCCGGCCGGCGGCCGTGCGGAAGCGAGGGCTGCGAACCGCGCGCCAGGCGAGCAGGTCGCACAGGGGCGGCACCGAGAGCCATGCCTGGGCCCGCCCGTATCCCCGGTGCCGCAGGGCGAGCCTTTCCCTCAGGCGGCGCGGATAAGCGAGCAGCACCGAGAGGTCGTCCCGCTCCAGCGCGTCCGCGGCCAGGTCTCCGGCGAGGTCCCCGCTCTCCAGCGCGGTCCCCACACCCTCGCCGGTGAAGGGCAGGGTGGTTCCGAGCGCTTCTCCCGCGACCAGGATCCGGGGTGCCGGCCGGGCATCCACGGGGCTACCGAGCCCGCAGCGCAGGGGCGCCCCGCGCAAGGGAGAGACGAAGGAGCCGTGGGCGAGCAGTTCCCGGGCGGGCGGGATGGAGTCCACGAACCGGTGGAACGCACGGGAGAGGTCGGTCTTCCTGCCCCCGAGGAACAGGCCGCACCCGACGTTGAACGACCCGTTCCCGAGAGGGAAGATCCAGCCATAACCCGGCAGCACCGCGCGGTCGTAGGAGACCAGCATCGCCTCGGGGCCCTTCTTCGCGCGCACGTATCGCCGCACGGCCACGGCCTGGGGCTTCCGGGGAGGCGCGGCCAGGCCGGCCCGGCGGACGCGGTGCAGCCGGGCGCCGGTGGCCCAGATCACCAGCCGGGCCTCCACCGGGTCCGGTTCCCCCCGGAGCCGGAGCCTGGTTCGTGCGGGGCCGCCCGCGTCGAGGTCTACGACGTCGCCGTGGGCGAAAACGGCCCCCGCGGAAGCCGCGCCGGTGGCCAGCAACGCGTCGAGTTCGCGCCGTGGAAGGGTGAGGAAGTCGCCGGGAATGTCCGCGGCGATCCGTCGCGGGCTCCACAGCTGGAGCGTGTCCCAGCGGCGGCCGAGCCCCCGAACCGCCTCGCCGAGCCCCAGGCGGTCGAGCGCGGAGAGGGCGTCGGGCAGGATGCCGTCGCCGCACACCTTCTCCCGGGGGAAGGCGTCGCGGTCGAGGAGGAGGGCGTGGTACCCTCGGGCGGCCGCGCGGAGGGCTGCAGCGGCCCCGGCGGGCCCCGCTCCCACCACGGCGACGTCCCAGGTGCGGCGGGGCAGTTGCCCCGCGGGAATCTGACGCGATCGGCTCATCCGAACCACTTCCCCCACCTCTCGGATCGCGCGGCGACAACTGCTTACCACAGTCGGGGCGGTCCCGCGAGGGGAGCGAGGCGACTCCTTGGTCTTCGTCGACATCCTCCTGCCGATCTTCCTGGTCATCGGGGCCGGCTACCTGTTCTCCCGGACGCTCCGGCCCGTCCTCGAACCCCTGACCCAGTTCGCGCTCTTCCTGGCCACGCCGGCCCTGGTGTTCGATGCCCTGGTCCGGAATCCGGTGCCGCTCTCCGCGCTCGGCCGCGTCATGGTCCTCATGCTCCTGTACACGGCGGTCCTCTGGGCGCTCGCCGAACTCGTCGCCCGGGTGCTCCGGCTCGACGGGGGTATGCGCAGAGCCTTCGTGCTGGCGACGGTGCCGATGAACGTTGGGAACTACGGGCTTCCCCTCGTACGGTTCGCCTTCGGGCCGGAGTCCCAGCCGTTCTCCGTGCTCGTCTTCGTCGTCTTCAACCTGCCGCTGGCCACGTGGGCCATCTGGATGGCGGCGGGCGGGACCCTCTCCTCGCTGAAGGGGCTGGGGGCGACTTTGAAGATCCCCATCTTCCACGCGACCATCCTGGCGTTCGCCGTGACGGCCTGGGGATTGGCCGTCCCCGCACCGGTGGCGAAGGGCGTCGGCCTTCTCGGGCAGGCGGCGATCCCGGTTCTCCTCGTGGTTCTCGGGATGCAGCTCCAACGGACGCGGATCGAGAGCTTCCGCCCGAGTCTCCTCGCCGCCCTGGGCTTGCGGCTCGCCGTGAGCCCGGCCGTGGCTTGGGCGCTGTGCGGGCTGCTGGGTTTCGCGGGGCTCGAGAGGAACATAGCGGTCCTGCAGACCGCCACGCCGTCCGCGGTGCTCACCCTCCTGTACGCGCTCCGGTTCGGGTGCGAGCCCCGATGGCTCGCCTCGTGCATCTTCGTCACCACGCTGGCCTCCGCCGCGTCCCTCTCCGTGGTGCTGGCGCTGCTGCTCTGATCGCACGGGTCCCCGGCCCCGGGGATTGGAGTTCGCTGTTGCGCCGGGGGCCTCCCCAGGAGTACAACTCCGCCCTTTTCCCCGCGAGAACCGAGGACGCCCGATGTCCCAGTTGCCGTTTCGAAACGTAGCGATCATCGCCCACGTCGACCACGGGAAGACGACCCTCGTGGATGCCATGCTGTGGCAGAGCGGGACGTTCCGGGAGAACCAGAAGGTGCAGGAGCGGGTGATGGACTCCAACGCCCTCGAGCGGGAGCGGGGCATCACCATCCTGGCGAAGAACACCGCGGTCCGCTACGGCGGCGTCAAGATCAACATCGTGGACACGCCCGGCCACGCGGACTTCGGGGGCGAGGTGGAGCGGACGCTCCGCATGGTGGACGGCGTTCTCCTCCTGGTGGACGCCGCGGAAGGACCCCTTCCCCAGACCCGCTTCGTGCTCAAGAAGGCGCTGGAGGTGGGGCTGACCCCCATCCTGGTCATCAACAAGATCGACCGGGCGGATGCCCGGGCCCCCGAGGTCCTGAACGAGGTGTACGACCTGTTCATCGACCTGGACGCCACCGAGGACCAGCTGGGCTTCCCGGTCTTCTACACCGACGCCCGGAAGGGCATCGCCCGGCGGTCCCTGGGCGACGACTCCGCCGACCTGCGCCCGCTCTTCGACGAGATCGTGAGGACGATTCCGCCTCCCAGAGGAGACCCGGAGGCGCCCCTGCAGTTCCTCGTGACCAACCTGGACTACAGCGACTACGTGGGGCGGCTGGCCGTGGGGCGCATCTTCAACGGGCGCCTGGAGGTGGGCGGGGGCCTTGGGCTCGCGACCCGGGACGGTGTGATCCCCGTGAAGGTGACCACCGTCTACACCCACGAGGGGCTCAAGCGCGTGGACGTCGAGGAGGCCGTGGCCGGCGACATCGTGGCGGTGGCGGGGCTCGAGGAGGTCTCGATCGGCGACACCCTGGTGGACCTGGACCGACCCACCCCCATGCGGCGCATCGTCGTGGACGAGCCTACGCTCGCCATGGTGTTCTCGGTGAACACCTCGCCCTTCGGAGGCAGGGAGGGTGACTACGTCACCTCCCGCCAGATCCGGGCCCGCCTGGAAAAGGAGGCCCTCCACAACGTGAGCATCGGGCTCGACCTGTCGCAGCCCGACGCCTTCAAGGTGATGGGCCGGGGGGAGCTGCAGCTGGCCGTCCTGATCGAGACCATGCGCCGGGAGGGGTACGAGTTGAGCGTCTCCAAGCCGGAGATCCTCACCCGGGAGGTTGACGGCAAGGTGCACGAGCCCATGGAGCTCGTGGTGGTGGACTGCCCGGACGAACACATCGGGGTCGTCACCCAGAAGCTCGGCACCCGGCGGGGCCGCATGATCAAGATGACGAACCCGGGCCACGGCCGCGTGCGGATGGAGTTCCGCATCCCCTCCCGCGGGCTCATCGGTTTCCGCTCCGAGTTCCTCACCGACACCCGGGGCACGGGGATCCTCAACCACCTCTTCGACGGGTACGAGCCCTGGCAGGGGGGCATCTCCGGCAGGACCACGGGCGCCCTGGTCGCGGACCGCGTGGGGAAGACGACCACCTACGCGCTGTTCCACCTCCAGCCCCGGGGCATCCTCTTCGTGGGGCCCGGGGTCGAGGCCTACGAGGGGATGATCGTCGGGGAGAACAGCCGGGAGAACGACCTGGACGTGAACGTGACGCGGGAGAAGAAGCTCACGAACATGCGGGCCGCGGGGGCCGACGAGGCGCTGCGCCTGGTGCCGCCGCGGGAGATCACCCTGGAGCGCGCCCTGGAGTGGATCGACACCGACGAACTGGTGGAGGTCACGCCGACGCAGATCCGGGTGCGGAAGCGGGTCCTGGCGGCCAACCAGCGCCCGAAGAAGGGCCGGGAGCGGCCCGCCGACACCTGAAACGGGTGCAACGGCCTGAAACGTGGGGCGTGGGGGAGTGGTTCGCGCGGAGCCCGCGGAGGCCCGAAGGGTGTGTTGAAACCCTTTGAAAGACGGGGTTTCTCCGGCGTGCGCGGGAGCTGGTGCGGGTATTTCAGGGCCTGAAACACCTTGACACCCCGGGGGGCGTCTCCTATCATCCCGCCTTCCGTACGTCTGCGGGCCCTTCCTCATTCCCCCAGGGCGGCAGTTCTCGCTGCAGGCCCGCCGGATGCCCGCTCGCGCACTACCGCAGCACCCCTATCTAAGGCAGTCGAGGAGGATGACCGGTCATGAGACGAGCCTGGGTTCTCGCCGCCGTTCTTGTTTGTCTGTGCTCGTGGCAGGGCAGGGCCGCAGCGTCGGAGGAGTTTCCCGTGCCGCCGCCGCCCCTGAGCGACGAGTACTATCCGTGTGCAGAGAACTGCCACAACGACCTCACGACGAACCCGACGCCGCGCAAGCTCGAGGACGAGCACACCGACATCGAACTGCACCACGCCGAGCAGTTCCGCTGGTGCCTGGATTGCCACGACGCGAAGAACCGCGACAAGCTGCACCTGCAGAGCGGCGAGAAGCTCGACTTCTCCGAGTCCTACCGACTGTGCGGCCAGTGCCACGGGGACAAGTACCGGGACTGGAAGAAGGGGATCCACGGCAAGCGCACGGGGATGTGGAACGGGAAGAAGGAGTATCTGCTCTGCGCCCACTGCCACAACCCGCACGACCCCAAGTTCGTGTTGCAGGCGGCTCCCGAGGCGTTCCCCGGGAGCGTGGACCGCAAGCCCGAACCGCCGCCGCTGGTGCCCGGGACGGGAACCCTGCCGTCACAGGCCGCGCCCCATGGCGAGCCGAAGGGACACTGAGAGATCGCCCGCAAGGGATGACGCGAGGAGATAGGGCCGATGGCTGAGCAAGAGAATAAGGTCGAGACGGTGGAGCCCCGGCAGGCGAGCCGGCGGAAGTTCCTCAAGGGCCTGGCCGCCGGCGCGGCGGCGGCGAGCGTGCCCGTCAAGGCGCTGGCGCAGGGGGGAGGGTTCCTGACCTACGGTTCCTGGGAGGAGTATTTCCAGAAGAACTTCCTGGAGATGACGCCCGAGGAGAAAGAGGTCGTCCTGCGGCGCTTCGAGCAGAAATACACGGCCCAGTACGGGAAGAAGGTCACGGTCAAGGGAACCCCGGCCATGGAGAACGTGGTCTTCGGGTACGCGCTGGACCTGAACCGCTGCATCGGGTGCCGGCGCTGCGCCTACGCCTGCGTGGAGGAGAACAACCAGTCCCGGGAGAAGGAGCAGATCCACTACATCAAGGTGCTGCGCTTCGAAGACGGGGTGATGGAGTTCGAGCAGTCGGATCGGTACTACGACCCGAAGGAGGTTCCGGAGCCCGGGCACTACTACATGCCGGTGCAGTGCCAGCACTGCCGGAAGGCGCCGTGCGTGAAGGCGTGCCCGGTGAAGGCCACCTGGACCGAGCCGGACGGCATCGTGGTCGTCGACTACAACTGGTGCATCGGCTGCCGGTACTGCATGGCGGCGTGCCCCTACGAGGGGCGGAACTTCAACTGGTCCGACCCGGTTCTCTCGCCGGACGAGATGAACCCCGAAACCCACTACCTGGGCAACCGGCCGCGCATGCGGGGCGTGGTGGAGAAGTGCACGTTCTGCGTCCAGCGAAGCCGCGAAGGCCGCTACCCGGCCTGCGTGGAGATCTGCCCGGTCGGCGCCCGGAAGTTCGGCAACCTCCTCGACCCCGAGTCGGAGATCCGCTACATCCTGGAGAACAAGCGGGTGTTCCGGATCAAGGAGGACCTGCTGACGGAGCCCAAGTTCTTCTACTTCTTCGGTTAGAGGTGAGCGCGATGAACACTCTGGCAGAGTTTCTCGTCGGGACCTTCGTCCTGGTCTTCCGAGGAGGGAAGAAGTACTACGCGTGGATGGCCTCCCTGGCGGTGATCGCCCTGGTGGGGCTCGGCGCGTGGCTGTACCAGCTCGACCACGGGCTGATCATAACCGGCATGCGCGACCCGGTGAGCTGGGGCCTCTACATCGCCAACTTCACCTTCCTGGTCGGCGTGGCCGCCGCGGCGGTCCTCCTCGTCATCCCCGCCTACATCTACAAATGGGGGCCCATCAAGGAGATCGTGCTGCTGGGCGAACTCCTGGCCGTGGCCGCCATCGCGATGTGCCTGATGTTCGTGACCTTCGACCTGGGGCACCCCGAGCGGTTCTGGCACCTGATCCCGGGGGTGGGCATCCTGAACTTCCCGATCTCGATGCTCTCGTGGGACGTCGTGGTGCTCAACGTCTACCTGATGGTCAACCTGGTGGTGCCCGTCTACATCCTGTACAACGCCTATCAGGACCGGGAGCCGAACTACAAGATCCTCTGGCCGCTGATCATCTTCTCGATCCCGGCTGCCGTGTCCATCCACACCGTGACGGCCTTCCTGTACAACGGCTTTCCCAGCCGCCCGTTCTGGAACGCCTCGATCCTGGCCCCGCGGTTCCTCGCGTCGGCCTTCTGCTCGGGGCCGAGCTTCATCATCCTCGCCTTCCAGATCATCCGGAAGAACACGTCGATCCACATCCAGGACCGGGCCATCTTCAAGCTCGCGGAGATCGTCGCCTACGCCATGGGGATCAACCTCTTCCTCCTGATCGCCGAGCTCTTCAAGGAGTACTACGGGGGCACGGTCCACCTGGCCCCGATGCAGTTCCTGTTCGAGGGGCTCCACGGCCACAACGACCTCGTGCCCATCATCTGGACCGCGGTCGTGTTCAACGTGACGGCGTTCATCCTGTTCCTCAACCCGAAGACCCGCGAGAACTTCCTCACCCTGAACCTCGGGTGCGTCCTCACCTTCATCGGCGTCTGGATCGAGAAGGGCCCGGGGCTCATCGTTCCCGGCTTCGTCCCGTCGCCCCTCGGGGAGATCTGGTCGTATTGGCCGACCCTGCCGGAAGTCCTCATCACGCTCGGAATCTGGGCGATCGGCCTGATGATCTACACCCTGCTCCTCAAGGTGGCGATCCCGATCGAAGTGGGGGAGTTCCGTCAGATCAAGGATCGCCTCCGCGGGATCGTGACCGAGCGGAGCTGAGCCGCGCGCGTCTGCCGCATCGCGAAGGGGTCCCTCGGGGCCCCTTCCGCTTTTTCGGGATGGGGGTGCAGGGCCCCGGTCGGCCCGCTGCGGCGGGCTTTCGCCTTGAAATGCCGAAAGGGCCTTGACTATGATCGCCCCCCGCGGCCGGCCGGGTGGAGGCCCCGCGGCCGCTTGACTTCGTTTCGCTCCACTTTGTTTCGGGGAGGTCGGCGATGCTTCGTGTGGGAGCGGCCCTTGTGACCGGCGGCATGCTGGTATGCTGCCTCATCTCCTGTGCCGGCGCGCCGCCGGCCGTGCCGCCGCCTCCTCCTCCCCCAGCCCCCGCCGCGGCTCCCGCGCCCTCGCCGGGCCCGGCGATCGATCCCCGCGAGGAGCGGCAACTGGTCAAGGACCTGCTCCGAGACATCTCGGAGTACTACCGCCTGCTCGGGGAGAAGAGCGTGGAGCGTGCCGCCGCGTACGCGGAGCCCGAGAAGCGAAGCGCCCTCCAGGACGATCTCTGGGGGTTCGTGGCCCGGTACTCCATCGAGAGCATCCACGTCCAGAGCCATCAGCTGTTCCCGCAACCCGACGGGGTCATGGCCAAGGTCCGGGTGGAGCGAACCCTGTTCGAGAAGGGTTCGGTGGTGCCGAGCCGGTCGGAGGTCTGGATGACATGGCAGCACCGGGGTCAGCGGTGGACCCTGGTGCCCCAGCAGCAGAAGTAGTCGTCCCGGGCGTCGCACGGGGGAGTTCCCCTCCTCGTGGGCCGAAGCTCTGGCCCGAAGGCGCAGGATGGTCGCGTTTCTCGAGTTGTTCGGACGCGCCGTGGTCGCGCGGATCGAGGAGGTCGGACGGGTCTTCCTGTTCCTGATGGAGACCGTGGCCACCTGCTTCACCCCGCCCATCCGCTGGCGGCTCGCCCTGCGACAGATGGAGTTCGTGGGGGTCCGCTCGATCAGCGTGGTGGTCCTGACGGGAACCTTTACGGGGATGGTCCTCGCGCTTCAGAGCTACTACGGGTTCCGCAAGTTCGGGGCCGAGGGGTTGGTGGGCACGACGGTCGCGCTCTCCATGACCCGGGAGCTCGGGCCGGTGCTGACCAGTCTGATGGTGACCGCCCGCGCGGGCTCGGCGATCGCGGCGGAACTCGGCACCATGCGCGTCACCGAGCAGATCGACGGGCTTACCGTCATGGCGGTCGACCCGGTGCGCTACCTGGTGGTCCCCCGGATCCTCGCCGCGCTGGCCATGCTGCCCGTCCTCACGGTCATCAGCAACTTCGTCGGGATCCTCGGCGGGTACTTCGTGGGGGTGAAGCTCCTCGGCATCAATTCGGGGGTGTACGTGACGAACACGGTCAAGTACATCGAGTTGGCGGACATCTACAACGGGTTGATCAAGGCGGCCTGTTTCGGGCTGATCTTGTCGGCGATCGGCTGCTACAAGGGGTACAACGCTTCCGGCGGCGCCGCGGGGGTAGGACGGGCGACGACCGAGGCCGTGGTCGTCGCATCGGTTCTGATCCTGGTGAACGACTACTTCCTGACCTCGATCATGTTTTGACTCCGATGGAGACCCCGATCATCGAGTTCGAGAACGTCCACAAGGCGTTTCGGGGCCAGAAGGTGCTCGACGGACTCAACCTGACGATCGCCCGGGGGCGGACCACGGTCATCATCGGGCGGAGCGGCGGCGGGAAGAGCGTGACGCTCAAGCACATGATCGGGCTGATGAAGCCCGACCGGGGGCGCCTTCTCGTGGACGGCGAGGACATCGCCGCGATGGGCAAGAAGGAGCTCAACCGGGTGCGCGCGCGGTTCGGCATGCTCTTCCAGGAGGGGGCGCTGTTCGATTCGATGACGGTGGCGGAGAACGTGGCGTTCCCCCTGGCGGAGCACACCACGATGAGCGGGTCGGAGATCGACGCCCGGGTGTCCGAGATGCTGGGCCTGGTCGGGCTGCCCGGGATCGAGGAGAAGATGCCGTCCGAACTCTCGGGGGGAATGCGCAAACGGGTGGGGCTCGCCCGCGCGCTGATCCGGGACCCCGAGATCGTGCTCTTCGACGAGCCGACCTCGGGGCTGGATCCGATCATGGCCGACGCGATCGACACCCTGATCCTGGAGACGCAGCGCCAGTCGGGAAGGACCTACGTCGTCATCAGCCACGACATCCAGGCGACCTTCAAGATCGCCCACCACATCGCGATGCTGTACGAAGGCCGGATCATCGCGTACGGCTCGCCCGAGGAGATGCGTGCCAACCCGAACCCGTTCCTGGGCCAGTTCCTCCGCGGCACCGCCGAGGGGCCGATCCATGTGCAGTAGGGCCCCATGAAGCGGATGTCTCCGGAAGCGAAGGTGGGGCTCCTCGTCCTGACGGGCCTGCTCCTCCTCGTGTACATGTCCTTCAAGGTGGGCAAGCTCGGCTTCGGGCCCGGGGGAGGGTACCGCCTCACCCTGGAACTGGACAACGCGGTGGGCCTGGCCAAGGAGAGCGAGATCCTGGTGGCCGGCATCCCCGTGGGGCTGGTGGAGGACGTCCAGCTTCGTGACGGGCGCGCGCTGCTGGTGCTGCGCGTGCGAGACGACGTGCGGTTGCCGCAGGACAGCGCGGGCAGTCTGCGCACCCAGGGGGTCCTCGGCGAGAAGTACGTGGAGATCGTGCCGGGCACCGCGGGGAGCCAGCTCACGGACGGGGATGTCCTGCGGGCGGGCACGCCGCCGGGGGATCTCGACCGCCTGGTGACGAACTTCAACGACATCGCCGCGGACGTCAAGCGGGTCACCGAGCGGCTGGCGCGGGTGCTGGGCACCGACGAGGGGGAGCAGCGGCTGCGCGACATGATCGCCGGCCTCCGGGACGCGGCGGTCGGCCTCCAGGAGGTCGTGACGCAGAACCGGGAGGCGCTGGCCGCCGCGATCCGGAGCGCCGAGCGCCTCACCGCGGACCTGTCCGAGGTCGTGGCGGGCGGCAAGGAGGACCTGCGGGAGACCATCGCCAACGCCCGGGCGCTCACTGGGGCCCTGGCCGAACGCGCACCTGGCGTGCTGGACAGCTTCCAGGGGATGAGCGAGGAGGTCCGGTCCCTGGTGGCCGAGAACCGCGACGACGTTCGGCAGAGCCTGGGCAACCTGCGGGATGCGACGGCCAAGCTCTCCACGGCGATCGAGGGCTTCGAGACCCTCGTGGCCGCGGCGAACGACCGCACGGGTACCCTGGGTCGCCTGATCCACGACGACGAGGTGTACCGCGACCTCCAGACGTCGTTGGGGAGCGTGCGCCGCATCGCGGAGCGCCTGGAGAGCGGGGAGGGGACCCTCGGCAAACTCCTAACCGACGACCAGCTGTACGCGGAGCTCACGGGCAGCGTGGAGCACCTGCGCAGCGTCACGGAGAAGATCGACCGGGGCCAGGGCACGATCGGGAAGCTCGTCAACGAGGAGAGCGTCCACAGCAACCTCAACGAGACGCTCAAGGGCGTCAACGACTTCGTGGCGGGAGCCAACCGTTTCCAGTTCGAGCTCGGATACAGCGGCGAGTACCTCACGGATTTCGGGGAGCTGAAGAACTATCTCACCCTCGATATCCGGCCCCGCCAGGACTACTTCTACCACGTGGCCCTCGTCGACGACCCCCGGGGCGACACGACGACGAAGACCGTGGAGACCACGACGAACGACGGGTCGGGCACGAGCACCCAGACGACGAAGCGCAAGGAGACGGACGACGACAAGCTCAAGTTCTCGGCCCAGGTGGGCAAGCGCTTCTCGCTGCTGACCGTCCGCGCGGGGCTGTTCGAATCGACGGGGGGCGTCGGCGCCGACCTGGACTTCCTGGCCGACCGCCTGCGGCTGTCCTTCGAGGCTTTCGACTTCGGCCGCGACGACAATCCCCCACACCTCAAGGCCTCGGCCCGCTGGATGTTCCTGCGGAACTTCTTCGTGACGGCGGGGATGGACGACTTCACCTACGACGACAACCGGGACTTCTTCGTGGGCGGCGGCGTGCGCTTCCTCGACGACGACATCAAGTACCTGCTCTCCCCGGCCGCCGGCGCGGTCGGGCGCTGAGCGGCGGCCGGTTTCCCCTTCCCAGAGGAGAGAGCGATGGCGAAGATCCGACGGGCGATCGTGAGCGTCTCCGACAAGGCGGGAGCGCTCGAGTTCGCGAGAGGGCTGGAACAGCGGGGCGTGGAGATCCTCTCCACCGGGGGCACGGCCCGTCTGCTGCGCGAGGCCGGTGTCGCGGTGGTCGAGGTCAGCGCGTACACGGGGTTTCCGGAGATGCTCGACGGCAGGGTGAAGACCCTGCACCCGAAGATCCACGGCGGGATCCTCGGCCTGCGGGACGAGCCGGCCCACGCGGCGAAGATGAAGGAGCACGGCATCGAGCCGATCGACCTCGTCGCCGTCAACCTCTACCCCTTCGAGAAGACCGTGGCCCAGGATGGGTGCAGCCTGGCGGAGGCGGTGGAGCAGATCGACATCGGGGGCCCCTGCATGATCCGGGCGTCGGCCAAGAACCATCGTTACGTGACCGTGGTCGTGGACCCGCAGGACTACGGCCGGGTCCTCCAGGAGATGGACAGGCTCGACGGCGAGACCAGCGAGGCGCTGCGGTTCGAGCTCGCCGTCAAGGCGTTCGGCCGCACCGCACGGTACGACGGCGCCATCGCCGAATGGCTCGGTGGGAGGCGGTCGTGAAGGTCCTCGTGGTGGGCGGAGGCGGCAGGGAACACGCCCTGGTGTGGAAGATCGCCCAGAGCCCGCGGGTGGGTCGGGTCTACGCCGCGCCCGGCAACGCGGGTACCGCGGGGATCGCCCGGAACGTACCGATCGCGGCCGAGGACGTGGACGCGATCGCGGCGTTCGCCGCGTCCGAGGGCATCGACCTGACCGTGGTGGGGCCGGAAGCCCCCCTCGTTCTCGGGCTGGTGGACCGGCTGCGGGCGAAGGGCCTGCGCGCCTTCGGCCCCAGCGGGCGCGCCGCGCAGCTGGAGGGCTCGAAGTCCTTCGCCAAGGCGGCGATGAAGCGTTTCGGGGTCCCGACCGCGGAGTGCGCCGAGTTCGAGGACCCCGACCGGGCCCGCAGCTACATCCGCGAGGTCGGGGCGCCCGTGGTCGTCAAGGCCGACGGGCTCGCCGCGGGCAAGGGCGTGACCGTCGCGCAGTCCGTGGAGGAGGCCCTGGCCGCCGTGGACGAGATCATGGTCGGGCGCGCCTACGGAGACGCGGGGCGCCGGCTCGTGGTGGAGGAATTCCTCGAGGGGGAGGAGGCGAGCTTCCTCGCTTTCTGCGACGGGAAGACGGTCCTGCCCATGGACTCGAGCCAGGATCACAAGCCGATCTTCGATGGAGACCGGGGGCCCAACACGGGTGGGATGGGCGCGTACAGCCCCGCCCCGGTGGTCTCAGAGGCGATCTTCCAGGAAACGATGGACACCGTCATGAGGCCCATGGTGGAGGGGATGGCCCGGGAGGGCCTCCCCTACGTCGGGGTGCTCTACGCCGGGCTCATGATCCGCGACGGGAAGATCAAGGTGCTGGAGTTCAACTGCCGGTTCGGGGACCCGGAGTGCCAGCCCATCGTGATGCGCATGAAGGGCGATCTGGTTCCCGTGCTGGAGGCGTGCATCGACGGCCAGCTCGATCGGGTGAGCCTGGAGTGGGACCCCCGGGCGGCCGTGTGCGTGGTGATGGCCTCCGAGGGCTATCCCGGGAGCTACCCCAAGGGCGTCGCCATCCGGGGCCTCGAAGCCGCCGCCCGCCTGGAGGACGTGGTGGTCTTCCATGCCGGCACGCGCGAGGCGGACGGCGCCGTCGTCACCGCGGGGGGGCGGGTCCTCGGGGTGACGGCCCTGGGGGATGGCGTCGGGGAAGCGATCCGCCGCGCCTACGAGGCGGTGGGCACGATTTCCTGGCCTGGGGTGCAGTATCGGCGCGACATCGGCGGCAAGGCCGTGGGGCGCGTCTAGGAGCGGGAGGAGCGATGGGGAAGGCAGCGAAGGTCGTAATCCTGATGGGCAGCGACTCGGATCACCCGGTGCTCCGAGAGGCGGAGGACTTCCTCGGGAAGATGGACGTTCCCTACGACATCCGGGTGAGTTCGGCCCACCGGAGTCCGGAGAGGACGCGCCGCCTGGTGGCGGAGGCGGAGGCATCCGGCGCGCAGGTGTTCATATGCGCCGCCGGCATGGCGGCCCACCTGGGGGGGGTCGTCGCCGGCGAGACCACCCGCCCCGTGATCGGAGTGCCCATCGACGCGTCGCCGATGGGCGGACTCGACGCCCTGCTCTCCACGGTGCAGATGCCTCCCGGAGTTCCGGTGGCGACGGTGGCCGTCGGCAAGGCGGGAGCCCGCAACGCCGCGGTGCTGGCGTGCCAGATCCTGGCTCTCGCCGATCCCGACCTGGAGCAGCGGCTCCGGAGCCTCAAGGAGGAGATGGCCCGGGCCGTGGAGCGCAAGGACGAGGCGCTCCAGGGGACGCGGGCCTCCCGCTAGCCGGCGCACGGTCGGTACGCCAGGGGCGCGGTCCGGGCAAGTTGCGGCGGGCGCTTGGTCTTGACCCTCCCAACCCGGGGTGGTATACAAGGCGCCGTTTTGTCGGAGGCAGGAAGCATCGTTTGGCAACCACGCACAACCAAGGGAGGAAGGTACACATGAAGAAGATCGTTCTCGTCGCCGCTGCCATGCTCTTCGCCGTCGGCTTCGCGCTCAGCGCGGCCGCCGCCGACGCCCCGAAGGGCCCCGTCACGGTCACCAACTACGGCAAGAAGGGCGCGGTCACCTTCGACCACGCCAAGCACAAGGACGTCAAGTGCGAGGACTGCCACCACAAGGGGATGCAGGATCCCAAGTGCGGCGGCTGCCACAAGCTCGAGGCCGACGGCGACACCCCGAAGATCCAGGACGCGGCCCACGGCAAGGACAAGGGCGCCTGCTTCGCCTGCCACCGTGCGGACGACGCGGCCAAGAAGATGAAGTGCGCCGACTGCCACGCCGGCAGCTGAGCGATCCCGCAGCAAGCACGCTTCGAGAGCGGGCGGCCCCCAGGGGCCGCCCGCTTTCGTTCGCGGGGAGGGCGCGGGCCCCCTCGGGTTAAAGCCCGGCGCTCGCCCTGCCGATCCCTTCCCGGGATGAGCCCGGAGCCTCCGGGCTTTCGTCTCGCGGCAGAGGGGTAGGCCGGTGGCGGGCAAGAGTTCTCGAAAACGGCTGGGTGAGATCCTCCTCGACGCGGACCTCATCAACGCGGCGCGTCTCGACGCGGCGCTGCGACTCCAGCGGATCCGGGGCAAGCGGCTCGGAGCGACGCTCCTGGAGACCGGTTTCATCCGGGAGGAGGACCTGCTCCGCTGCCTCTCCATCCAACTCCAGGTCCCCAGCATCAACCTGCGCGAAGTCGTCGTCTCCCCCCCGGTCCTCCGCCTGCTTCCGGCCCGCGTGGCGGAGAAGCACCACGCCTTCCCGGTGGCGGTGCGGCGGGAGTCCGGGCGCAGGACCCTGCTTCTCGCCATGGCCGAGCCCACCAACCTCGACATCCTCCGCGAGATCGAATTCCAGACGGGCATGGGAGTGCGGCCCGCGGTCGCCATGGAGTCGGCGATCCTGCGGGCCATCGCACGGTACTACCGGTTCCGGGGATACGCGGAGAGGTCCTCCAACGTGCCGAGTGCGGAACTCTCCCCCGGAAACAACGGGACCTCCGTGCTTCCGAAGGAGGCGGGTGACGGGAAGGGCCTGGCCCCGCTCTTCGAACTCGACTCCCGGCAGATGGCCCGGGCCATGCTGTCGGTCCTGCTGCGGCGGGGGTTGCTGACCCGCGACGACCTGCAGTTGGTGCTCCAGAACGTGCCCTGAGGCGCTCCCGGCGTTCGGAGCGGCTTGACCCCTGTCGGTTGCGCGGGGACAATCGCCGCGGGGATGCGCCCCGGGGTGCGGGCGGCGGTTCGGAGAGGAGTGCCGGAGGTGGCGGGAGGTTCGGTAGGGGACACCTACTTCGTGCCGGAGGTGAGCGAGGCCGAACTGGCCCGCGAGCGCGCCAGGGCCCGGGAACTGCGGGGGTCGCAGTGGTGGAAGCGCAAGCGCTCCTCTGGGGTGTGCCACTATTGCCTCCGCCGTTTCCCTCCCCGGGAACTGACGATGGACCACCTGGTGCCGCTCATCCGGGGCGGGCGCTCGGTGCGCTCCAACGTCGTCCCCTGCTGCCGCGAGTGCAACGCCAACAAGAAATACCTCCTGCCTTTGGAGTGGGAGGAGTACCTGGCGCGGCTCGGCTCCGGGTCCGTGCCCGACGGGGGGGCGAGGGGGGGCTGAGGGAGTCGTGGGTCGGGCCGAGCGGGTGCCCGGCGTTCCCCGCCGGCACCGAGGGGTGGGGGGATCGGGTTCTCCTGGCGTTCCGCTGCCCGGCAGGGGTTTCCGCGCTCCAGTCCTCCGGCCGCTGTCGCCGCCGGGTGACGGTTCTGGTTCCCGTAAGCGCCCGAGACGAGTATGCTAACGGAGTAGAATGGTGATCCTATCGTCTCGGAGGCAGTTCGTGCGAAGCAAGTTTCCCCCGGTCGGCGTCCTCCTGATCCTCGTCCTCGCCCTCGGCGGTCTCGTGCAGGCCTTCCCCGGCGGCGAGAAGAACGGGCTCTTCCACTCCCTGGGCGACCCGTACCCCCGCATCGTCCACCAGGTGTTCTACCACGTGGAGAAGAAGTACGTGGCTCCCGAGCGTGCGTCGCCGCGCAAGCTCGTGGAGGGAGCGCTCCGCGCCCTGGAGACGCAGTACCCCCAGGTCATCGTGGATCTCCACGAGGAGAAGGGAACCGCGACCGTGCGGGTCGACACGGTGGAGAAGACCTTCGACCTGAAGCCGGCGGACCGTTTCAGCTCCGCGGCCGACGTGCTCAACACGGTGCTCACCTTCGTCTCGGCAAACCTCGGCGGGGACGTGGAGAAGCGAGACCTCTACTATTTCGCGCTCAACGGAGCCCTGGGTGCCCTGGATCCCCACTCCAACGCCCTCAACCCGAAGCACTTCAAGGAGTTCATGATCGGGACGCGGGGGAGCTTCGGGGGGATCGGCTTCGTCTTCGGCATCCGGGACGGGGACATGACCATCATCACCCCCATCGAGGGCACGCCGGCCGACCGCGCGGGCCTTCGCAGCGGCGACCGGATCCTCTACATCGACGGCGAGCCCACCATCAACATGCCCGTGGACGTGGCGGCCAACAAGATGAGGGGAGAACCGGGAACCCAGGTGACCCTGACGATCGCACGGGAGCGGTGGCCCGAGCCCCGGCCGCTGACCTTCACCCGGGAGATCATCCACGTGGACAGCGTGGAGAGCTACGTCCTGGACGGGAACGGCCAGACGCCGGTCCTCTACGCGAAGGTGAAGAACTTCCAGAAGGACACCACCGACGAACTGCGCCGGGCCGTGGCCGAGGCCGAGGCGGCCCACCCCGAACTGCGGGGGGTGCTCCTGGATCTCCGGAACAACCCCGGCGGCCTGCTGGAGCAGGCCATCGAGCTGTCGGACGCCCTGCTGGACGAGGGCGTGATCGTGTCCACCCGGGGACCGGAAGACGACGCCAACTCCAGGGCCGACGCGAAGAAGGACGGCGTCCTGACGACCAAGCCGGTGGTGGTCCTCGTGAACCAGGGCAGCGCGTCCGCCTCCGAGATCGTCACCGGGGCGCTCAAGGCCTCCCGGGCCCTGGTCGTGGGCCAGAAGACCTTCGGCAAGGGCTCGGTCCAGAAGCTCTACCCCCTCACGGACGGCGGAGCACTGAAGATCACCGTCGCCCAGTACCTCACCCCGGGCGACATCTCGATCCAGTCCATCGGCGTGGAGCCGGACATCACCGTCTACCCCGTCCAGATCAAGCCCGGGCGCGTGCGCCTGGGCCCGCCGCCGAGCCACATGGAGGAGGCGGACCTGGAAAACGCCTTCAAGGACTGGGGCAATGCCTCGGAGAAGGCCTGGGCGGAGATCCCGTTCTTCGAGCCGGTGCGGAGCGACGACGACGAGGACGAGCGCAGCTTCGCGGAGCTGACGCGCGAGGAGAAGCTGACCCGCCTGGCCGAGGACTTCGAGGTCCGCCTCGCCCGGCGGATCCTCGCCGGGGCGAAGCCGAGCGACCTTCGCTCGGCCCGGTCGGCCCTCCTCGATGCGGCGCGGGCCGCGTTGCCTGCGGTGCTGGAGGAGGAGGAGGAAAAGATCGGCCGTGCCCTGGCGGAGGTGGCCGTGGACTGGAAGCCCGGTGCGGGGGGTGAGGGAGCCCGACTGGTCGTTCGCGCCGCCGAGGCTGCCCGACTGGAGGCGGGGGGGAAGGCGTCCGTCACGCTCACGGTCGCCAACGAGGGGACCGCGCCGGCCCATCGCGTCTGGGGGCGCACGGAGTCGGACAACCCGCTGCTGCGCAGCCTCGACTTCGCGTTCGGCACGATCGGGCCCGGCGAGTCGCGCAGTTGGGCGGCCGAGGTGGAGGCCCCGAAATCGAGCCTGTCCCGCTGGGACACGCTGACCCTCAACCTGTTCCGGGGACGGGAGGAGGCTGGTTCCGGCGCCGCCGAGGCGGAGACGGTCGCCATCGCGCGTCCGGAATTCGCCTACGCGTACGAGATGACGGACGAGAACGCCACCGATCCGGCACGGTCCGGCGACGGCGTGCTCGAGGAGGGGGAGAGGGCGGTCCTCTCTGTGCGGCCGCGCAACCGCGGCGACGCCGCCAGCGAGTCGGCCGAGGTCAACATCCGGGGCACGGAGAAGGAGCAGCTCTACCTCGAGGCCGCGAGGCACAAGGTCGAGGGCCTCGCACCCGGCCAGGAGGCCGAGGCGAGGATGGCCTTTCGGCTGGTGAAGCCCGACGAGGAGGGCAAGGTCTCCGTGGGGGTGAGCATCTCCGACCGGGACTTCGGCGCCTTCTTCTCCGACAACCTGGCCTTCCGCGTGGGCGAGGCCTATGCCCGCCGTGAGTCCCGGGTGCCCCCCGCCATCGGGTTCGAGGCGCGGCCGCCGCTGCGGACGTCCAAGGAGAAGGTCTCGCTGGAACTGGCGGTTACGGACGACGAGGAGGTGAAGGAGTTCTACGCCTACCTCGGGGACAAGAAGATCCGTTACGAACGGAACCGCGACGGCGGGAAGCGGCTGCGCCTGAAGCTCACGGTACCCCTCGAGGTCGGCTCCAACCGCCTGGTCCTCGCCGCCCGGGACCAGAAGGACCTCCTGACGAGCCAGACGTTCTTCATCTTCCGAACCGCGGGAGACAGTGCCGGTCCCGAGCTCGGGATGCGCTGAACATCCGGAGCCGGTCCCGTCGGGGCCGGCTCCGCAGCACGTGCCTCTGGATGCCGACTCCCATCACACACTCCGGTTTCGTGGGCTTGCTGGGCCGCCCCAACGTCGGCAAGTCGACCTTGCTGAACCGGGTGCTGGGGCAGAAGCTCGCCATCACGAGCCCCAAGCCCCAGACCACCCGCAACCGCCTGGCCGGGGTAGTCAACCGCGGGCCCGCGCAGCTGGTGTTCCTGGACACGCCCGGCGTTCACCGGGGCAGCAAGCCGATCAACCGGTACATGGAGCGGGAGGCCCTCGCCTGCCTCCCCGACGTGGACGCGATCGTCCTGCTGGTGGACGCGGCGGAGGGGCGCCGGGCCGACGACGAGGAACTCGCCCGCAGGCTATCGGGCGCCCGGGTGCCGATCATCCTGGCCGTGAACAAGGCCGACGTCGGGCGGACGTCGACCGACGCGTTCTCGTCGCTCCTGCCCTTTCACAGCGTGCACCGGATCTCGGCCTTGACCGGCGCCGGCGTCGAGGCGCTGCTGGACGATCTCGTCTCCCTGCTTCCGGAGGGACCCGAGTACTTCCCGGACGACGCCCTCACCGATCGGTCGGAGCGCTTCATCGCCCAGGAGTTCATCCGCGAGAAGGTGTTCGAGCTCACCGGCGAGGAGGTGCCCTACAGCGTCGCCGTCACGGTGGAGTCGTGGAAGGAGCGCGAGAACGGGATGGTGGTGGTGCACGCGACGATCCACGTGGAGCGCGACAGCCAGAAGGGGATGGTGATCGGCAAGGGAGGGCACCTGATCAAGGCCATCGGCCAGCGGGCCCGTGAGGACCTGGAGGCCCTGCTCGGGACCTCCGTGTTCCTGGACCTCCACGTGGCGGTGGAGCACAACTGGACGCGGGACCCCCGGGCCCTGCGGCGCTTCGGGTACGAGGCGCCCCGATGATCGTAGCCATCGTGGGGCGCCCGAACGTGGGCAAGTCCACCCTCTTCAACCGGCTGGCGGGCCGCCGGCTCGCGATCGTGGAGGACGTTCCCGGGGTGACGCGGGACCGCCACTACACGGAGGTCGACTGGGGAGACCGGCGCTTCATGCTCGTGGACACGGGGGGCCTGGACCCGGACTCGGCGGACGACCTCGTGGTCCAGACGGGCCGCCAGGCGGCGCAGGCCGTGGAGGAGGCGGACCTCATCCTCTTCGTGGTGGACGCCCACCAGGGCATGCTCCCCCCGGACGTGGAGATCGCGCGCTACCTGCGCCAGCGGTCCAAGGACGTGATCCTGGTCGCGAACAAGGTGGACGGACCGCGCTGGGAAGCCTCGGCCGCCGAGTTCCACGCCGTGGGCTTCCCCGACGTGGTCGCGATCTCCGCGGAGCACGGGCGGGGGGTCGGCGAGCTCGACGACCTGCTGGAGGGCCGGATCCCGGTTTCCGAGGCGGGGCCGGAGTCCAGCGGCGACGAGATCCGGATCGCGGTCCTGGGCAGGCCGAACGTGGGGAAGAGCTCCCTGGTCAACCGGGTGGCGGGGCGCGAGCGGGTCGTGGTGAGCGACCGGCCCGGGACCACCCGCGACCCGATCGACCAGCGGGTGCGGGTGCAGGGGAGGAACTATCTGCTCATCGACACCGCCGGCATCCGCCGCCGGAGCCGGGTGGAGGAGGGGGCGGAGAGGTGGAGCTCGCTGCGGGCCATCCGGACGATCGAGCGGGCCCAGGTCTGCGTGGTGCTGGCCGACGCCACCGAGGGATGGACGGACCAGGACGCCCGCATCCTGTCCCTGGTGCTGAAAGGGGGCAGGGGGGCCGTCCTGTGCCTCAACAAGTGGGATGCCGTGTCCAAGGACGAGAAGACCTTCGACCGGACGGTCAAGGAACTGCGGGCGCGCCTGGGCCCCAACGGCCACGTGCCCATCCTCAGCCTCTCGGCCCTGAGCGGGCAGCGGGTCCCGAAGATCTTCGAGGCGGTGGACCGGGTCTACGAGGAGTGGGTCCGGCGGGTGCCCACGGCCCAGGTGAACGCCTTCCTGGAGGGGGTGCTGCGGGAACTCGCGCCGCCGGTGGTGGGGGGGAAGAGAACGCGCATCTACTACATGACCCAGGTGACTTCGGCCCCGCCCCGCTTCGCGGCCTTCGCCAGCAACGCGGAGACGCTGCCCGCCTCGTACCGGCGCTTCCTGCTCAACCGCCTGCGGGACGAGTTCGGGTTCCAGGGGGTGCCGGTGTCCATCCACTTCCGGCGCCGGACGCGGCCCGGCCCCGACGGGGGCTAGGGAAGCCGCCGTTCCCGTCGACCAGACGAGCCCCGACGGTTCCCGCTCGAGCGGTGGAGGCCGGGGGAGGAGAAGACCGTGATCGGGAATCCTGACCTCGCGGAGCTCCGGGGCCGCGCCGAGCGCTTTCGGGAGGAACTGAGAGCTGACGGGATCCCCGCGGCCCTCCTGGTCCAGAACGTCGGTCGGTACTACCTCTCGGGGACGATGCAGGCGGGCTTCGTGGTTCTCCCTCCGGAGGGGGGGCCCCTCGTCCTCGTGCGTCGGGATCCCGAGCGGGCCGCCGCGGAGTCCCCCTTCGACGTCAGCGCCCTGGCGAGCCTGCGGGACCTGTCGTCGCGCCTGCGCCAACTCCTCGGGGAGATCCCCTCGCCCCTCGGTCTGGAACTGGACGTCCTGCCCGTGCACCAGTTGGAGCGGCTGCGGGGGCTCCTGCCCGGGGTCGAGTTCGCCGACGCCAGCCGGGCCCTCCAGCGGGCCCGGGCGGTGAAGAGCCCCTTCGAAGTCGAACACATCCGCGAAGCGGCCCGGGTCGTCGCCGAGGTGGTCGGGCGGGTCCCGGCCTTCCTGGGCGAGGGCGTCTCGGAACTCGAACTCACCGCGCGCCTGGAGTGCGAGCTGCGGCTCCGGGGCCACGGAGGGGTCACGCGGATGCGGGGGTTCAACCAGGAGATCTTCTACGGGCACGTGATGGCGGGGCCGACGGCCGCCGCGCTCTCCTTCCTCGACGCTCCCACCGGGGGCGAGGGGATGGGGCCCGCGTTGGCCCAGGGGTCGAGCCCGCGGCGCATCCGGCCGGGCGAGCCCGTGGTGGTCGATCTCGTGGGCAACTGCGCCGGGTACCTCTCCGACCAGACCCGGATGTTCTCCCTCGGCGAGCCCGAGGAACCCTTCGCCGAGGCCTACCAGGCCGCCGTCGAGGTCCAGCGGGCCGTGGCCGAGGCCGCGGTTCCCGGCGCGAACGCCGGGGACTTGTACCGCACCGCACTGGAGGCGGCGTCGAGGACGCCCTTCGCCGCGCAGTTCATGGGGGAGAGCCAGAAGGTGGCCTTCGTGGGGCACGGAATCGGGCTCGAAGTCGATGAGTTCCCCTTCCTGGCCCGGGGTGCGGACTTGCGTCTGGCGGAGGGCATGGTAGTTGCCGTGGAGCCGAAGTTCATCTTCGAGCGGCGCGGGGTCGTGGGTGTGGAGGACACCTTCCTGATCACGAAGGACGGGGCCGAGCGGCTCACCCCGTCGCCCCAGACGTGGGGACTCGTGTAGAGGAGGACGCCGTGGGCGGTTGGACGCGGGACAAGCTCCGGCAGTGGTGGTGGATCGCCTTCGCCCTGGGGCTGCTCATGATCAACTACCCCTTCCTGCAGATCTTCAACACCTCCGCCTTCGTCTTCGGCCTTCCCCTCCTCTTCCTGTACTTCTTCGTGGGCTGGGCCGTGAGCATCGGGGTGATCGTCGTCTACGCCGTGGCCCTCCGGAGGGCGCCGCCGGAGGAGCAGCGGTAGTGGCTGCCCCGGCCGCAACCTCTCCCCGCGGCCCAGGGCCGGCGCGGCGGCCCCGGTGATCCTCTCCCCGCTGCGCGTCGCGGCGATCGCCTTCGGGTACCTCCTGCTCCTGTTCGGCGTCGCGTACTGGGCCGAGCGCCGGAAGGACCGCGGGCGCAGCATCATCTCCAACCCGCTCGTCTACGCGCTCTCCATCGGCGTCTACTGCACCTCCTGGACCTTCTACGGAAGCGTGGGGAGGGCGGCGACCTCTGGGTTCAACTTCCTCGCCGTCTACCTCGGGCCGACCCTGGTGGCGTTCTCCTGGTGGGCGCTGCTCCGCCGCATGGTCCGGATCGCACGCCAGAACCACATCACGTCGATCTCGGACTTCGTCGCCTCCCGCTACGGGAAGAGCGGCCGGATCGGCGCCATCGTCGCCCTCATGGCGATCGTGGGCAACGCCCCCTACATCGGTCTCCAGCTGAAGGCCGTCTCGTCCACCTTCGATCTCCTCACCGACTACGTGCCGGGTGGGCTGGTGTCGGCCGGCAGCGCGGCCCAACCCTTCTACCAGGACACGGCCTTCGTGGTCGCCCTGGTGCTCGGGGTCTTCGGGGGGATGTACGGGGCCCGGGCGCTCGACCCCTCGGAGCGCCACGAGGGGATGATCGCGGCGGTGGCGCTGGAGAGCGTGGTGAAGCTCACGGCGTTCCTGGCGGCGGGGGCCTTCGTCACCTGGGGGGTCTTCGACGGGTTCGGCGACATCTTCCAGCGGATCGCGCAGCGCCCGGACTCCGCGCATCTCCTGACCTTCGGCCACGGCACGTCGGAGTCCTTCGCGTCCTGGTTCACCTTGCTGTACCTGTCGAGCGCCTCGGTCATGCTCCTCCCACGGCAGTTCCACGTGATGGTGGTGGAGAACTGCTCCGAGGAGCACATCCGGGACGCCATGTGGGTGTTTCCGCTGTACCTGTTCCTCATCAACATCTTCGTCATCCCCGTGGCCTTCGGGGGCCTCCTCGCATTCGGCGACGCCGCCTCGGCCGACACCTTCGTGCTGCAGCTGCCGCTGCGGGAGGGGTGGCGGGTGCTGGCGCTGTTCGTGTTCCTGGGCGGCCTCTCCGCAGCCACCGGCATGGTGGTCGTCTCCTCGGTGGCGCTCTCGACGATGTTCCTGAACAACCTGGCCATGCCGGTGCTCCTGAAGATCGGGTGGCCCCGCCGCCTGGCCCCGTACCTGATCCACGTCAAGCGCATCGGGATCATGGGTGTCATCCTGCTCGGCTACACCTACTACCGGCTGCTGGGCGAGGAGTTCATGCTCGTGAACATCGGGCTCCTCAGTTTCGGGGCCGTGGCGCAGTTCGCGCCCGCCCTGATCGGGGGCCTCTACTGGAGGAGCGCCACGGCCCGGGGAGCGGGCGCCGGCCTGCTCATGGGGTTCGCCGGGTGGCTCTACATGTTCCTGGTGCCCGCGCTGGCCCAGGCCGGATGGCTCCCCTCGGGCATCGTCGAGGAGGGGCCGTGGGGCGTCGGGCTGCTGCGTCCCACAGCCTTCCTCGGGCTCGAGGGGCTCGACATCTGGACCCACGGGCTCTTCTGGTCCACGTTCTTCAACGCGGGTTCGTTCCTCGCGGTGAGCCTGTTCACGCGGCCTTCGCTGTCCGAGATCGAGCAGGGCCAGCGCTTCGTCGAGGCCCTGGGGCGGCCCGAGTTCCGGCGGCCCGAGTTCCGGCTCGCCCGGGCGCCGTCGGTGGACGAGTTCGAGCAGTTGCTGGCGAAGTTCGTGGGCGACGACAAGGCCCGGCAGAAGATGACCGAGTTCTTCGGCCGGGCGGACTACGGGGCGGACGCCCTGGTCTCCGACCACACGCGGCTGGAGCTCCGGGGCTTCGTCGAGCGGACCCTGGCCGGGGCGGTGGGACCGGCGGCCGCGAGCCAGGTGGTGGAACGCTACCTCGCGCTCAAGGGGACGACCCTGGAGGAGATCTTCGACGTCTTCGGGGCCGTCTCCCTCTCCCTGGAGGAGAGCCGCGAGGAGCTCCAGAGCCGCGTCCTCGAGCTCTCCGTGCTGTTCGAGGCCTCGAAGAGGGTGGCGGCCACACTGGAGGAGGGGGAGGCCATCGACGCCGTCCTGGACCTGATCGCGAGCGAGTTCGGCCTCGAGTGCCAGGGGGTCTTCCTGGTTCGCGGCGGAGTGCTCGAGGCGCGGCGGGCCCGGGGCTTCCCCGCGTCCTACGGCGACGTCCTGGCTCTTCCTGCCGGCCGCCGTTCCTGCGTGGCCGAGGCGGCCGCGCAGGCCCGGACCGTGTCGGTCGCAGGCGACCACGAGGCGGGGGAAGCGCTGTCGGTCGAAGCCTCGCTCAGCCCGGGGCTGGCGTCCGTGATCGCCACCCCCATCCTCCAGGAGGGCCGCGTACTCGGAGTGCTGGCGGCCGCCAGCCACCGGCGGCGGGGGGGGTTCTCGGAGAAGTTCGTGGAGGCCTTCGAGGCCCTGGCCAGCGAACTGGCCCTGGCCATCATCAACGCGCGCCTCTACGACGAGGTGCGGGAGCTCAACCGGACCCTGGAACAGAAGGTCCAGGAACGGACCCACGCGCTGGAGGAGGCCAACCGGAACCTGCAGGAACTCGATCGCCTCAAGAGCGAGTTCCTGGCCAACATGAGCCACGAGCTGCGCACCCCCATGAACTCCATCCTCGGGTACACGCGGCTCGTCCTCGACGGCGTCGACGGCCCCGTGAGCGACGAGCAGAGGAAGAGCCTGGCGCGGGTGGAGAAGAACGCCGAGCACCTGCTGCGGCTCATCAACGACATCCTCGACCTCTCCAAGATCGAGGCCGGGCGCATGGACCTGGAGGTGCATCCCTTCGATCTCGGTGCGCTGGCCCTGGAGGTGGCGGAGGACCTGCGGGCGCTGGCCGAACCGAAGGGCATCGAGTGCCGGGCCGTGGTCGAACCCGGGGACGTGCGGATCGAGGCCGACCCGAACAAGATCCGGGAGGTGTTGAACAACCTGGTCAACAATGCTATCAAATTCACCGACCAAGGCTGGGTGAATATCGCGGTCCGGCCGGATGACCGCGAGGGCGTCCCGGGGGTGGTCGCCGAGGTCACGGACACCGGCACGGGGGTCCCCGCCGAGAGGATCGACGACATCTTCGTGGCGTTCACCCAGTTGGACGGTTCGACGACGCGCTCCCACGGGGGGACGGGGTTGGGGCTGAGCATCGCGAAGAGGCTCGTGGAACTGCACGGGGGCCGGATCACGGTGGAGAGTCGGGTGGGGGCCGGGAGCCGGTTCTCGATTTGGCTGCCGCGGCGCGCGGCGCGGACGGAGAGGCGCACATGAGGGCGACCGTGCTCGTGGTCGAGGACAACGAAGACAACCGGGCCCTCGTGGCGAAGGTCCTCGGGTACGCCGGCTACCGCGTGGTGGCGGCGGCGAGCGGGGAGGAAGCGCTGGAACTGGTGGCCCGGGGGCCACCGGACCTCATCCTCATGGACCTCAACCTCGGCGGCATGAACGGCTTCGAGGCGACCCGCCGCCTCAAGGAAGACCCGGCCTCGGCCCGGGTGCCGGTGGTGGCGCTCACGGCCTACGCGATGGTGGGGGATCGGGAGCGGGCGCTCGAGGCGGGCTGCGACGGGTACATCGCCAAGCCGGTGGACGTGCGCCGGCTGCCCGAGCAGGTGGAAACCTTCATCCGGGGGCGACCAGCGTGAACAACCCGCCCAGAATCCTGGTGGTGGACGACAACGCCGACAACGTGGAACTCCTCACGAAGCGCCTCAGGGCCCTCGGCCTGGAGACCTGCGAGGCCTTCGACGGCGAGCAGGCGCTCGAGAAGGTGGCATCGGAGGACCCGGACCTGGTGATCCTCGACGTGATGATGCCCAAGCTGGACGGGTTCGAGGTGTGCCGGCGGCTCAAGTCCTCGGAGCGCACCCGGAAGATCCCCGTCGTGATGCTCACCGCCAAGCGCGAGATCCCCGACAAGATCCGGGGGCTCGACACGGGGGCCGACGACTACGTGACCAAGCCGTTCAACCCCCAGGAGTTGATGGCGAGGGTGCGCAGCCTGCTGAACCTCCGCACCCTGGAGGCGAAGCGGGTGACCGAGGAGAAGCTGGGCGCCCTGGGGCAGATGGCCGAGGGGGTCGCCCACGAGGTCCGCAACCCCATGGTCACCATCGGCGGCTTCGCCCGGAGGATCCGCGAGCGCCTCGACCCGGGGGACCCCCTGCGGGAGTACGCGGAGCACATCATCAAGGAGGTCGAGCGGCTCGAGAGCATGGTCGAGGAGATCGTCCGCTTCAAGGCCCTCATGATCTCCCCGTACGAGTCCGTCGACCTGGCCTGCCTCGCGGACCGGGTGCTGGAGGCGGCCCGCGTGCCCCTGGAGAGGGCCGGCATCCGCGTGGAGCGCCGGTACGAGGGCGGTCTCCCTCCCATCGAGGGGGACCCCGGGAACCTGGAGATGGCCCTGGGGAACGTCGTGGAGAACGCGGTGGAGGCCATGGAGGAGGGCGGCCTCCTCACGGTCTCCCTCTCCTCCGAGGAGAACCGGGTCCGCATCGAGGTCGCCGACACCGGCTGCGGCATCGCCAAGGGGGCCCTGAGCCACGTGTTCGACCCCTTCTACACCTCGAAGATGACCGGGGCAGGCATGGGTCTCACCATGGTGCACCGGATCGTCACGCGGCACGGGGGAGACGTGGACGTGGCGAGCCAGCCCGGGACGGGCACGACCGTGACGCTGCACCTGCCGGTGCGTCAGGAGAAGCCGATCTGACCTCCCCCGAGGATCCCGCCGTGAAGGAGAACGCGCCCGGACCGGACGGTGCCTCCCCCGCCGACCTGCTCGGCCTCTTCCTCGACCACCTCCTCGTCGAGCGGGGCCTGTCGCGCAACAGCGTGGACGCGTACGCGCGGGATGTCTCCGGATACCTGGAGCACCTCCGCACCCACGGCAGGGTCTCTCCCGCTCGGGCTGCCGGACGCGACGTTCTCGGGTGGTTGAAGGCCCAGCGGAACCGCGGGCTCTCCGCCCGCACCGTGGCCCGCCGCGTGTCCGCGCTGCGCGCCTTCTACCGGTTCCTCGTCCGGGAGGGGCTGGCGGACGCGAGCCCGCTGGCGCGCCTCGACTCCCCGAAGCTGTGGAAGACGCTGCCTCGGACGCTTTCCCCGGAGGAGACCCGGGCCGTGGTGGAACTGCCCCGGGGCGAGGATCCCCAGGGGCTCCGCGACCGGGCCATCCTCGAACTCCTCTACGCGGCCGGCCTCCGGGTCTCGGAGCTCTCGGCCCTGACGCTGGACCAGCTCGACCTGGGGGTTGGCTACCTGCGGGCCATGGGAAAGGGGTCGAAGGAGCGGATCGTGCCCGTGGGGGAGCGGGCGCAGCAGGCATTGCGCGAGTACCTGGAGGGGGGGCGCCCCCTCCTCCTGAAGGGTCGCCGCAACCCCCACGTGTTCCTCAACCGGTTCGGCCGTCGGCTATCGCGCCAGTCGGTGTGGAAGCTCGTCAAGGCGTCGTGCCGGCAGGCCGGCGTCGGGACGGATGCGAGCCCCCACACGCTCCGGCACTCCTTCGCCACCCACCTCCTCGAGGGCGGCGCCGACCTGAGGAGCCTCCAGATGATGCTCGGGCACGCCGACCTCTCCACCACGCAGATCTACACCCACGTGACCCGCCGGCGCCTGATCGACCTCGTCCGGAAGCACCACCCCCGGGGGTGAGACGGTGCGGAAGGAGAGCGCGGCTCACGAGGGTCAGGGCGGCGCCGGCTCGCCGCCGGCCAGCGCGCACCCCGCGAGTTGCCGATTCCCGAGCCGCAGGCGCGCCTCGTAGGCGAAGTACGCCCCCGACATGGTGTCCCGGCACGGAGCGGCGGTGATCTCCATCGAGACGCGCACCCCGTCCGGGCCTTCTCCCGTCCCGAATCGCAGGCCCGCCGAGACCCGCTCCTCGCGGAACTCCGGCCAGGCGAGGTCCTCCTCGCCCAGTCGCGTCACGCGGAGCTCCCCGGCCGAGACCACCGCGGACCAGAACGGCTCGTTGCCGGCGGCCCGGTACCGGAAGCGGTCCCAGCCCGTCTCGCAGCCCGGTCCTTCCAGGCCGGCGTAGAGGACCTCGTCCACGCGGAGCGTCCCCCCATGGTCCGAGGCGAGGTCTCCTTCCGGGGCCCCTCCCCTCGTGCCCCTCACCACCGCGAAGAGCTCTCCGTCGGAGCCGGCGTGGGCCAGGAGTTCCCCGTGAAGCGACCACAGAAGCCCCGAGCGGTCCACGGCCCACAGGGTCTGCGCGGACCCGCATGGCCGGAAGGCCCACCCCTCGCGCCCACGGAGGGCGTGCCCGCGGAGGACCTGCCCCTCCGCCGGGATCCCGGAGAGCAGCGGGTCGGAGCCGAGGAGCGCGTCGTCCGCCCCGGAGGCGACCGGGCCGCTCCGGGTGCAGGACGCTGCCAGCAGCGTCAGGAGGGCGACGGCGATCGTTCGGCGGGTCGTGGGCATGGCGCCACCTCCGGGCGGGTTGATACCGTGCCGGGGGCGGCCCGTCAAGGCGTGCCCGCGGTGTGATAGACTCGCCGCCGCATCCGCAGCGCCAGTCGAGGGGAGCCCCGCTTGGACGTCATCACCACCCACGTGAACGCCGACTTCGACAGCCTGGGGGCCATGATCGGGGCGCGCAAGCTCTACCCCGAGGCGGTACTGGCCTTCCCCGGGTCCCAGGAGAAGACCCTCCGCCAGTTCCTGGTGGAATCCACCCTGTACGCCGTGGACGTTCGGAAGGCCAAGAACGTGGACCTCGACCAGGTCCGGCGCCTGATCCTGGTGGACGTGGCCCAGGCCGACCGGATCGGCCGCTTCGGATCGCTCGTGGGAAGGCCCGGGGTGGAGATCCACCTCTACGACCACCACCCGCCCACGTCCGACGACGTGAGGCCCCACGTCAGCCACGTGGCCCGGGTCGGCGCCGCCACCACGATCCTGGTGGAACTCCTCCGGGAGAGACGGATCCCCGTGGAGCCCGAGGAGGCCACCCTGATGGTCTTCGGGATCTACGAGGACACCGGGTGCCTGACCTTCGCCTCCACCACGCCCCGAGATCTCGAGGCGGCGGCCTGGCTCCTCGGCCAGGGGGCGGACGTTACCGCGGTCCCGTCGGTCCTCACTCCCGAGTTGACCGTGGAGCAGGTGGCGCTGTTGGACGACCTGCTCCAATCCCGCGTCCAGCACGACGTCCACGGCGCGCGCGTCACCGTCGCGGAAGCGAGCGCGGAGCACTACGTCGGCGACCTGGCGGTGCTGGCGCACAAGATCCGCGACATGGAGAACCTCGATGCGCTGGTCCTCCTGGTCCGCCTGGAGGACCGGGTGCAGTTCGTGGGCCGCAGCCGCGTGCCGGAGGTGGACGTGTCCAAGCTGGCGCGGCTGTTCGGCGGGGGGGGGCACCCCCAGGCCGCCTCCGCGACGGTCCGGGACCTCACCCTGGTCCAGGTCCGGGAGAGGCTGCTGGCTGCCCTCCCGGCGTTGGTCCGGCCGCCGACCGTCGCCCGCGACATCTGGAGCACGCCCGTCAAGTCCGTGGAGTCGGGCACGCCGCTCCCCGAGGTCGCCGACCTCCTCGACCGCTACCACGTGAACGCCATGCCCGTGCTGAAGGACGGTGCGCTCCTCGGGATCGTGACCCGCCTCATCGTCGGGCGCGCCCTCCAGCACGGTCTCACCGAGGCGGCGGTGGACGACTACATGGTGACCGAGTTCGCCGTCGTGCCCCCCGACGCGCCCCTCGAACGCCTCCGGGAGTTCATCATCCGCGGGAACCAGAGGTTCCTTCCGGTGGTGGAGGAGGGGAGGCTCCTCGGCGCGGTGACGCGAACGGACCTGCTCCGGGCGCTCGACGCCTTGGACCAGGGCGAGCCCCTGGAGGTGCCGCGGGAGGCCCAGGAGCGCTACGTCGGCAAACTGCTGGAGGAGCGCCTGGAGCCGATCGTCCTGGAACGGCTGCGAGACCTGGGCCGGGTGGCCGAGGGACTCGGCATGCAGGCGTACCTGGTGGGGGGCATCGTCCGCGACCTCCTCCTGCGGCGCGACAACCAGGATGTGGACGTGGTCGTGGAGGGCGACGGGATCGCGCTGGCCGAGGCCGTGGCGGCCCGGTGGGGTGGGCGCGTCCGCTCCCACCGGGTGTTCGGCACGGCCACGCTGGTCTGCCCGGACGGCGCCCGGCTGGACCTCGCCACGGCGCGCACCGAGTTCTACCCCCGGCCTGCTGCGCTGCCGGCGGTGGAGTGGTCGAGCCTCAAGCTCGACCTCTACCGCCGCGACTTCACCGTGAACACCCTGGCGCTCCGCCTCTCCCCGGGCCGCTTCGGGGAGGTCATCGACTTCTTCGGGAGCCTCCGGGACCTCAAGGAGGGAACCGTCCGCATCCTCCACAACCTGTCCTTCGTGGAGGACCCCACCCGGGTGCTGCGGGCGCTGCGGTTCCAGCTGCGCTTCGGCTTCCGGCTCGGCCGCCAGACGCAGCGACTGCTGCGCTCCGCCGTCCGGACGGGGTTCGTGGCCCAGGCCCGCGGTCACCGGCTGTTCACCGAGCTCGTGCTGCTCCTGGAGGAGACGGACCCCGGGGAGGCCCTGGACGCCCTGGACGAGCACGGCGTCCTGCCCGCGCTCCACCCGGAGCTGAAGCTCGACCCCAAGGCGCGGGGGCTCCTGGGCCGCGTGGGGGATGCGGTGACCTGGTTCCGGCTCCTCTATCTCGACGCCCCCCTGAACGCGTGGGTCGTGTACCTGCTGGCCCTGCTCGAGCCGCTGGACGACCGGGCCTTGGAGGACTTCGTCCGGACCTTCGGCGTGGAGGCCCGCGAGGGCCAGGCGATCCGTACGGGCCGGCAGCGGGCGCACCGGGCGCTGCTCGACCTGAGGCAGGCGCTCTCCGGGGGGGAACCGGCGGACAGCCTCGTCTACTCCATCCTCCACCCCTGTCCCCCCGAGCCCCTGGTCTTCCTCATGGCCAAGACGGAGGACGAGCGGAAGCGCAGGCTGGTGAGCCGATACTGCACGCAGCTGGCGGGCACGAAGACCCTGCTCGGCGGGAAGGACCTGCGGCAGCTCGGCGTCCCGCCCGGCCCGGTGTACCGCGAGCTTCTCGCGGGCCTGCTCGAGGCCCGCCTCGACGGCCGGGTGGAGAGCCGGGAGGACGAGGTGCGGTGGGTGAGAGAACGGACTGGGCGAGGATAGCGGTCAGCTGAGAGCTGAGAGCTGAGAGCTGAGAGCTGACAGCTACGAGCCCTTCCCCCCCTGCACCCACCACTCCGACCCCTTGTCGAACCACCAGGCCGAGGAGTCCCCGGCGAGGATGCGCTGGGCCAGGTCCCGGGCGGCGTCGGTCTTGAGCCGGCGCAGGGTGAAGGGGATCCACTCCTCGGCGTTGCGGTTGCCCACGTCGTGGTGCTCCTTGAGTTGCAGCAGCATCTCGAGGTTGTCCGCGTCCTTCACCAGCACGGCCTCGGGGGTCGCCTGGGCGGCGAACTCGGCGATGCTGCTCCGGATGTCGGCGCCGAAGGACAGGCCGGCGGTCATGTCGTCGGCCGCCTTCCCCTCGTCCGCCCGCACGTACTTCTGGTTCATGTAGTTCAGGTCGCCCGTGCGGGCCTCGGGCAGGTCGTGGAAGAGGGCCATGCGCAGCACCCGGTCCGGGTCCACGTCTCCGCTCAGCTGCGCGAGGACGTAGGCGATCAGGGCGGTCCGGAAGACGTGCTCGGCCACGCTCTCGTCGCCCGACCCGAGGAACTGCCAGCCCGTTCGCGGCGTGCGCTTGAGCATGCCCACCTCGAACAGGAAGTTCGCGACGCGGTCCATGGGGGGCCTCCGGGGCGGCGGGCGAGGGGTCGGGGAGCCGCAGTCTACGGGACGCCCCGCGGCGGTGTAAAGGCGGCACGCGGCCCGGGAACGGGGGGTTGTCCGGCCGGATCCGGGTTTCTTGACGCTTTCCGGCGCTTCCCGTATACACAGGAGGCCCTGCCCCGAGGCGACGATGACCGAACGCGGCCCCACCCTTCCCGACTTGCTCCAGCGGGTCTCCCACCCCGACTTCCCCTGGGCGCTCGAGTGCGTCTTCCGGACCTTCAACGACCTCATCAACGTCGACGCCCGCCAGTCGTGGCGCCGGATCCTCCACGACGCCTCCCGCATCATCGTCGAGTTCCTCGGGGCCGAGGCGGCGTCCATCCGGATTCACGAGCCCCACCAGAACCAGATGGTGTCCTTCGGCTCCTACCACTACGACGAATCCCGGCGGGAGTCCGCGATCCCGTTCGACGAGAGCATCGCGGGGTGGGTCGTGTCCACCGGGAGGAGCCGGGTGGTCTCCGACATCGCCTCGGACCCGGACTACCACGACAAGTCGGTGGTGGCCCAGGGGCTGCGGAGCCTCGTCGCCGTCCCCCTCATCATCCCCCGGTTCGTCGCCGAGGCCGCCGACGTGCGGGGAGCCATCCACGTCTACTACCGGGAGGCCCAGAGGGCGTTCTCCCCGGCGGAGGTGCTCACCGCGGAGCTCATGGCCCAGCGCGTGAGCTACGTGATCGCCCGGAAGCGGATCGCCGAACTGCGGCGGGTGAACCAGAAGAAGGAGTGGGTCGTCGAGAAGATCTTCGCCAAGCTCTCCCTGGAGGGGGGCATCAAGATGAAGGAGATCTTCCGCATGATGGTGGAAGAGCTCCAGGACATCATCAAGGTGCAGAGCTGCACGCTGTTCGCCGTGTCCGACGACGGGGAGAGCGCGGTGCTCGAGAGCGGATGGCCGGAGGAGGGGGGCTACCACACCATCGGGAAGGCCTTCGTGCTGAGGGACCACCCCTACCTTAGGGTCGTGGTGCGGGGCGACCGGCCCTTCGGCGACACCGACAACGAGCGCGTCCACCCGTCGTACCTGCTGATCAAGAACCCCCAGGCGAGCGGTCTCGTGACCGAGAACCTGCGGCGCTTCGCGCGCGCCCACAACATCAACTCCATCCTCTACGTGCCCCTCCGCATCGGCGACCGGGTGAGCTACGTGCTCGTGTTCGACGCCGTGGACAAGCGCCGCTTCTTCGCCGACGAGGAGATCGAGATCCTCACCTTCTTCGGGAAGCAGATCACCCAGGCCCTGGAGATCGAGCGCCTCGACGACATCCTGCACGACTTCAAGAACCCGGCCATCGCCGTGGCGGGCTTCGCCCGGCGGGTGCGCCGGATGCTCGAGCGGGGCGACGAGCGACGCGAGGAGATGCTTCGCTTCCTCGACGTCATCATCCAGGAGGGGACCCGCCTCCAGGAGATGGCCGTCAGCCTCTCGCCGGCCGCGAAGCCCGAGACGCTCGACTTCTCGGAGATCGTGCGAGCGCGCTTCCTCATCAACGAGGAGGCGATCCGGGAGCAGAAGCGGGCGGGCATCGTCCTCGATGCGAGGGGGATCGAGGAGGGGCTGCGGGTGAGCACGGGCCGGCTGGCCCTGGAGAGGGTCCTGGACAACCTGCTCAACAACGCGACCAAGGCCATCCCCCGGGAGGGGGGAAGCCTGGGGGTCCGGACCGGCAGGTCGGCGGGCATGGCCTGGGCGGAGATCACCAACTCCGGGCAGATCCCCGAGGCCGAGATCTCGCGCATCCTCTCGGCCGACGTCTCCGGCCGGGGCCTCAACATCGTGTACCGCTTCGCCCGCTCCCTGGGCGGGTTGGTGGAGGTGCGGGTCGACGCCGAGAAGGACACCACCACCTTCCGCATCTCCCTGCCCCTGCTGGAGGAACCGTGACGCCCGCCGACCGCCTGGTCGGGGCCCTCGTCCAGGATGGGACGGTTCTCGTGCGCGCCGCCGAGACTTCGGCGGTGTGCGAGCAGGCGCGGCTCGCCCACGGGGCTTCCCCCACGGCCACCGCCGCCCTCGGGCGGGCGCTCACGGGGGCCCTCCTGCTGGGCAGCCTTCTCAAGGGTCGCCAGTCGGTCCTCCTCCAGTGGCGTGGGGAGGGCGTGCTGGGCCCGGTGGTGGCCGAGGGGCGGCCGGACCTCACGGTTCGCGGGTACGCGGGGAATCCCCTGGCGGACATGCCCGCCCGCGGCGGCAAGATCGACGTGGGAGGGGCGGTGGGGGCCGCGGGGAACCTGGTGGTCGTCAAGGACCTCGGGCTCCGGGAGCCCTACGTCTCCACGGTGCCCCTCCGGAGCGGCGAGATGGGCGAGGACCTCGCCTACTACCTCCTGGTGAGCGAGCAGGTCCCGTCGGCGGTGGGCCTGGGCGTGTTCGTCTCCGCCGACCGGTCCGTCGGAGCGGCGGGGGGCATCCTCGTCCAGACCCTGCCCGGGGCGCCGGAGGAACTCAGCGAGCGCCTCGCGGAGAACATGGCGCGGCTGGGGTCGGTCACCGGGGTGCTGCGCGCGGGGGAGGGGGCGGAGGGCCTCCTGGGGCGGGCCCTCGACGGGATCCCGTTCCGCTCCGAGGAACTCGGGAACCCACGCTTCCTCTGCCGCTGCGGGCCCGACCGCCTCGACGCCACCCTGGCG
>CAZJSF010000005.1:0-35571 GCA_964548515.1 uncultured Thermodesulfobacteriota bacterium
GCGAGGGCAACGACCTGTGGGTCGAGATGAAGGAGTCGGGCGTCATCGACAAGACGGCGCTGATCTACGGGCAGATGAACGAGCCCCCGGGGGCCCGCGCGCGGGTGGCCCTGTCGGCGCTCACCGTGGCCGAGTACTTCCGCGACGAGGAGGGGCAGGACGTGCTCCTCTTCATCGACAACATCTTCCGCTTCACCCAGGCGGGCTCCGAGGTGTCGGCGCTGCTGGGCCGGATCCCCTCGGCCGTGGGCTACCAGCCCACCCTGGCCACGGAGATGGGCGAGCTGCAGGAGCGGATCACGACCACCTCCAAGGGGTCGATCACGTCGGTGCAGGCGATCTACGTCCCCGCCGACGACCTCACGGACCCGGCGCCGGCCACGGCCTTCGCGCACCTCGACGCCACGACGGTCTTGTCCCGGCAGATCGCCGAGCTCGGCATCTACCCGGCGGTGGACCCGCTCGACTCCACGAGCCGGATCCTCGATCCCCGGGTCGTGGGCGACGAGCACTACGCCGTGGCCCGGCAGGTCCAGGAGATCCTCCAGCGCTACAAGGACCTCCAGGACATCATCGCCATCCTCGGCATGGACGAGCTCTCCGAGGAGGACAAGCTGGTGGTGTCGCGGGCCCGCAAGATCCAGCGGTTCCTGTCGCAGCCGTTCTTCGTGGCCGAGGCCTTCACCGGCACCCCCGGCAAGTACGTGGCGCTGAAGGACACCATCCGCGGGTTCCAGGAGGTGGTGGAGGGCAAGCACGACGAGCTGCCCGAGCAGGCGTTCTACATGGTGGGCGGCATCGAGGAAGTGGCGGAGAAGGCCAAGCGGCTCGAGACGGCCGCCTAGGGCTCGGAGGGCCAGATGGCGCAGGACAAGATCCGACTGGAAGTCGTCACCCCCTCGCGTCAGCTGGTGAGCGAGGATGTGGCCGAGGTGACCGCGCCGGGCGTGGACGGCGAGTTCGGTGTGCTCACGGGCCACACCCCGTTCCTCACCATGCTCGGCGTGGGAGAGCTGATGTACAAGATCGGCTCCGAGGAGCGGTTCCTGGCGGTCCGGCGGGGCTTCGCCGAGGTGAAGCACGAGAAGGTGACGGTGCTGGCGGAGGAGGCCGAGTTCCCCTCCGAGATCGACCTCAAGGCGGCGGAGGCCTTGAAGGCAGAGGCCGAGGAGGCGCTCCAGGCCTACTCCCGCGAGTCCAAGGAGTACCTGGAGGCCGAGGCCAAGATGGAGCGGGCCATGAACCAGATCCACGTGGCCGGCCGGCGGCGCTGATCCTACCGACCGCAGACGAACGGAAGACGGGCGGCCCCATGGGCCGCCCGCTCTCGTTTTCCCCGCCGTGACGCAGGTGTGTGCTACTCGGGCTCCGCCTCCCGGACCACCTCTCCCCGAAGCTTCGGCCCCTTCTCCCCCTCCACCACCGAGAAGCGGACGCCGAGGACCTTCGGCTGGGCCAGCCGCCGCTGCACCTCGGCCCGGATCCGCCCGCGGAGCTCCTCCGGCGAGGGGGCGCCGCCGCGGTCGCCGAGGGCCTTGGCAACGGCGCGCTGGATGCGGTCCACGTAGCGGTTCAGGATCCGCTCGTCCTCCAGGGACGCCCGGTCGAAGAGGCACGAGGACGAGCCGTTGTCCTCCGGGGCGGCATCCCGGGCGCGGTTGTTCCGCATGTCCACCAGGTGGCGCACCTGCGCCTCCAGCGCCTGGAAGCGGTGGGCCAGGCCCTGGGCGCGGAAGCGCTGCACCGTGGCGGTCCAGGGGTGGCGGGTCGCCCCCATGATCTCGCGCTGGACCTCGTCGTGCAGGGCGATGGGCTCCCCGCGGCGCTTGCCGGCGAGGAAGAGGTCGTACTCGCGCTTGAGCCGGTCGATCTTCCGGGAGAGCTTGTCGAGTTCGTCGGTCGCCACCCGGTCCCTCAGCAGGTGCAGACGGCCGTGGGCGCGTCCCCCTCGGCGAAGGGAGAGATCGCCCGCAGGCGTTCGATGATCGGGGGAAGCTCCCGCACGACGAGGTCGATCTCCTCCCGCGTGTTGAAGCGGCTCAGGCTGAAGCGGATGGACCCGTGGGCGTAGGTGAAGGGCACCCCCATGGCGCGGAGCACGTGGGAGGGCTCCAGGCTTCCCGAGGTGCAGGCCGACCCGGAACTCGCGCACACGCCGAGTTCGTCGAGGAGCAGGAGGATGGCCTCCCCCTCCACGAACTTGAAGGCGAGACTCGTCGTGTTGGGCAGGCGCTCGGTCGGGTGCCCGTTGAGGCGCGTCTCCGGCACGGCCTCGAGCAACCCCTTCTCCAGGCGGTCGCGCAGCTCGCGCACGCGGGTGTTCTCCTCCTGGAGGTTGCGGCCGGCCAGTTCGCACGCCTTGCCCAGGGCGATGATCCCGGCGGCGTTCTCCGTGCCCCCCCTTCGGCCCCTCTCCTGGTGGCCCCCGATGAGGAAGGGCCGGAAGGGGGTCTTGCGCCGGACGTACAGGGCGCCGATGCCCTTGGGGGCGTGGAGCTTGTGCCCGGAGAGGACGAGGAAGTCCACCGGCAGCGTCCCGACGTCGACGGGGAGCTTCCCCACCGCCTGCACCGCGTCCGTGTGGAAGAGGATCCCCCGCTGCTTGACGATCTCCGCCGCCTCCCGGACCGGGAAGACCGTGCCGGTCTCGTTGTTGGCGTACATGAGGGAGACCACCGCGGTGTCGTCCCGGAGGCTCGCGCGGAGCTCGTCGAGGCTGATCATCCCCTCGGCGTCCACGCCGAGGAGGGTGAGGTGGTAGCCCTTCTTCACGAGATGGTTGACGAGGTTGAGCACCGCCGGATGCTCGACCTTGGTCGTGACGATGTGGCGCTTGTCCGGCTGGGCCTCCAGCGCGGAACGGATGGCGGTGTTGTCTCCCTCGGTGCCGCAGGAGGTGAAGACCACCTCGATGGGTTCGCAGCCGATCAGGGCCGCCACCTGCTCCCGGGCCTCCGCGAGCTTGCGGCCCACCTGGCCGCCGAAGGTGTGCATGCTCGACGGGTTCCCGTAGAGGTCGCAGAAGTACGGGCGGATCTCCTCGAATACGGCCGGGTCCACGCGGGTGGTGGCGTTGTTGTCGAGGTAGATGGGCGCCATCACTGAACCTCCACGACCTGGATGTCCGGGTCCACGATCTCCTTCAGCCGCGCCTCCACCCCGCCCTTGAGCGTGAGCTGGCTCGACGGGCAGTGGGTGCACGTGCCGCGCAGGCTCACGTACACGGTGCCCCCGTCCACGTCCACGAGCTCCAGGTCGCCGCCGTCGGCCTGCAGGTTGGGGCGGATCTCCTCGTCGATCACCTTCTGGACGAGCTGGATGCGCTGCAGGTTCGTGAGTTTGCGCGGGGCGGCGGCGGGCGGCGCCTGGCGGGCCTCCCGGGCGCCCCGCACCTCGGCCAGGATCTTCTCGATGTCGGGCAGGCAGCGCTCGCACCCGCCCCCGGCCTTGGTGTAGTGGGTCACGTCCTCGACGCTGCCCAGCGCGTTCTCCTCGATGGCGCGGCGGATCTGGACGTCGGTGACGCCGAAGCACTCGCACACCACGTCGCCCTCGAGTTCGTGCTTGGGGGTCTCCACCCCGCGGTAGTTCGCGATGGCGGCCTCCAGGGCCTCGCGCCCCATGACGGAGCAGTGCATCTTCTCCTTGGGCAGGCCGCCCAGGTACTCGGCGATGTCCTTGTTCGTCACCTGGAGCGCCTCGTCCAGGGTCTTGCCGCGCACCATCTCGGTGAGCGCGGAGCTCGACGCGATGGCGCTCCCGCACCCGAAGGTCTGGAACTTGGCGTCGAGGATCCGATCCTCCTCGATGCGCAGGTAGAGGCGCAGGGCGTCGCCGCAGGCGAGGCTGCCGACCTCTCCCACCGCGTCCGGGGCGTCCATCTTCCCCACGTTGCGGGGGTTCAGGAAGTGGTCCTTTACCTTGTCGGTGTAATCCCACATGGGGCTCTACCTCACGGGCTGGGTGTGTTCAACGGGATCTGGGCTCGGGGAAAAGAGGAGGCAATCTAACAAGGCGTCCGGGGAGTGTCAAAACTCATTGCCCGCCCAGAAGGGCCTCGATTCGGGCCTCGAGCGCCGCCAGGTCGGTGTCGCCGGCCTGGGCATGGGCCACGCGGCCCCCGGCGTCGACGAGGACGACGGTGGGCGTCACGCGGACCCCCAGCGCCTGGGAGAGGTCCCCGTCGTCGCGCACGGGGTCGTCGAGGAGGCAGGGCAGGGCGGCGTGGGGCGCGACGAACCGCTCCACGCGGGCGAGCAGCTGGGCCGAGTCCACGTTGACCGCGTAGGAGGCGAGCCCCCGGGCCCGATACCGCTCCGAGAGCGCAACCAGCTGGGGGTACTCGCCGCGGCACGGACGGCAGTAGAGGCTCCAGAAGAAGAACAGGGCCGGGCGCCCGGAGGCGAGCTCCACGGACCGCCCCGCGAGGTCCGCGGCCCGCAGGGGGCCGACGGGCTGCCCGGGTCGGGCGAGCTGCACCCCGGCCGGCGCGAAGGCCGTGGTGCCCCCGCGGGAGGCGAGGGTGACGTCCTCGGCCTCTCCCTTGCGCAGCAGGCTGCGCACCTTGGCTTCGAAGGCCCGCTCGTCCCCGGGGCGGTACCCCTCCTGGTACAGCCGGATCCAGCCCTCCCGGTCGACGATCACCGTGACCGGGAGCAGTTCGACGTTGTAGGCCTGGACGATCTCCTGGCGCGGGTCCCGCACGACCGGGTAGGGCGGGGAGATCCCCGCCTTCCGGAGGAACGAGGCGACGCGCTCCGAGGAGAAGACGTCGGTGTTGACGCTCAGCACCGCCAGCCCGTCGGCGGCGTAGCGCCGGTGGAGCTCCTCGATGTGGGGCATCTCCTCCAGGCACGACTTGCAGAAGATGCTCCAGAACTCGAGGAGGACGACGTGGCTGCCCACCAGGTCGGCGAGCCGCACCGGCGAGCCGTCGAGGGTCCGCGCGGCGAAGGCCGGCGCGAGGGAGTTCACCTCCACGACGACGCTGTCGCCCTCGGTCTTCTCCTGCAGGCCGACGGCGTCGTCCCCGGGCCGGCACCCCGGCGTGATGCCCAGGGCGAGGACCGCGCACAGTCCGAAGAACAGGGTGCGAAGCATGCCCGGAGGATACGGAAGCACGGGCGGCCCGGTCAAAGCGTTCCGGAGGCCGGGGGCCGGGGAGGCCGCCGCTCCCAGAAGTACGCGACCCCCGGGAGGTCGAAGCGGGTGAAGGCCGAGACGCCGTCGGGCCCCGGCGACAGGCGCCGGCGGACGAGATCGGGTGGGATGCCCCTCTCCGCCGCCAGCTTCCGGAAGATGGCCTCTCCCGCGGCCACCGGGTCCTCGGGTCCGTCCCAGGCGGCAACCTCCGCCGCCACCCGGTCGATCGCGCGCCGGGTGAGCGCCACCCAGCGGCGCGCCTCGGTGCCGCGCCGGACCTCCCGGTGGCCGGTGACCAGGGTGAGGAAGGGGAGCGCCAGCAGCTCGTCGAGGCTGCGGCGGTAGGTGTCGCCGTCCCGGAAGCACACCCACGGGCTCGGGAAGAAGGCCCGGGCCCAGGTCTCTCCCTTGGGCTGGACGAGGTCGCCCGAGAACAGGACGCCCCGGGCCTCGACCCAGAACGCCAGGTCGTCGCCCCGGGGGGAGTGCCCCGGGGTGGGGAGCGCCAGCAGCCCGGGGCCGGCCGGAAGCCTGCGGGCGTGGTCGACGGGCTCCTCCGGGTCCGCCGGCCCCCCGGGGTGTGCCGCCACCCGGAGGCCGGGGCCGAACGCCTCGCGAAACACGGCGAGGTTGGCGACGTGGTCTGGGTGGCCGTGGGTCAGCAGGATCCACCGCACCGGCTTGCCGGTCTGCCCCGCCAGGGCCAGCACGTCGGCCAGGGGGCCGAGAGGGGAGGCCGCGGAGCCGGCTGGTTCGTCCCCCGGGTCCACCACCGCCAGGTGATCCGTCCCCTCGAGCACCGCGGCCCGCCCGGACGTGATCCATACGCCCTTTGCGAGCTCCTGCCGCCCGGGCCCGGGTCGAGGCTCGGGCCCGTTCCAAGACCGTGCCATGGTACCCCCTGGGGTATGGCTCCCCGCCTTGAGTTCTCCCGGGATCTCCCTTACTCTGCTCGCGGTTGTTTCCCGGCTCCGGCGAGGGGAAGGCGGTTCCCGGACGGGGCGCCGGTCAGGGAGGGAGACGTGGCGCATGGACTCTAGCGATCGCCCGCAGACCCTGTCAAACGGGGGGCCGACTCCGGTGCGCGTCCTGTGCGTCTATGGGAGCCCCCGCGTCCACGGGAACACCGACGGGTTGATGGACGCCTTCGCGGCCGGCGTGGAGGAGGCCGGCGGCCTGGCCGAGCGCGTCTACCTGCGCAACCTGAAGATCTCCCCGTGCCGGGAGATCTACGCCTGCCGGGACGAGGGGCGCTGCGCCCTGCGGGACGACATGCAGCCCCTGTACGACGCCCTGCGGGACGCCGACGCCGTGGCCCTGGCCAGCCCCATCATGTTCTACTCGGTCAGCGCCCACACCAAGGCGTTCATGGACCGGTGCCAGGCGTTCTGGTGCGTCAAGTACCTGCGCAAGGAGTCGGTCAACCGCAGCCGCCTTCCCCGGCGCAAGGGCGTCTTCCTCAGCGTGGGCGGGTCCCGGGGCCAGAAGATCTTCGACGGCGCGCTCCTCACCTTCCGCTACTTCCTCGATACCCTGGACGCGGTGCCGTGGAGGTGGCTCACCTACCGGGAGGTCGACGAGAAGGGCGACATCGAGCGGCACCCCGCGGCGCTCGCGGAGGCACGGGCCCTCGGGGGCGAGCTGGTGGCCGCCGTGCGGCGGGACCTGGAGGAGGCCGGGAGTGGCGCGTGACCGGAGGCCCGGGGCGGCCGATCGCCTCGCGACGGCGCGGGAGCGCCTCGAACTCTACCTGAAGGGCAAGGGGCTGCGTGCCACCCGCCAGCGGGACGCCATCCTCCAGGTGTTCCTCGAGGGGGACCGCCACGTGAGCGTGGAGGAGCTCTACGCCCGGGTGCGGCAGCGGTGGCCTTCCATCGGGCACACCACGGTCTACCGGAACATGAGCCTGTTCGTGGAGGCGGGGATCGCGAAGGAGCGCCGGTTCCACGAGGGCCGGGTGCGGTACGAACCCGGGGTCGACGTCGGGCACCACGACCACCTGGTGTGCCTGGACTGCGGTGCGATCCAGGAGTTCGAGGACGCCACCATCGAGGCCATCCAGCGCGAGATCGCGGGCAGGAAGGGGTTCCTCGTCCGCTACCACCGCCTCGAGCTGTACGGTCTCTGCCCCCGGTGCCAGGGGGCCGGCGCCTCCCCGGGAGGCGCCTGAACGCAGCCCGCGAACCACCCGCAGAAAGTCGCAAAGTTTGACCGGGAAGTGCGCCGGTGCTATAAACACCGTTCCGGTCAACAATGCCGGCATAGCCTCTTATCGAGAGTGGCGGAGGGACCAGGCCCTGCGAAGCCACAGCAACCGGCCCGAGAGGGCGAGGTGCTAATTCCTGCGGGGCGCGACGCCCCGGAAGATGAGAAGGTCGGCCAACCGTCGGAGCGGGGTCCGGTCGGGCCCCTCGCACTCCACGCCTCCCGGCGCCGTCCTTCCGAGGAGGTCTCCCTTGTCGCCTGAACCCGCCGCGGCCGGCGTGGGGGTCGTGACCCCAAGCCGCGTCGTGCTGTGCGAACCGCCCGACGAGCTCTACCTGCAGAGCGGCCGCATCCTGGGTCCCGTGGACGTGGTCTACGAGACCTACGGGACCCTCGCCCCCGGCCGCGACAACGTGGTCCTCGTGTGCCACGCCCTGTCGGGCGACCATCACGTGGCGGGCTACCACAGCCCGGACGACCGGATCGCCGGCTGGTGGGACCCCATGGTGGGGCCCGGGCGCCCCATCGACACCGACCGCTACTTCGTCGTCTGCCCCAACGTCCTCGGGAGCTGCAAGGGCACCACGGGCCCGGCCAGCACCAACCGGCGCACGGGATCCCCCTACGGGATGCAGTTCCCCGTGATCACGATACGGGACATGGTGCGGGTGCAGGCGCTCCTGCTCGACCGCCTGGGCATCGACCGGGTCCTGTGCGTCATCGGCGGCTCGATGGGGGGCATGCAGGCGCTCGAGTGGGCCGTGCGCTACCCCGAGCGGGTGCGTTCGGTCGTTCCCATCTCGACCACCGCGGCGTCCTCGCCCCTGAGCATCGGGTTCAACAAGATCGGCCGGCGGGCGATCATGGCGGACCCCAACTGGAAGGGGGGGGACTACTACGGCGGCGAGCCTCCCCGCGACGGCCTCGCGGTGGCGCGCATGATCGGGCACCTCACCTTCATGAGCGACGCCTCCATGCGCCGCAAGTTCGGGCGGCGGATCTCCGGGCGCGAGGGGATCTACGCGTTCACGGCGCAGTACGACGTGGAGCGCTACCTGCACTACAACGGGTACAAGTTCCCCGAGCGCTTCGACGCCAACAGCTACCTGTATCTCACGAAGGCCCTGGACACCTTCGACCTGGGGGACGGCTTCGCCGGCGGGTTGGAGGAGGCCCTGGCCCAGGTGCGGGCCCGGACCCGGTTCGTGACCTTCACCTCGGACTGGCTGTACCCGCCCCTCGACACCGATCTCATGGAGGTCCTCCTGCGCCGCCTCGGCAAGTCGGTGGAGCACGTCCGCGTGGAGAGCGACTACGGCCACGACGCGTTCCTGGTCGAGGTGGACCGCTACGGCCACCGGGTGGCCGAGTTCCTGGCCCGAGTCCACGCCTCCGACGACTGAGCGGTGCTCCGTCCCCGGGCGGTTCCGGGCGCCTCGCGCGGGATGCTATACTCCGGCCGGCGCCGGCCGCGCCCCCGCTCCGTCGCGTCCCCCGATCCGGAGGAGAGACTTGCCCCATCCCCGCCTCCCGCTGCTCCGGACCCTGGGCTGGGCCCTCGCCCTCGCCCTGACCGCCCCCCTGGCGCTGGGCGTCGCGCCGCCCCCCGAATCGCTCGAGCTGCCCGAGGTGGTCGTGCGCGGCATCGACCGCGTGCGCCTGGAGGCCGAGCGGGAGGGGGTGCTCGCCCTCGAAGCCCCCCGCATCGCCCAGACGCCGCTGAGCGTGGAGCTGCCCGCCGAGACCCTGCCCCAGCCCTCCCTCGGGGAGGCGCCCCCCGTGCAGACGCCCGGCTGCGCTTACCGGAACCCGGTGACCGGAGCGCTGGCCCGGGCCACGGGGGGCGCGGAGAGTCTTTACAAGAGCGCCATGGAGAGGCTCTCCCGCGACCTTCTGGGAGAAGCGGCCGGGTTCCTCGCCCAGCTCCGTTCCGAGTATCCGGGCAGCCCCCTGGCCGGGAACGCGGCCTTCTGGCTCGGTGAGATCCGACGGCGGGAGGGGCGCCTCGACGACGCCGTGGCGTTCTTCGGCTTGACCGAGGGGGAGTACGCCGAGGAGGCCGCGTACCGCCGGGCGGCCCTGCTGGAGGAGCTGGGGCGGGAGCCCGAGGCGCGCAGGACGTGGGAGCGCCTGGCCGGGGACCCGGCCAGCCCCCACCGTCCCGAAGCGCTGTACCGGCTCGGTGCCTCCTACCTCCGGACCGGCCAGGCCCGGGAGGCCCTTGGACCGCTGGAGACGCTCGCCGAGCTCTCGGAGCAGGGAAAGGCCGTCCGTCGGGACGTGCAGGCGGCGGGTCTCTTCGCCCTGGGCCTCGCCCGGCGCCGCGTGGGCGACCTGGCCGGAGCCGAGAAGTCGCTCGTCCGGTTCCTCCTCGAGAGCCCCGACCATCCGGAGGCGCCGCCCGCGCAGGCGGCCCTCGGCTGGACGCTGCTCGAACAGGGCCGGGCCCGGGAGGCCGCGCAGCGCTTCCTCTGGCTGAGCGAGGAGCGGCCGCCGGAGAGCCTTCTCGTGCGGGCCCTGTACGGCCGGGTCCGGGCCCTGACCGAGGAGGGATCCCCCGAGGCTCCCGATGCCCTGCTGGCCTTGGAGGCGGCCGCACCCTCCGGCCCGTGGGCGGGCTGGGCCCGGGCCGACCTCGCCTGGGCTGCCTTCCGGCGGGGCGCCTACGCGGACGCGCTCGAGCGGTACCGCGCCGCCCTCGCGGTGTGGGACGCGCCGGCGCGCGAGGTGTCGCAGTACATGGTCGGCGAGTGCCTCTACCTGCTCGGGCGGTATCGGGAAGCCTCCGAAGCCTACGGCGCCGTGCCGGCCGACGCCCCCCTCGGCCCTGCAGCCCTGCACCGCGCGGGACTGTGCGCCCTGCTCGCGGGCGACGCCGAGGCCGCGGAACGCTCGCTGAGCCTGACCCTCGAGCGCGACCCGGCCTACCCCGAGGCCGACCGGGTCTGGGCGTGGCTCGGGGAGGCGCGTCTGCGTCTCGGAAGGCCGGATGAGGCACTGCGCGCGTTCCACGCGGTGCCGGAGGGAAGCCCGGCCTTCCCCCAGGCCCTGTACGGCAGGGCCTGGATCGCCTTCGAGGCGGAGCGGTGGGACGAGGCGGCAGGCCTGTTCGCGCGCCTGGTCCGGAACCATCCCGCCGACCCCAACCGGGACGAGGCGCGGCTGATGCTGGCCCGCGCCTACTTCAACCGGCGGGAGGTGCGGCCGGCCATCGAGGCCCTGGAGCAGCTCGAAGCCGAGGCGCGCACGCCGGGGTACCGGTCGGCCGCCCGCTTCTACCGGGGCTGGATGTACGCCCGCAGCCAGCGGGAGAAGCAGGCGAGAGACGTGCTCGGAGCGCTCCTCGCGGAGGAGCCCCGCGGCGAGTACGCGGCCCGGGCCCTGCAGACGCTCGCCTGGCTGGACTTCGGCGCCGGGGACTACGGAGGGGCGCTCGCCCGGTTCGACGCCATCCTGGCCATGGCCCCCGGCGGTGAGCTGGAGGCGGAGGCGCGCCGGAAACGGGCGGACAGCCTCTACAACCTGGGCCGCCACGAGGAGTCCCTGGCCGCCTACCAGCAGCTCGGCGACACCCCGGAAGGGCGCTACGGGGAGGCCCTGTGCCTGCTGGGGCTGGGGCGGCTCGGGGAGCTGGGGCGGGCTGCGGACCGGTTCGCGAAGGCCTATCCCCGCGACCCCCGCTCCTCCGACCTGTTCTTCTCCCTGGCCCAGGCCCGGGCGGAAGCCGGCGACTGGCCCGGGGCTGCCCACGCCTATCTGCGGGCTGCCGACCTGGGAACCGACGAGAAGGCGGCGGAGGCCCGCCTGGAGGCGGCCCGCAGCCTGGTGTCCGGCAACGACGACGAAGGTGCGGCCAAGCTCCTGGAGCCGCTCTCGAGCCGAGCCGACGCGGTGGGCCTGGCGGCCCTGCGGGAGCTGGGGCGCTTGCTGGACCGCCGGGGCCCCCCGGAGACCGCTCGGGGCGTGTGGGATCGACTCGCGGCGCGGACCGAGGGCGCGGAACGAGCCGAGGTGCTCCGGGCCGCGGCGCGTTCGGCCGCCGCACTGCTCGACTGGGAGGGGGCGGAGGGCAGGCTCCGGGCGGCGCTCGCGGCGTGCCCCGAATCCTCCCCCCTGCTTCGTCAGGCGCTGCTCGCCGACCTGGGGGAGACGTTCCTGCTCCAGGGAGCCCCCGGGCGGGCGGTGGAGCCCCTGAGCGAGGCCGCGGAACTGGCCCTGAGCCCGGAGGGCCTGAGGGCCTTCCTGGCGATGGGCAAGGCCCAGGAGGCCGCGACCCGCGAGCAGGAGGCGCTGGAAACCTACCTCCGGATCGGGTATCTGTATCCGGTCTCCGACCCGGGGGTCGCCGGGGCACTGCTTCGCGCCGGCGAGATCCTTCGGGGGCAGGGAGACGTGGGTCGAGCCCGGGCGGTCTACCAGAAGGTGGCGGACGAAGCCCCCGAGGAGCCGGCCCGCCGAGCGGCGCAGGTTCTCGGCGAACTGGGCGCGGCGTCGGCGCCCGACCAACCCCGCTGACGGGAGGAACCGATGTACGAGTACCTCGTAAAGGGCGGGGTCCTGATGGTCCCCATCGTGGCCTGCTCGGTGGTGGCGCTCGCCGTGTTCTTCGAGCGGGCGTGGACGCTGCGGGCAAGCCGCAACGTGCCCATGGACCTCGTCCGGCGGGCGGAGGATTTCGTCCGCCGGGGCATGACCGACGAGGCCCTGGCGCTGTGCCGCCGGAGCCGGAGCCCCATGGGTGCGGTGCTCCAGGCCGCGCTGCGGAACACGGGGCTCGACCGCGACACGGTCAAGGAGGCCGTGCAGGAGGTGGGTCGCCGCGAGGCCGCGCACCTGGAGCGTTACGTGGGCGTGCTCGGCACGGTCGCGAACGTCGCACCGCTCCTCGGGCTGATGGGGACCGTGACGGGGATGATCAAGGCCTTCACGGTCATCAGCGTGCAGGGCATGGGAAGCCCCGCCAGCCTCGCCGCCGGCATCAGCGAGGCGCTGGTGACCACCGCCGCCGGGTTGACCGTGGCGATCCCCGCGTTCGTGGCGTACCGCTACTTCCTCGGCAAGGTGGACCGCATCGTGCTCGAGCTGGAGCAGCACGCCATCCACTTCGTGGACCTGGTGAAGCACCCGGACGCGAAGGGCCGCGGCCGGCCCGGCCGGGAAGAGTTCGGGGGCTGAGTCGTGGAATTCCGCAAGGCCCGCCGCGACGTCGTCACCCCGGACATCACGCCGCTGGTGGACTGCGTCTTCCTGCTGCTCATCTTCTTCATGCTCTCCACGACCTTCGTGGTGTCGCCGGGCATCCGGATCAACCTGCCCCAGGCCCAGGCCGAGACCGTTCGCCACGAGCGCAAGGACCTGCGCGTGAAGCTCGACGCCGAGGGGGCCCTGTACCTGGGGGACCAGCGGGCCAGCCTCGAGGACCTCGACGTGCGGTTCCGGGAGGCCGCCCGGGAGGACCGGGAGACCATGGTGGTGATCGAGGCGGACGAGGAGACGGCCCACAAGTTCGTGGTCGACGTGATGGATCGGGCCAAGGGGTCGGGGTTGCAGCGACTCGCCATCGCCACCCGGCCCAAGCGGTGACGCGTGACGCGCACCGGCGCGCTGGCCGCGGCCGTCACGGGGAGCGTGGTGATCCACCTCGTCCTGGTGGTGGTGGTGCCCGGTCTGCGCGTGAAGCTCCCCGTGCACCGGGAGCGGTTGGTCGAGGTGGAGCTCTCCCGCACCCCGCTGGAGCCCGAGCCCGAGCCGCTCCCCCGCCCCGTCGCCGCCCAGCCGATCGCCAACGAGGCGCTGGAGTCCCTGGGCGGGGCCCTGGCGGAGCAGGTGCTGGCCGAGCCGGCGGCCTCGCCGGCGATGGAGCCCATCCGGCTGCCGGCGCGCTCGGTTTCCATCCCGGAGCCCGATCGCATCGCCTGGACGCGGAGCCTGGAGGTGGAGCCGTCTCCCCTACCCGCGGCCCCCGCCGTGAAGCGGGGCGCCGCCCCGGGGCCCGACGCGGGGGAGGCCCGCCGGGTCGCGGACCGGCTGCTCCAGGAGATCTCCGCGGCGCCGGTCGTCCCGGAGGCGGAGCGGGAGACCATGCGCCGCCTGGAGATCGAGGGACCCGTCGGGGTGGACCGGAAGGTGCTCTCCGAGCCACGCCCTCCCCGCATCCCGATCCGCAACCCGGCCACCGTCTCGATCAAGTTCTACGTCTCGCCGCGCGGGGAGGTCGTGCGGGCGTTCCCGGTGCAGCGGGGCGATCCGGAGCTCGACCAGGCGGCGCTGGCGTACATCAAGGCGTTTCGCTTCAACCCCCTGCCCACCGGTGAGGAGGTGGAGCAGTGGGGTACCATCCGGGTGCGGTTCCGTCTCGAATGAGCGAGCGATCCGCCTGACGCGCTCCCAGGGGAGGCCCCGTCCGTGAACGTGCCGGAAAAGGCTTGGCTGTGGCTGGGGATCGGGCTGACGGCCGGCCTGCTCGGGTTCGCCCTGTTCGGCGAGCAGGGCTGGCAGGAGGTCCGGCGCCTGCGCGCCGAGCGTGCCCAGCTCTCGGACGAGATCGACCTCCTCCGCGACCGCCGCGCGGCCCTGGAGAAGGAGATCGCCGCGCTCCGGGGGGATTCCCGGGCGATCGAGGCGAAGGCGCGTCGGGACCTGGGCATGATCCGCGAGGGGGAGACGGTCTTCCTCCTCCCCGAGCGGCATGACGCAGAGCGCTGACCCCCGCCGGCGCGCACGCCGCGGCGGGGCTCCGCCCCTGGTGCTGCTCGTGCGGGCGCTGGTGCCGGCCGCCTACGCGGCCGCGCTCCTCGCGGGCGTGTACGCCCCGGAGCGCGCCTGGAGCTTCGTCGCCGTCTCGATCCTGGCCTCGTTCACGGCGTACTTCCTGTGGCGCATCCACGGGGTGGCGATGCTGCCGCCCGTCCTCGACCCCGAGCTGGAGCGGGGCGAGCTGGGGCTGCTCGCAGTGCTGGCCCTGTCCACGGCGCTCCAGGTCACCGGCGCGCCGACACCCTGGGCCCTTCTCGCCTACTCCGTCCTGCTCATCGGCCTGGCCGCCAGCGTGCCGCTCCTCGCCCTCCTGGTCCTTCCCCTCGGCGCCATCTCCCTGTGGGCGGCCAACCCCCCGGCTCTCGAGGCGCTGGCACACCTCGAGGCGGTGGCGCTGGTGTCCGGGGCGGTCCTGTTCTGGGAGCGGCGGCGGCGAAGGCAGATCCAGCTCGCCCTCGACAAGCTGCAGCTGCACCGCGAGCACCTTCGGGAGGGCGGCCCGGGAGAGCGGGCAAGGCCTGACGAGATGCTCTACGAGCACCTGGTCAAGGTGAAGGAGGGCACCGGCGCGCACGGAGCCGTCCTCGTGCTCGCCAGGCCCCGCGGAGAGATGTTCGTTCGCGAGCTGGTCTCGGACAGCCACGCGGTCCGCGAGAGCGCGGTTCTCAAGGTCGAGGGCACGACCTTCCAGTGGATCCTCGAGAACCGCCGGCACCTCCAGATCCCGTGCCTGCGGGACCCGGCCTCCCGCCTCGGCTACTACACGGGGAACGTTCCGGTGAAGAGCTTCCTGGGGGTTCCGGTCGTGGCCGGGGATCAGGTCGAAGGCGTCCTGGCCGTGGACGGGCTCCAGGAGAACGCCTTCACCGAGGCGCACGTGCCGACGCTGACCGTGGCCGCGCACCAGGTCGCGACGATCCTGGCGCAGGTGCGGGCATTGGATGCGGCCAAGCGGGAGGTGAGGGACTTCAAGCACCTCCAGGAATTCTCCAAGGGGCTCGCCACCTGCCGCGCGGTCCCCGAGGTGGTGGGGGTCATGCTCGAGACCCTGCGCACCCGCAACCAGCCCGAGTTCTCCGCGGTAGCGCTGCTGGGAGAGGGAAAGGAGCTGCGGATCGAGGGGGTGGGCGACGCCCGGTGGGGCGCCCTGCAGGGCCAGACCTTCCGCTCCGGCGACGGTCTCGCCGGTTGGGTGCTGGAGAGCCGGCGCTACCTGACCTATCTCGACGAGCGTTCCCGACGGCCGCTCTTCGGCAAGCAGGTGAAGTCGCCGGAGTTCCAGAGCCTGATCCTGCAGCCGCTGACCGCGGGCGAGGAGGCCCTGGGCGTCCTGTGCGTGGGGGCCCTGGCCCCGAAGGCCTTCGACCTGGCCACCGTGGACGTGTGCGAGATCGTGGCGCAGCAGGGGGCCGAGGCCCTGGGCCGCATCCGGGCCCACGGAGAGCTGGAGCGGCTGGCGACGACCGACCCGCTCACCGGGCTCCGGAACCGGCGGGTGTTCTTCGAGCGGCTCGAGGAAGAGGTTCGCCGGACACGCCGGTACGAGCAGGGGGTCTCCGTGCTGTTGCTCGACGTGGACCACTTCAAGAAGATCAACGACACCTTCGGCCACCCGGCGGGCGACGCCGTGCTCGAGGCCCTCGCCCGCTCCGTCGAGACCTTCGCCCGGGAGACGGACCTCGTGGCCCGCTACGGGGGCGAGGAGATGGCGGTGCTCCTCCCGAACACCACGGAGGCCGGCGCGAGGGCCCTGGCGGAACGGCTGCGGGAGGGGGTGGAGAAGCTCGAGGTGCCCTGGGAGGACAAGAGCATCCCGGTACGGGTCAGCGTCGGGGTGGCGTGCCTCGAGGGCGAGCGGGAGCCGGCGGACCACCTCGTGGCGCGCGCCGACCGCTGCCTGTACGCCGCCAAGCAGGGGGGCCGCAACCGGGTCGTGGCGTACGCCGAAATCCGAGAATATGACTCCTGGAAGTGAGGACGACCGGGGCACCCCGCGCCCCCTCGCCTTCCGAGCGGGGCCCGAGGGCGTGGCGGAGGTCCTTGCCCCGGCGCCAGGGGACCGGGAGGCACCGGTCCCGGCGGACGCGGCGGGGGTTCTCTTCCTGCTCCACCGGGACCGGCCTTCGGGGGAACCCACCCTCCTGCTGACGAAGCGCTCGGCCCTCGTGCGACAGTCCGGCGACCTGTGCTGTCCGGGCGGCAGCCGGCACGGGATCGACACGGCCCTGGGCCTGCTCCTGCGGCTTCCCGGAGCGCCCCTGCGCCGCAGCCCCGGGTGGGGGCCGACGGAGCGGGGAGGGCGTGCCCGGGCCCGTCTCGTGAGCCGATACTGGGCCTGCGCGCTCCGGGAGACCTGGGAGGAGACCGGCCTCTCCCCCTTCGGCATCCGTTTCCTGGGAGCCCTCCCGATCTACCGGCTCGTGCTGTTCCGCCGGGCGATCCTGCCGCTGGTGGGCTGGGTCGAAGGGCCACGGCGCTTCCGGCTCAACTGGGAGGTGGATCGCCTGGTCCCCGTCCCTCTCGCCGAACTGCTCGACCCCGCGCGCTACGCGGTGTACCGGCTCGACCTGGGCGACGACGGCAGCGGCATACCCACGACGCGCACCTTCCCCTGTTTCCTGCCGCGAGAGGGCGGCGGGAGCGAAGTCCTGTGGGGGGCGACGTACTTCATCGCCGTCTCGTTCCTGGAGCGGGTCTTCGGTTTCCGGCCGCCGCCGGAGGAGGCGCGCCCGGCGGTCGCCGGTGCGCTCGCACCCGACTACGCGACGGGGTGCGGGCCGTAGCGACGCGGGCGGGGCGCCTCCCCCTTGGAAGGGCGGCGCGCCGAAGGGTAACCTGAAGCAGCCCCGATACCCCGTTCCCCGAGGCCGTTCCTTGACGCGACTCGACCTCCTCACCTACTGGCGCGATCTCGCCGACATCGTGCTCGTCGCGGGGCTCCTGTGGGGAGCCCTCGTCTGGCTGCGCCGCTCCCGGGCGCTTTTCGCGTTCCTCGGTCTGGCCATCCTCGGCGCCGTCTATCTGGCCGCCCGGCAACTGGGCCTGGAGTTGACCGCCTGGATCTTCCAGGGGTTCTCCGCGGTGCTCCTCGTCCTCATCGTGGTCGTGTTCCAGGAGGAGTTCCGCCGGGTGCTGGAGCGCATCGGGGCCTGGGGCGTACGCCGCCGCCGCTCGGCCCCCAGCGCGGACGTCGCCGGCATCCTCCAGGGCGTCGCCTCCCGTCTCGCCCAGGACCGGGTCGGCGCCCTGTTCGTGCTGCCGGGCGAGGAGCCCCTGGAGCGGCACCTGGAGGGGGGCGTTCCCCTCGACGGCCGCGTCAGCGAGCCGCTCCTCCTGAGCCTGTTCGACGTGCACTCTCCGGGCCACGACGGCGCGGTCGTGCTCTCCGGGGGGAGGGCCGTGCGCTTCGGGGTCCACCTGCCCCTCTCGGTGGACCACGAGCAGCTGGGTGCTCGGGGGACCCGGCACGCCGCCGCCCTGGGCCTGGCCGAGAGGAGCGACGCCCTGGCCGTCGTGGTGTCCGAGGAGCGGGGCGCCGTGTCGGTGGCTCGGGGCGGTGTGCTCCGAACGCTCGAAAGCCCCAACGAGCTCGGTCGGATCCTGCGGGAGTTCGCGGCGGAGCGGGCCGGCCCGGGCGCGGCCAGCCGGGGCCTGGGCCGGCGGTTGGCGGAGACCTGGCCCTACCCCCTGCTCGCCCTCGTGCTTGCCACGGGCCTGTGGCTGCTGCTCGTGCCGGGCTCGACCGTGGTGACCGGAGAGCGCCAGGCCCGGGTGGTCGTCGAGAACCTGCCGGCCGAGTACGAACTGGAGTCGGTGGACCCGCCCAGCGTGCGGGTGATGCTGGAGGGATCGCGGCGCCAGATCTACTTCGGGCCGAGCGACCTCGTGGTGGTCCGGGTGGACGCGCTCCTCGCGCAACTGGGGCGGCGCACGTTCCAGGTCGGCCCGGACGAGGTCGAGCACCCGCCCTACCTGGAGGTGCTCGACGTGTCCCCGCGCCAGGTCCGCATCTCGCTCCGGCCCGCGGGGCCGAAACCCAGGGCGGGCCCCTAGCGTGGCTCCCGGTCCGGCTCGCCGGGCGGTCGGTGCGCCGGAGCCCCGGACGCTCGACGTGCTGTGCATCGGTCGGGCGTGCGTGGACGAGATCCTCGAGGTGGAGGAGTACCCGGCGGAGGACGCCAAGGTCCCGGTGGCCGCCCGTCTGCGGGAGGGGGGAGGGCAGGCCTCCACGGCGGCCTGCCTGGTGGCGCACCTGGGCGGCCGGTCCGGCTTCGTCGGCGTGCTCGGAGGAGACGAGGCCGGCCTCTTCGCCCGGCAGCGCATGGCCGCCTTCGGCGTGGACCTTTCCTGCCTGCCCGCCGCCCGCGGCCGCACCCCCCTGGCCTGGTGCCTCGTCTCCCGTGCGCGGGGCACGCGCACGATCCTGTACGAGCGCTCGTCCCCGGAGAAGCTCGACGCGGGGGAGGTGCTTCCCCTCGTGCCCCGGGCGAGGGTCGTCCTCGTGGACCGGCAGGGGGAGCACCTGCTGCCCCTGCTGGCGCCGCTCTGCCGGGCGAAGGGCGTGCTGACCGTGGCCGACGCGGAGCGGGCCGAGGACGGCTGGCGGGAGACCTGGGGACTGGTGGACGTGCTGGCCGCGAGCGAGGGTTTCCTGGCGCAGGCCGCGCCCGGAAAGCCACCCGAAGAAGCCCTGCGGGAGATCGCCGTGACGGTCCGGGGTTGGTGCTGCGCCACCCTGGGTGCGGAAGGGGCGGTCGCCCTCCTGGATGGGGAGTTCCTGCGGGTCCCGGCCCCCGGGGTCCGGGTGCGGGACACCACCGGCGCCGGCGACGCCTTCCACGGCGCTCTGGCGCTGGGGTTGGCCCGGGGAATGGTCCGGGCGGATGCCCTCCGCTACGCCGTCGCGTCCGCGAGCCTGGCCTGCCGCGGGCTGGGAGGGCGGAGTTTCCCGGACCCGGAAGAGGTCGAGATCCTCTCGCAGTCCCTGGGACGGCCGCCTACTTCGTCCCCAGCATCCCCCGCTTGAGGTCCTGGTCGGCGGGCACCTGGCCGAGCCACACGGCCCAAAGCGCCTCCATGAAGTCCCGCCCCTCGATGACGCCCCGCTCCTCGCCGTCGAAGGCCACCGCCACGCCCCGGGCCGGCACATAGGTGAGCGCCACCGTCTGGCCCTCCTTCGCCCCCCCGGGGAAGAGCCCGATCAGGGCGTCCAGGCGGGGGTTCAGGCGGTCGAGGCGCTCCTGGGCGTTGTTGAAGAAGCCCTCCCGGAAGGCCTCCGCCAGCTTGTCCTCCCCCACGTCCCGGAGGAAGTGCATCTCGATGCGTTTGGGCTCGTCCGCCGACACCGCCGCCGAGGCGTCCGACGTGGGCGTGGTCAGGTACAGGGCGCCCACGTAGACGGAGAACATGAACTTCTTGCGGAGCCCCAGTCCCTGGAGCCGGAGCGTCCCGCTCTCGAGGGCGAGCGAGTCGGGGACCTCCACCCCCTTCAGGCCCGCGGCGCCGGCCGGTGCCGCCGCGAGGAGGGAGGCGAGGAGGAGCGCGAGGAGGTGGCGGGACCCGAGGCGCGAGAAGGTCATGGTACCTCCGTTCCGGTATGCATCTTGTATGATGCTGTGGCGCTGCGGATCGCCCGCTCGGGCGGGCCCCCGGAATCCGCTGCCGGCCGTCCCCGGGACGGTGAGTGTTTACCAGAATCTGGTCTCTTTTCAACCTTGGCGCCGCTGGCGCGGAAGAGGGTAGCCATGTCGCAGCTCAAGAAGATCGGGGTGGTGGGTGCCGGCAACATGGGGAGCGGGATCGTGCAGAAACTCGCCCAGGAGGGGTTCGAGGTCGTGATGCACGACGTGAAGAGCGAGTTCGTGGCCCGGGGGCGGGCCCGCATCCGCAACCTGCTCGGAGAGGCCATCGAGCGCAAGATCTTCAGCGGGCCGCAGGCGGAGGAGATCCTCGCGCGCATCTACGACACCACGGAGCTCGGCGAACTGGGCGACTGCGACTACGTGATCGAGGCGGTGTACGAGGACGAGGGGGTGAAGAAGGAGCTCTTCGCCGAGTTGGACCGGATCTGCGGGGCCGACACCGTGATCGCCACGAACACGTCGAGCTTCTACGTCTCGAACCTGGCGGCCTCCACGAAGCGGCCGGAGCGCGTCGTGGGCCTGCACTTCTTCTACCATCCCGCCAAGAACCGGCTCGTGGAGGTGATCCCGGGAGAGAGGACGAGCCCCGCCGCGGTGGACGCGAGCCTTCGGCTGTCGAAGCGGATGGCGAAGGTCCCGATCCTTTGCCGGGACCGCCCCGGCTTCGTGGTGAACCGGTTCTTCGTGCCCTGGCTCAACGAGTCGGTGCGGCTGCTGGAGCAGGGGGTGGCCGACATCCCGACCATCGAGGCCGCGGCCAAGAAGGCGTTCCGCATCGGCATGGGGCCCTTCGAGCTCATGAACGTGACGGGCGTGCCCATCGCCTACCACGCGGAGTCGACCCTGGGCCGGGAGTTGGGGAGCTACTACCCGCCGGTCGCCCTGCTCAAGGCCCAGGCCGAGAAGAACGAGCCCTGGGACCTCGGCGGCACGCCGGACGAGGGGAAGTTCCAGGCCGTGTCCGACCGGCTCTTCGGCGTGGTCTTCCAGGTGGCGGGGGAGATCCTGGACGAGGAGGTCGCCACGCTGGAGGACACCGACCGCGGCGCGAAGATCGGGCTCCGCTGGGCCCTGGGCCCGTTCGAGCTCATGAACCGGGCGGGTACGGGCAGGGCCATCGCCCTGGCGGAGGCCTTCTGCCGGGAGTTCGGCCACCCGCTGGCCGAGAGCCTGAAGCGCCAGAAGGCAGCCGGGAAGCCCTGGACGATCCGGGTGGTCGATCTCGCGGTGAAGGACGGCCTGGCGACGCTCCTCATCAACCGGCCGGAGGCCCTCAACGCCCTCAACGGGGCCGTGGTCGAACAGCTCGAGCAGCGCTTCGACGAGGCGGTGGCACGGCCCGACGTGAAGGCGGTGGTGGTCGAGGGCGCCGGGAAGGCCTTCGTGGCCGGCGCGGACATCAAGTTCTTCGTGGACAACATCGAGGCGGGCCGGATCCCCGCCATCGTCGACTTCGCCCGCCGCGGCCAGCGGCTCCTGCGCAAGATGGAGACCTCGGAGAAGCCGGTCATCGCGAAGGTGGACGGCCTCTCCCTGGGGGGCGGCACCGAGCTGGCGCTGGCGTGCCGGGCCATCGTCGTCACCGAGAAGGGCGGTTTCGGGTTGCCGGAGACCGGCATCGGGATCTACCCGGGGCTCGGCGGTACCCAGCGGACGGCGCGGATCGTGGGCAAGGAGCTCGCCAAGTATCTCGTCTTCACGGGGCAGCCCCTCGACGGGAAGACGGCCCACCAGATCGGGCTGGCGTCCTACCACGTGGCCTCGGAGGACGCCGATCGGTTCATCCGGGATCTCGTCGCCGGCGGTTCCGTCGCGGACAAGTACGCCCGCAAGCCGGTCCCCGCAGGGTGGGAGCGCGTCGTGGAGGCGTTCTCGGACGACAAGGTGGGCGAAGTGCTCGCCGGCCGCGCCCCCAACGACGATCCGAGGGTGCAGGCCGCCGTCAAGGCGGTGGGCCGCAAGGCCCCTCTCGCGGTCAAGGCCGCCAACGAGATCCTCGATCAGGGCTCCGCCGGGGATCTCGACGCCGGGCTCGAGCTCGAGCTCTCGCGGATGGCCGAGATCTTCTCCACGGAGGACGCCCTCGTGGGGCTCAAGAGCGTCGGGGTCTCCCGGCCCCAGTTCCAGGGGCGCTGACATGCCCGACTTCAAGCCCTTCCGGGCGCAGCGAAGCATGAAGGAGCTGATGGCCGGGCACTTCCGGGAGGTGGACGAGGCCTCCCGCGACCCCGGGCGCAAGGTGGCCTGGTGCACCAGCGTGGGCCCCGCCGAGCTCCTCCTGAGCCTCGGCTACAGCGTCTACTACCCCGAGAACCACGGGGCGCTGCTGGGGGCGACCCGCCGGGCTGCCGACTTCATCCCCCGGGCGAACGCCGCGGGGTACAGCCCGGACATCTGCAGCTACCTCACCAGCGACGTGGGCGCCTACCTGGCCGGCGAGACCCCCCTTCAGAAGGCCTACGGCCTGGAGGGGGTGCCGAGGCCCGACATCCTCGTGTACAACACCAACCAGTGCCGGGACGTGCAGGACTGGTTCTCCTTCTACTCCCGGGAGTTCGGGGTCCCGGTCGTCGGGGTGAACTCCCCCACCAAGGTCGGCGCGGTCACCGACGTGCTCGTCGGGGGCATGGTGGCCCAGTACCGGAGTCTCGTCCCCCGGCTCGAAGAGGTCGCGGGGGCACGCTTCGACGTGGACCGGTTCCGGGAGGTGATGGCGCTCTCGGCCGAGACGTCCAGGCTCTGGAAGGCCTGCCTCTCCTCGGCCCGAAGCCGCCCGAGCCCGTTGACCTTCTTCGACGCGTGCATCCTCATGGGGCCCGCCGTGGTGCTCCGGGGAACGCCCCAGGCGGTGTCGTTCTACCGGGACCTCCTGCCCGAGCTGGAGGAGCGGACGAGCGGGGCCGTCGGGGCGGTGGACGGCGAGCGCCACCGCCTGTACTGGGAGGGCATGCCCGTGTGGGGCAAGCTGCGGGAACTGGCGGGTTTCTTCCAGGATCTGCGGACGTGCGTGGTGGCGTCGACCTACTGCAGTTCGTGGGTGTTCGAGGCCTTCGAGGGGGCCGCCGGGGGAGACCCCTTCGAGGCCATGGCCCGGGCGTACCTGGAGCTCTTCATCGTGCGGTCCGACGAGGTCAAGGAGGAGACGCTGGCGCGGCTGCTCGCGGACTTCTCCGTCGACGGGGTCGTGTACCACGACGCCAAGACCTGCCCGTGCAACTCGAACACCCGGTACGGCCTCCCCCAGCGCCTGAGGGAGAGGACGGGCGTCCCGTATGTGATAATCTACGGGGACCTCAACGATCTTCGGTGCTATTCCGAGGAGCAGACCCTCACAAACCTGGAGGCCTTCGCGGAGCAGCTCTCCCGGGCCGCCTGAGGGGATTCGATGGCCGGCGACCTCTTCCTAGGGCTGGACCTGGGCTCCTCCTGGTCCAAGGCGATCCTCCTGGACGGCTCCGGGCAGGTGTTGGCCCGGGCGCTCCAGCGCACGGGGATCTCCTTCGAGGACGTGGCCCGAGACCTGCGGCGCGTCGCCCTGGAGGCGGCCGGCGCGGAGGAGGCGCGGGTCGCGAACACGGTGGCCACGGGGTACGGCCGCCGCAACGTGGCGTTCGCCCAGTCGCGCCGGACCGAGATCTCGTGCCACGCGGCCGGGGCCTTCCACCACTTCCCCCGGGAGATGGACGTGGTGGACATCGGCGGCCAGGACAACAAGATCATCCACGTGCGCAGGGACGGCGGCGTCGCGAACTTCCTGATGAACCGCAAGTGCGCCGCGGGCACCGGGGCCTTCGTGGAGGAGATCGCCCACCGCCTCGATCTTCCCCTCGAGCGCATCGAGGCCTACGCCGAAGCCGCCACCAAGGAGATCACGCTCTCCTCCTTCTGCACCGTCTTCTCCGCCACCGAGGTCATCAAGCTCATCCGCGACGGGGAGAGCCCGGAGAACCTGTGCCGCGGCATCTTCAACTCCGTGGTGGCGCGGGTGGCCGAGATGGGGCCCCTGGGCGATTTCATCGTCATGAGCGGCGGCGTGGTGGGGGCCTTCCCGGTCGTGGCGCAACTCCTGGCCCGGCGGACCGGCGCCCGGGTGGAGGTGCCCCCCCACCCGCAGTTCCTCGGGGCCTTCGGCGCCGCCCTCGTGGCCAGGGGAGAGGGGCGCAGCCCCTAGCCCGCTGGCCTGGTCCTCCAGAATAGCCCCCAGCCCCGTGACGATGGACGTGGAAGAACGGACGACGGATCACTTCGAGACCGGCCCCATCCGCCCCCCCAGCGAGGCCGGCAGCTACCTCCTGCGCCTCACCCGCAGCTGCCCCTGGAACCGCTGCGAGTTCTGCAGGACCTACAAGCGTCACGAGTTCAGCCTGCGCTCCGTGGAGGAGATCGAAGCGGACATCGAGGCGATGGTACGGATCCGCGACCGGCTGCGCGACGCCGGGTTCACCTCCCGCCGGCGGGAGGCCGTGGCGCGGGGCCTCGTGCGCACCAACGAGGAGTACCTGGTGGCGAACGTCCTGGCCCACGGGGGGCGCACGGCGTTCCTCCAGGACGCCGACTCCCTGGTGATGAAGCCCGACGCCGTCCGCCGGGTGCTCGCCTTCTTCCGCGAGCGCTTCCCCGAGGTGGAGCGGATCACCACGTACGCCCGCTCGCGCACCGTGGCGCGCCTGTCCGTGGAGGACCTGCGCTCCTACGGCGAGCTGGGGCTCACCCGCATCCACGTCGGGATGGAGAGCGGCCACGATCCGCTCCTGGACCTCATCGCCAAGGGCGCCACGGCCGAGCTCCACATCCGTGCCGGCTCGAAGGTCCGGGAGGCGGGCCTCGAGCTCTCGGAGTACGTCATGCCGGGCCTGGGGGGGCGGGAGATGAGCCGGGGGCACGCCCTGGACACCGCACGGGTCCTGAACGCCGTGGACCCGCACTTCATCCGCTTCCGCACCCTGTGCCTGGGCCCGAAGCTCCCTCTGTGGCGCCACTTCCACGGGCCGGACGCGCGCCTGTCCCGGCAGACGGACGCCGAGGTCGTGGCCGAGATCCGGCTGCTCCTCTCCGCGCTGGAGGGCATCGGGTCCCGGGTGGTGAGCGACCACATCCTCAACCTCCTGGGCGACCTGGAGGGACAGCTGCCCGGGGACCGGGAGAGGCTCCTGGCGCGCTGCGACGCCTTCCTCGCCCTGGACGCGGGGGAGCAGCGGCTCTTCCAGGCCGGCCGCCGGGCGGGCCTGCTGGAGGGGACGGAGGACCTCCTCGACCCCGTGCTGCGGGCACGGGCCGAGGCCGTGCTGGCCGAGCTCGTGCGGGTCCACGGCCCCGGCGGGGTGGAGGAAGGCGTCCGCGCCCTGATGGAGCGGTTCGTCTGACGTGGCCGCCGCCGCGCAGCGTTCGGGAGCCGCCGGCCCCTTCCCCCTGCGCCCGCTCCTCGCGCTGACCGGCATCTTCTTCCTGAACTTCCTCGCGCGGGTCGTCCTCGCTCCCCTCCTGCCCGCGATCGAGGCGGATCTCGGCCTCACCCACGCCCAGTCCGGGTCGCTCTTCCTGTTCCTCTCGGGGGCCTACTGCTTCGGGCTCCTCTCGTCGGGGTTCGTCTCGGCCCGCTGGACCCACCGGACGACGGTGGCCCTCTCGGCAGCTGCGTCCGGGGCGGCGCTCCTGGTCGTCTCCCGGGCGGGCACCCTGTGGGAGCTGCGGGGCGCGCTGCTCCTGCTCGGCTACACCACGGGCCTCTACCTGCCCTCCGGGATCGCGACGCTCACCACCGTCGCGCGCTCCGCCCAGTGGGGCCGTGCGGTGGCCGTCCACGAGATGGCGCCGAACCTGGGGTTCGTGGTGGCGCCGCTCCTGGCCGAGGCCGTGCTCGCGCGCGTGCCCTGGGCGGCGGCGCCCCTCTGGCTCGGGGTGGCGAGCTTTGGGGTCTGCGCGGCGTTCTTGCGGACCTCCGGCGGCCGGCTGCGGGGGGAGGCACCGACTCCGCAGGCCTTCGCGGGGGTGGTGAGGACCCCGTCGTTCTGGGTGCTGACCGTGCTCTTCGGCCTCGGCATCGGAGCGAGCCTGGGCGTGTACGCGATTCTTCCCCTGGCGCTGACGGCGGAGAAGGGGATGGCCCGGCCGGCGGTCAACGCCCTGGTGGCGGCCTCGCGGGTGGGCGGCCTGCTCGCGGCACTGGGCGCGGGGTGGATGGCGGACCGGGTGGGGCCCAAGCGGGCGCTCCAGGCGGTGTGTGCGGCCACCGGCGTGCTCACCGTGCTCCTGGGGGTCGCGCGTGGTGCGTGGGTGCCCGCCCTCGTCCTCCTCCAGCCCCTCCTGGCCGTCTCGTTCTTCCCGCCGGGCTTCGCGGCCCTGGCGAGGGTCAGCCCGCCGGGCACCCGCAATCTGGCGGTGTCCCTCACGGTGCCGGTGGCATTCCTCGCCGGCGGCGGACTGGTGCCGGCGGCGATCGCCGCGGCCGGGGACACGGCGTCGTTCGCCTGGGGCATCGCGGCCTACGGGGTCGTCCTCCTCCTGGCCTCGGCGCTGGTGCCGACGCTGCGGCTCCGGGACGAGCCGGAGGAGCCGCCGGGCGTGGTATGATCGCCCGTCGCATCCGGCTGCGCCTTCGGGAGGGCGGACATGGAGTTGTTGGGGGAATTCGTCCAGTGGATCATCCGGACGGTGGGCCAGCTCGGCTACCCGGGGATCTTCGTCATGATGCTCCTCGAGAGCTCCTTCTTCCCGTTCCCCAGCGAAGTCGTCATGATTCCCGCGGGGTACCTGGCCTACCGGGGCGAGATGAGCATGACCGGGGCCATCGGCGCTGGGATCGCGGGCTCCCTGGCCGGCGCCCTGGTCAACTACTACCTGGCGCTCTGGCTCGGACGGCCCTTCCTCGAGCGGTACGGCCGGTTCCTCTTCCTCCCGCCGGACAAGCTGCACCGGGTGGAGACGTTCTTCCGCAAACACGGCGAGATCAGCACCTTCGTCGGCCGCCTGATCACGGTGGTTCGGCAGTACATCTCCTTCCCCGCGGGGCTGGCCCGCATGCCGATGGGCCGATTCCTCTTCTACACCGGGCTCGGGGCGGGCATCTGGGTGGCGATCCTGGCGGCCATCGGTTACGTGGCGGCGGGCAACGAGGACCTCATCCGGGCCTACTCCCGGGAGGCGACCCTGGGGCTGCTCGCCTTCTGCGTCCTGGTGCTCGGCGCCTACGTGGCGGTGCAGCGCCGCCGCGCGGGGTAGAAGAGCGCACGCCGGCCCCCTGCCGTTGACACGGGCGGGCCGGCAGCTACCCTTTCGAGGCCCGGCGCCGGGGTCCGCACCGGGCGGGACCTTCTCCAAGACGTCGGCGAAGCCGGGAGGAGTCGAAATGGACGAACAGGTGTGCTACCCGAGGGTGAAGAACATCGGACTGCGGGGCATCCCCGTGGCCGATACCAAGATCAGCTACATCGACGGCATCAAGGGGGAGCTCCAGTACCGCGGGTTCCGGATCGAGGACCTGGCGGAGTACTCCACCTACGAGGAGGTGGCCCACCTGTTGATCGCCGGCCAACTGCCCTCCAAGAAGGAGCTGGCGGAGTTCGACGCGCGCCTTCGGGCCGAGCGGGCTGTGCCGGACGCGGTGCTCGCGGCCCTCGTCCACCGGCCGGCCACCGCGAATCCGATGGACGTCCTTCAGGGGACCGTTCCCATGCTCGCCGACCACGACCCCGACCTGTCGCAGACGTCGCGGGAGGCGGTGCGGCGCCAATCGGAGCGCCTCATCGCGCGCCTGCCCGCGGTGGTGGCGGCGTGGAAGCGCATCCGGGCCGGGGAGAAGCCGGTGCCGCCCCGCGCCGACCTGTCCCACGCGGCCAACTTCCTCTACATGCTGCGCGGGGAGGAGCCCCCGGCCGACGAGGCCCGGATCGTCGACGTGTGCCTGATCCTCCACGGGGACCACACCTTCAACGCGTCCACCTTCGCCGCGCGGGAGGTGGCGAGCACCCACGCCCACCTGTACGCCTCGGTGGCCGCCGCGGTGGGGGCGCTCTCCGGCGAGCTGCACGGCGGCGCCAACGAGAAGGTGATGCGGATGCTCATGGAGATCGGCCGGCCCGAGAAGGCCGCGGCGTACGTGAAGGGGAAGCTCGACGCCGGGGAGAAGATCATGGGCCTGGGCCACGCGGTGTACAAGACCCTGGACCCCCGGGCCCCCATCCTGATGAAGCTCGCGGTGGGCCTCTCCGCAAAGACCGGCCAGGCGTTCTGGATCGACATCGCCGAGCGCGTGCGCGAGGCGGCCCAGGCCGAGTTCAAGGCACGCAAGGGGGCCGAGATCTACCCGAACGTGGACTTCTACTCGGCGGCGACCTACTACCAGCTGGGCATCGAGACCGACCTCTTCACACCGGTGTTCGCCCTCGGGCGCATCGCGGGGTGGTGCGCGCACGTGATCGAGGAGAAGTTCGCCGAGGCCCAGGAGAAGCCGGAGCTCTACCGTCCCGAGGCCTCCTACGTGGGGGATTACTGCGGGCCCCAGGGGTGCTCCTGGGTGCCGCTCCAGGACCGCAAGGCACCGTGAGGGAGGCGGAGATCCGATGAGCGAAGCCGGGGCGGGACCTTCTCAGGTCCCGGTGGTCCTGATCCAGGGAGACGGAATCGGCCCCGAGGTGGCGCCGGTCGCCGTGGAGGTCATCGACGCCGCCGTGAAGGCGGCGTATCGGGGGGCGCGCTCGCTGGAGTGGCGCGAAGCCCTGGCCGGTCGAGCCGCCTACGAGCGGACGGGCTCTCCGCTGCCCACCGAGACGCTCGAGGCGATCCGCTCAGTGGGGGTGGCGCTCAAGGGGCCGCTGGAGACCCCGGTGGGAGGGGGCATCCGGAGCCTGAACGTGGCGCTGCGCCAGACCCTCGACCTCTACGCCTGCGTCCGCCCCGTGAGGCACTTCGAGGGGGTGCCCGCGCCGGTCCGCCATCCGGAGCGTCTCGACATCGTGATCTTCCGCGAGAACACCGAGGACGTGTACGCCGGCATCGAGTGGCGCGAGGGGACCCCCGAGGCCCTGCGGTTGATCCGGTTCCTCAAGGAGGAGATGGGGGCGGAGGTCCCCGAGGACTCCGGCGTCGGGATCAAGCCCATGAGCGTGCACGGCTCGAAGCGTCTGGTGCGCCGCGCGATCCGGTACGCCCTGGACAACGGACGCCGCTCGGTGACCCTCGTCCACAAGGGCAACATCATGAAGTTCACCGAGGGGGCGTTCCGGGAGTGGGGCTACGAGGTCGCGGCCCACGAGTTCTCCGAGCAGACGGTCACGGAGGTGGAACTGACCGCCCGCGAGCACGAGGACGACCTGCGGGGCGTGATGCCCCCGAACACGGTCCTGGTGAAGGACCGCATCGCGGACGCCATGTTCCAGGAGATCCTGCTGCGTCCGGAGCGCTACGACGTCCTGGCTCTCTCCAACCTGAACGGCGACTACATCTCCGACGCCGCGGCGGCCCAGGTGGGGGGCCTGGGCATCGCTCCGGGGGCCAACATCGGAGACCAGTACGCCGTGTTCGAGGCGACCCACGGCACCGCCCCGGACATCGCGGGGCAGGGCAAGGCCAATCCCGGAAGCCTGATCCTGTCGGGCGCCATGCTGCTCCGGCACGTGGGGATGGCCCAGGCCGCCGCCCGGATCGACGAGGCGCTCGGGCGGGTGCTGCAGTCGCGCCGCGCCACGCCGGATCTGGCCGCGGGAGTACCCGGCGCGGAGGTGCTCTCCACCGGGGACTTCGGGCGTGCGGTGGCCGCCGAGTTGTCCTGAAGCCCCTTCGCTGCGCGGTTCCCCCGCGTGCCCCCGCCTTGACTTGAGGGACGGGTGCATACTATCGTTCGCGCCTTGTTTCCCTGTGGTTCCGGCGCTCACACTGCGCGATCGACGCGAGGTCGTCCCTGGTACCGAAGTGTTCTGGAAAAGCACCCGGAGCGTGGGTTGGGCTGGCCGCGGTCGTGCTCGGAGTTCTCGCCGGGTCCGCCGCGCAGGCGAAGGTGTACATCGACATCAACGCCCCGACCCTGCGCCGGTACCCCCTGGCCGTCCCGGCGCTGCGCCGGGAGGCGGGGGACGTGGGGCAGGCCCACGCCGAGATCGCGCGGGTCCTGCGGTCTGACTTGGGATTGACCGAGCTGTTCGAGGTGCTCGACCCCCGCGGGTACCTGGAGGATCCCCAGCGCGCGCCCATCCAGCCCGACTCCGTTTCCTTCGCGGACTGGTTCGCGGTCGGGGCGGAAGTCCTCGTGAAGGGCCGGGTGGGCGTGGAGGGCGACGGGCTCTCCGTGGACCTCTGGGCCTACGACGTCCTGCGGCGGCAGACCCTGTTCGGCAGGCACTATTCCGCGCCGCGGGGCGCCGAGAGGGCCGTCGCGCACATGTTCGCCAACACGGTTCTCGAGGAGTTCACCGGAGAGCCGGGGCCGTTCGGCACGAAGATCGCCTACGTCGTGCAGTCGGGGCGGGCCAAGGAACTGGCCGTGGCGGAGATGGACGGCACCGACGCCCGCCGGCTCACCCGTGCGGGTTCGCTCAGCATCAACCCGGCGTGGTCGCGGGACGGCCGATACCTGTACTATACCGGCTACCTGCTCGGCGAGCCGGACCTGTACCTGCTCGATCTGGCGACGGGGAAGAACTGGGCCGTCTCCCGACGCAGCGGGATCGACCTCGCCGGCCGGGACTCGCCGGACGGCAAGGAGATCCTCGTCGTCCTCTCTGTCGACGGGAACGCGGAGATCTATCGGATGAACAAGGCCTCGCGCGAACTGGTGAGGCTCACCCGCGACCGCTCGATCGACGTGGCCCCGACCTGGTCGCCCGACGGCAGCCAGATCGCTTTCGTCTCGGACCGGATGGGCAACCCCCACATCTTCGTGATGGATCGGAACGGCGGCGACGTGCGGCGGTTGACGACGTCGGGCACCCACAACGGCGACCCCGACTGGTCCCCGCGGGGCGACCTGATCGCGTTCAGCGGCAAGGACGAGCGCGGCGCCTTCCAGGTCTACGTCGTCGATCCCAAGGGGCGGCAGGTGCGGCAGGTCACCTTCGGCCTGCGGGACACGCTGGATCCCTCCTGGTCGCCCGACGGCCGTTTCCTGGCCGTTTCGTCGGAGCGGGAGGGGGAAACGGCGGTGTACGTGCTCCGCCTCGGGGGGCAGGAATACCATCGGGTCAGTCCGCGGGGAGAAGGGGCTTCGCAGCCCGCCTGGTCCCCCGCGGCGGTCCATTGAGGGAGCGGCTCTTGCGGACGTTCTTCGGCTCTAACGAAAGAGGAGGTTGACGGCTATGATGCGACGCTTCGTTACGATCCTCGCCCTGGGAATCATGCCCCTCATGGCCGCGTCGGTCACGGGGTGCGCCAAGAAGCAGGTTCGGCAGGAAGGAGAGATGGCGCCGCAGGTCCAGGAGGCTCCGGCCCCGGCGCCCGCCCCCCGGGTGACCGAGGAGCCGATCCGCTCCCGCCCCGTGGAGCCGCCCCCGGCGCAGACGGCCGCCGAGACGCCGGCTCCCGCCAAGCCCGTGGCCGGAGGCGGGTTGAGCCGCGAGACGACGCCGGGCCTCCAGCGCATCCACTTCGACTTCGACCAGTCGGTGATCCGGGCCGACATGCGGCCCATCCTCCAGTCGAACTACAACTACCTCTCGCAGCGCCCCGGGGTGCAGGTCCGCGTCGAGGGTCACTGCGACGAGCGCGGCACCACCGAGTACAACCTCGCCCTGGGCGAGCGGCGCGCCAAGAGCGCCTTCCAGTACCTGATGGACCTCGGTGTGGACCCCAACCGCATGACCGTGGTGAGCTACGGTGAGGAGGTCCCGCTGGATCCGGGCCAGAACGAAGCCGCCTGGGCCAAGAACCGCCGGGCCGAGTTCGTGGAGACGCAGCGCTGATGGAGTTTCGGGTTCGCGCTCGGACTGCGGGCAGGGTCGCGTCGGCGGTCCTGCCCGCCGTTCTCCTGCTGGCCTCGTGCACGTTGCCCGGGGCCCCCGTCGATGCCCAGAACGGCCGCGTCGACGACCTGGAGGCGAGGTTGCTGCGGGTCCAGCGTTCGGTGGACGAGCTCCGCGCCGGGCCGGCTGCGTCGAGCGGGGACCCCGAGGTGAAGCAGCGGGTCGCGGACCTGGGCCAGCGGCTCGAGGAGGTCGCAGCCCAGGTGCGCGCCCTCAGCGGCCGGGTCGAGGAGGTGGAGCGGACTGCCCGGGCGGCTCCCGCCGAGTCGCCGCGGGTCGGGACCCTGGAGGGCAGCCTCGCCGAGCTTTCCCGGCGGGTGGCCGAATTGGAGAAGCGGCCGGTGGCCGCGCCCGCGCCGGTGCCCTCTCCCCCCCCGGTCCCGGCGGCTCCCCCGCCGGCGCCGGGACCGCAGGTCTCCTCCCAGGAGCTCTACGACAAGGCGTACGGACTGTACAAGCAGGGGCGCTACGACGACGCCCGGGAGGGGTTTCGGCGTTACGTGGAACTCCATCCCGACACGCCCCTGACGGACAACGCCCTGTTCTGGATGGGCGAGACCTACTACGACCAGGGCCGGTACGAGCAGGCGATCCTGGAGTACGACAAGGTCGTGCAGAAGTTCCCCAACGGCGACAAGGTGGCGAGCGCACTGCTCAAGCAGGCGTTCGCCTTCGACGCCATCGGCGACCCCGTGGATGCCCGCATCCTCCTCAAGAAGATCGTGCGGGATCACCCGGCCACGGAGCAGGCCGGGATCGCCCGGAAGAAGCTGGAGATCCTGGGGGAGTGAGATGAACCCCCGGCGAGAGATGCTGTTGCGGCGTCTCGAGGACGCCGACCCCGAGGTCCGGGAGAGGGCCGCGGAGTCCCTGGACCGGCTCGATGCCCTCGAGGGGCTGGCCGACGTCCTGGGGCGGCTCCGTTCCCTGGGCAAGGTGGAGTGGGTCGGCCTGCTCCGCTCGATCTCCGGGTTGCGCGACGAGACCTGCTTCAAGCTCGCCCTCAAGGCCCTGGAACACCCGGCGCCCGATGTGCGGCTGGCGGCGCTGGAGGTAACCGCGGACTTCGCGGACGCGCGGGCCGTGGCCCACGTGGCCAGGCTTCTGGACGACCCCGAGGCGCTGGTCCGGGGCCGAGTGGCGGAAGTGCTCGCGCAGTTGGGGGACCGGCGGAGCGCGCCGCGGGTGGCGGGGCTCCTCTCGGACCCGGACCAGCAGGTGGTCGCCCGGGCGGCCGCGAGCCTGGGTTTGCTGGGGTACGGGGACGCCGAGGCGCGGCTGCTGGAACTCGCCGAGCACGAGGCTCCCGAGGTGAGGGCCGCTTCGGTTTCGGCCCTCGGGCGGCTGGGAGCTACAGACCGTCCTTGACGAACTCCACGGGGTCGATCCCGTGGATCAGGGGGTTCACCCAGTGGGCGACGTCGCCGGGCCCGATGGCGCGGACGACGACCTCGTCGGGTCCCAGGCGCCGGCCGTCTCCCGAGGCCACCACCCGCGCACCCCGGACCTCCCCCTTGTCCGTGAGCTGCGTCACCACCCCCACCTCTCCGGACCGCAGGCGTATCACCGATCCCACCGGTACGCGGCCCATGACCTCGAGGAAGGCGTCGAGCGCCTGGGGCAGGAAGTGCGAGCCCTTGAGGCGTTCCATGGCCGCGACCGCCTCGGGCAGGGGCAGCGGGGAGCTGTAGGAGCGGTGGGTGGTCATGGCGTCGTAGACGTCGGCCACGGTCACGACGGGGCTGAGGGCCGTCAGCACGTAGTCGGGGTCCCGCGGGGGGTAGCCCCCTCCGTCGTGGCGCATGTGATGCTCGTAGACCACCTCGGCGGTCCCCTGGGGGAGGCCCTCCATCTCCGCCAGGATCTCCCTCCCGTAGGTCGGATGCAGCCACATCATCGACCACTCGGCCGACGTGAGGCGGCCGGGTTTGCGCACCAGGTCCTGCGGGGTCCGGGTCTTGCCGATGTCGTGGAACAGGCCGGAGATCCCGAGACACTCCATTCCCTCCTCGGTCAAGCCCAGCTGCCGCCCCAGGAGCAGGGAGAGGAGGGAGACGTTCACGCTGTGGTGGAAGGTGTAGCGGTCGTAGTCCTTGATGAGGACGAGGCCCTTCACGAGTTCCGGGTTCTCCGCGAGGATCACCGAGAACTCCCGCACGCACTCCTGCGCGGTGCGCGGGTCCGGGATCCGGCCCTCCTCGAGTTCCTGGTAGGCCTTCTCCAGCGCTTCCACCGCGATCTTGTGGACCCGGGCCGCCCGGTCCCACCCCTTGCCCCCCGGGCTCAGCCGGGTGAGGTTCAGGGCCTGGCCGGCCCACGGTTCGGCGTCCGGGTCCCGGAGCCAGGCCACGAACCGGCGCACCTCCTCGACCTCGACCTCCGGCTCCACGATGACGCCCTCCACCTCCTTCTGCTCCAGGAGGCGCGTCATGTCCATGGCCTGCGCCGGGGCGCCCAGAAAGGCGACGTCCCCGACCACGAGGTAGCCGTCCGAGTTGCCCAGCAGGAGGGGTGCCCGCTGGCGCAGGGCCTCCCGGAGCGTCTTCATGACGCTCTCTTCCGCGCGGCGCACGGTGGCGTGTCCGGAGGGGTAGAGGCCCTGGCTCTTGGCCAGGCCGGCGAGTGCCCGGACGAGCGCTTCCGCGGAGTCCCGGTCCAGTCTTTCGATCAAGATTCCACCTGTTCCGGTTTCGAGGGGTTCGCCCCGAGGGCGCGGATCGCCGCGTTGCGGATCTCGACGTCACGGTCCCCCCGCAGCCGCTCCAACAGGGCGGCGGCCTCCTGCCCGCCGGTCTCCCCGAGGGCCTGGACCGCGGTGCGCCGCAGCACGCGCCAGCGCTTCCGGTGGAAGAACGGGCGTCGCGCCGCGATGGAGGCCAGCCGGGGCAGCGCCTCGGGCATCCGGAGGCGACCGGTGGTGCGGAGCACGGCGGCCTTGATGTTCCAGTCCGCCGAACCGATCCGGGTGTCGCGGAAGACCGTCCAGAGGGCCTCCAGGAGCTGCGGGCTGGAGTGGGAGGCCGCGGCGGACACGGCCATCACCCGGACGCCCGGGTCGGGGTCTTCGAGGAAGCGGAGCAGTTGCTCGTGGGCCGTCGGTCCGCTGATGCGGCCGAAGGCTCTCGCGACTTCCTTGCGGATGCGGGGGTCCTTGTCGCCGGCCAGTTGACCGAGGGACTTCTGTGCCTCGGCCGAGGCGATTCCCCCGAGGACCGTGACCATGTTGCGCACCACGAACCATCGCTGGTCCTCGAGCATCTGGCGCGCCCAGGGAACCACCACGTCGCCCATGGAGACCAGGACGGCGATCAGTCGCCGCCGCCCGAGGCGGCTGTTCTCTCCGACGAGGGCGTTGATGAGGGGGACCGCGCCGGCCTTTCCCAGGGAGCGAAGCACGTATGCGCCCAGATCTCCCCCGTCCTCGGCTCCCGACGATACCTGCTCGATGAGCCACTGGAGGAAGGCGCCGCGGAGCAGGACGCGTACGGTGTCGAGCAGGTAGTCGCGCTTCCCCTCCTGTCCGTCCGCGTCCATGTTCTGCGCTTCCCGGTACAGGTACACGACCACCTGGAAGGCCTCCCGGTACCGTTCCATCTTGAGGTAGCCTTCGACGATGGCCGTGGCCTCCCGGAGTTGCTCGAGGAACTCCGACATCTCGTCGGTGCGCCCGAGCCCGAGGAGGATGTCCAGGAGCCGCCGCTCGGTGGGGCCCTTGCGCTGCAGCGCCTGCAGCCGTGCCAGCAGCCGGTCGTCGGCGAGACGCTCCACCTCGCCCGCCTCGGAGATGCCGGCGCCCCAGTCCTCATCGCTTTCCTCGGGGCGGGAATCGGCCTTGCGTTCGGCGCCGCTCCCCGCGCCCACCGAGAGGCCCCGCAGTT
>CAZJSF010000006.1:0-7981 GCA_964548515.1 uncultured Thermodesulfobacteriota bacterium
TCACCCTGGGGTTCGGGCTGGTCGGATTCGCCGACGACTACCTCAAGGTGAGCCGCAGGAACGCCCGGGGCGTCTCCGCCCGGGTCAAGTTCTGGTCCCTCGTGGCCGTGGCCACGGCGGGGTGCACCGTGCTGTGGTTCCAGCCGGATTTCGATACGCGGCTCGCCGTGCCCTTCTTCAAGGACCTGCGGCCCGACCTCGGCTGGTTCTACCTCCCCTTCGCCGTCTTCGTAGTCGTCGGAACGGGGAACGCCGTCAACCTCACCGACGGCCTCGACGGCCTCGCCATCGGCCCGGTGATCACCGCCAGCATCACCTACCTGATCTTCTCCTACGCGGCGGGCCACGCCCGCATCGCCGACTACCTGCAGATCCCGTTCGTCCAGGGCGCGGGGGAACTGAGCGTGTTCTGCGCGGCCATGGCCGGGGCCGCCCTGGGGTTCCTCTGGTACAACGCCTACCCCGCCCAGGTCTTCATGGGGGACGTCGGGAGCCTCTCGCTGGGAGGCGCGCTGGGCATGGTGGCGGTGGTCAGCAAGTTCGAGGTCGTGCTGGCCCTCGTGGGGGGCGTCTTCGTGCTCGAGACCCTGAGCGTCATGCTCCAGGTGGCGTCGTACAAGACACGCCGCAAGCGCATCTTCCGCATGGCCCCGATCCACCACCACTTCGAGCTCAAGGGCTGGGCGGAGCCCAAGATCATCGTGCGGTTCTGGATCGTGTCGATCATCCTCGCCCTCATGGGCCTGACGACGTTGAAACTGCGATGAGCACGGACGACCTCCGAGACTGTCGCGCGATCGTCCTCGGCGCCGGGGTCAGCGGCCGCGCCGCGGCGCGGTTCCTGCTGGCCCGGGGGGCCCGGGTGACGCTCCAGGACGACGCGCCGGCCGAGCGCCTCGCAGCGGGGGTGGGTGAACTGGCCGCACAGGGCGCAGCCCTGGCCGTGGCCGGAGCGCGCGTGGAGCCCCGGGACTTCGACTTGGCGGTCGTGAGCCCGGGCGTGCCCGTCGGGTGCGAGCGGGTGTCTTCCCTGCGCGCGGCCGGGGTGGAGGTGCTCGGAGAGGTGGAACTGGCGTTCCGGTTCCTGGACGCCCCCGTGCTCGCGGTGACGGGCACCAACGGAAAGACCACGGTCACGAACCTCCTGGGCCGGATCGCCGCGGCGGCCGGGCGCCGGACCTTCGTGGGGGGCAACGTGGGGACGCCCCTGGTGGAGGCCGTGGGGGGCGAGTGGGACCTGATCGTGGCGGAGATCTCGAGCTTCCAACTGGAGACCGTTCGGACCTTCCGCCCCAGAGTGGCGATCCTGCTCAACGTCACCGACGACCACTTCGACCGCCACCGGGACCTCGAGGAGTACGCGAGGGTCAAGGCCCGCATCTTCGAGAACCAGGGCGCGGGGGACGCCGCGGTGGTCAACGCCGACGACCCCGTCTCGTGGCGCCTCGGGCGGGGCGCCTCCTCGGCGGTGCTGCCGTACTCGACCCGCCGGCCCCAGGCCACGGGCGCTTGGATCGAGGGCGAGGACGCCGTGTTCCTCCTGCCCGGCGCCGACGGCGTGCGGATCCCCGTCGGCCACCTGGCCCTGCCGGGGCTCTTCAACCGCAGCAACGCTCTCGCAGCGTGCCTCGCCGCGGCGTGGGTCGGCATCGCCCCCGCCCTGGCGTGGGGCGAGGCGCGCCGCTTCCAAGGCCTGCCCCACCGGGTCCAGTCGTTTCTGGAGTGGCACGGCATCCGCTTCGTCGACGACTCGAAGGCGACCAACGTCGACGCCGCGGTCAAGGCCGTCGAAGCCGTCGAGGGCCCGGTGGTCCTGGTGGCCGGGGGAGTGGACAAGGGGGGGGACTACGCCCCCCTCGTCTCCTGCCTGCGCGAGCGCGCCAGGCTGGTGGTCCTGGTGGGGGCGTCCGCCCCCCGGATGGCCGACTCGTTGGCCGGCGCAGCGCCCACGAAGCTGGCCTCGTCCTGGGCGGAGGCCGTGCGGGCCGCCGCCGGGGCGGCGAGGCCGGGGGACACCGTGCTGCTCTCGCCGGCCTGCTCGAGCTTCGACTTCTTCACCGGGTACGCCGAGCGGGGCGACACCTTCCAGCGCCTCTGCCGCGAGGAGACGCAGCGGATGGAACGCGATGGGTGACAGGGCCCGCTGCGACCGGGTGATCCTGCTTCTGGCCCTCCTCCTGACGGGCGTGGGCCTGGTGCTGGTGTACTCCACCTCCATGCCCCTCGCCCTCGGCCGGGCCGGCGCGGACCCCGCGTACTACCTGAAGCGGTCGCTGGTCTTCGCGGTCATCGGGACGGCCTGCGCCTTCGGGGCAGCGCGCGTGCCCTGCGAACTCCTCCGGCGACTGGCCTACCCCCTGGTGGCCGCCGTGACGGTGCTGCTCATCCTCCCGTGGGTGCCGCCCCTGGGGCAGTCGATCAACGGGGCGCACCGCTGGGTGCGGCTCGGGAGCTTCGGCTTCCAGCCCTCCGAGGTCGCGAAGCTCGCTCTGGTGATCTTCCTGGCCCACAGCCTCGCCAAGCGGGGCGACCGGGTGCGCAGCTTCGGGTACGGGTACCTGCCCCACGTGGTGCTCCCGGCGATCCCCATCGGGCTGGTGCTCCTCGAGCCCGACCTGGGCACCGCCGCCCTGCTCGCGGCCCTGGTCCTCGCCACGTGCTTCGCGGGCGGCGTGCGGGTGCGCCACCTCGGGGTGGGACTCCTGCCCCTCGTGCCCCTGGCCGTCTACCTGCTGTGGTTCGTCGCCTTCCGCAGAGACCGCATCCTGGCGTTCCTCGACCCCTGGGGACACTCCCAGGGCGCGGGCTTCCAACTGGTGCAGAGCCTGCTCGCCTTCGGGGCCGGCGGCCTCTGGGGCGTGGGCCTGGGGGCGGGCCGCCAGAAGCTCTACTACCTCCCGGAGGCCCACACGGACTTCATCCTCAGCGTGTGGGCGGAAGAGCGGGGACTCGTCGGCGTCCTGCTCGTGCTGCTGGCCCTGTCCGTGCTCGTCTGGCGCGGCTACGCCATCGCCCTTCGGCAGGAGGACCCCTTCCGGCGGCTCCTCGCCACCGGGATCACCACCTGGATCGGGCTCCAGGCCGCCCTCAACGCCCTCGTGGTGACCGGGTGCCTGCCGACCAAGGGGCTGCCCTTTCCCTTCCTCTCCTACGGCGGAACCGGGCTGGTCGTGATGCTGACCGCCGCGGGCCTGCTGGCGGGACTCGCCAGGGAGCCGGGCACATGAGGCTCCTCATCGCCGGAGGAGGAACAGGCGGGCACCTGTACCCGGGCATCGCGGTCGCGGAGGAACTCCTCTCCCGCGGCGGAGGGCACGCGGTGTTCTTCGCTGTGACCGAACGGGGGCTGGAGCAGCGGGTGCTCCCGGAACAGGGCCTCCCCTTCGCCACGGTGCGCGCCGCCGGCCTGGTCGGCCAGGGGCTTCGCCGCGCCGCCCGCTCCCTGTGGCTGCTCGCGCTGGGCTTCTCGGACGCCCTCGGGATCCTGCGCCGGTTCCGCCCGTCCGCGTGCCTCGGGGTCGGCGGCTACGTGTCCTTCCCGGTGGTGGCCCTGGCCCGGCTCCTGGGTGTCCCGACGGCGATCCAGGAGCAGAACGCCTGGCCGGGCCTCGCCAACCGCCTGCTGGCCCGGTCGGTGCGGCGGGTGTACGCGGGGGACCCCGCAGCGGTTCCCCACCTTCCGAGAACCAAGACCCGGGTCACGGGCAACCCCCTGCGCCGCGCGTTTGGGGAACCCTTCCCGTACGTTCCTCCGCGGGAGGGAGAGCCCCCGCGCCTCCTGGTGCTGGGAGGAAGCCAGGGGGCCCGGTCGCTCAACGTCCACGTGCCCGCGGCGGTCGCGGGCCTGGGGCACGGGTTGGAGGTGTGGCACCAGACGGGGCGGGGCCAACGGGATTCCGTGGCGCAGGCGTACGGGACGCTCGGGGGAGTCCGCGTCGTGGAGTTCATCGACGACGTGGCGGACGCCTACCGGTGGGCGCACCTCGTGATCGCGCGGGCCGGGGCCCTGACCGTGGCGGAGTTGGCCGGTTCCGGCCGGCCGGCGATCCTGGTTCCCTTTCCCTTCTCGGCGGGAGGCCATCAGGACGCCAACGCCGCCGGGGCCGAGGAGCGCGGGGCCGCGGTGGCGATGCGGGACTCCGAAGTGGACGCCCCGCGACTCGCCGCCCGACTCTCGGAGCTCCTGGGAGAACCGGAGCGCCTAGCCCGCATGGCGCGCAAGGCGGCGGACGGGGCGCGCCCCGGGGCGGCCCGCGCCATCGTGGACGACATGCTCGGGATGGCCGGACGCGGCGCGTGAACCCGGACGGGCCGCGGCGGGCAGAGCCTCGGCTCCCCGCCCGCGGCGCGTGACGAAACCTACGGACCGGAGGCTCGGTTGTACCGGAGAGATCACCGCATCCACTTCGTCGGCATCGGGGGCATCGGCATGAGCGGGATCGCCGAAGTGCTCCTCAACCTCGGGTACCGGGTCAGCGGCTCGGACCTCAAGGACTCCTCCATCGTGCAGCGCCTGACCGCGCTCGGGGCCCGGATCGCGCTGGGCCACGCCCCCGAGAACCTGGGGGACGCGTCGGTGGTCGTGGTCTCCTCCGCGGTCCACGCCGAGAACCCCGAGGTCCTGGAGGCCCACCGCCGCCTCGTCCCGGTGATCCCCCGGGCCGAGATGCTCGCCGAACTCATGCGCATGAAGTACTCGGTGGCCGTGGCGGGGGCCCACGGGAAGACGACCACCACTTCGATGGTCGCCTCGGTGCTCTCGGAGGCGGGGCTGGATCCGACCGTGGTGGTCGGCGGTCGGCTCGCGAGCCTCGGCAGCAACGCCCGGCTCGGCCAGGGGGAGTTCCTGGTGGCCGAGGCGGACGAGAGCGACGGGAGCTTCCTGTTCCTCTTCCCGACCGTGGCCGTGATCACGAACATCGACCGGGAGCACATGGAGCACTACGGCACCGAGGAGGCGCTGGAGGACGCGTTCGTCAGCTTCGCGAACAAAGTGCCCTTCTACGGCGCCACCATCGTCTGCCTCGACGATCCGCGCCTGCAGAGCCTTCTCCCCCGGATCCGCAAGCGCACGCTGACCTACGGCCTCGCGGCCCAGGCCGACGTGTCGGCACGCCACCTCGGACGCTCCCAGGGGCGAACCACCTTCGAGGTGGTGTGCGCGGGGCAGGCCGCGGGCGAGGTGTCGCTCGGCATTCCGGGCCGGCACAACGTCCTGAACGCCCTGGCCGCCTTCACCGTGGGCCGAGAGCTCGGGGTGGAACCGGAGCGCCTGTGCCGGGCGCTGAGCGCCTTCTCCGGGGTGGACCGCCGTTCCCAGGTCCTGGGGGAGGCGTCCGGAATCCTGGTCATGGACGACTACGCCCACCATCCCGCGGAGATCCAGGCGACCCTTTCGGGCCTGCGGGAGGCGTACGAGCGGCGCGTGGTCGCGGTCTTCCAGCCGCACCGGTACTCGCGGACCCGCGATCTCTACGACCGGTTCCTCACCGCGTTCTACGGGGCGGACGCCCTGGTGGTGACCGACATCTACGCCGCGGGCGAGAAGCCGCTGGACGGCGTGGAGGCAGCCGACCTGGCCGAGGGGATCCGGACCCACGGGCACCGGGACGTGGAGCACGTACCCGACCTGGCGCGGGTTCCCGAGTTCCTCGAGCCGAGGCTCGCCGAGGGCGACCTCGTGGTGACACTGGGCGCGGGCAATGTATGGCAGGCGGGCGAGGCCCTGCTCAAGCGCCTCCGAGGAGAGTGACCATGGCGAAGACGGCCCTCGACCTGATCCGGGAGACCACGCACGGGCGCGTCGTGCTCAACGCTCCGATGAGCGAGCACACGACCCTGCGGGTGGGCGGCCCAGCCGACCTGCTGATCTACCCGGCGGACCGCAACGACCTCGTGCAGGTCCTGGCGCTCCTCGCGGAGCGGGAGATCCCGTACCTGCCCCTCGGCAACGGCTCGAACCTGGTCGTACGCGACGGCGGGATCCGGGGCGCGGTCATCAACCTGAGCGAGGGCTTCTCGGAACTGGAACTCCGGGAGGAGCCCGACGGCAGCCCGGCGATCCGGGTGGGAGCGGGGGTATCGCTGCGGCGCCTGGTGCGATGGGCCGTGGATCAGGGAATCTCGGGGCTGGAGGCCCTGACCGGGATCCCCGGCGCGGTCGGGGGTGCCGTCGCCATGAACGCGGGCGCCTGGGGCACCTGCGTGGGCGACCGTGTCCTGCGCCTGGAAGGGGTCACCCCGGACGGGGAACCCCACCTCTTCGAGCGCGAGTCGCTGCACTTCGGGTACCGCACGCTGGACCTTCCCCAGGGCTTCGTGGTGACCGGGGCACTGCTCTCGGGAGCACCCGCCACGCCGGCCGAGGTGAAGGCCCGGGCGCAGGAGTACTTCAAGCGCCGCCGCGACACGCAGCCCACCCAGGAACCCAGCGCCGGCAGCGTGTTCAAGAACCCCCCGGGCCGGGCTGCCGGGCAGCTCATCGACGAGTGCGGGCTCAAGGGGGTGAGGGTCGGAGACGCCGAGGTCTCGCGGATCCACGCGAACTTCATCGTCAACGCGGGGAAGGCGGCCGCCAGCCAGGTCGTCGCCCTGATGGGCATGATCCAGGAGCGGGTGTACGTGAAGCACCGCCTGAAGCTGGAGCCCGAGGTGCGGATCGTGGGCGACTGGGAAAAGGGCAAACTGCGCATCCAGGAGTGAGCCGTGGGACCTGTAGCCGTTCTGATGGGGGGGCGAAGCGCCGAGCGGGAGGTCAGCCTGCGCACGGGCGCCGCGGTGGCGGAGGCGCTGCGGAAGCGCGGCCACGACGTGCGGGAACTCGACGGGGGCCCCCAACTCGGCCGGGAACTGCTCCAACTGGGCCCGCGGGCGGCCTTCCTGGCGCTGCACGGCCGCTGGGGCGAGGACGGAACCGTGCAGGGGCTGCTCGAGGTCCTGGGCATCCCCTACACCGGGTCCGGGGTGCTGGCGAGCGCGCTGGCCATGGACAAGGGCGTCTCCAAGGTCGTCTTCCGCGCGCTGGGAGTGCCCACGCCCGACTTCCAGGTGCTGGCCCCGGACGAGGGGCTCGAGCGGCTGGAGGTGGCCCTCCCGCTGGTTGCGAAGCCCCTTCGCGAGGGTTCGACAATCGGAGTCGCCGTGGCGCGCACGCCCGACGAGGTCGCGAGCGCGGTCGCCACCGCCCGCGCCCACGGCCCGGAGATCCTGCTGGAGACCTTCGTGGCCGGGCGCGAGCTCACCGTCGGGGTTCTCGACGGAGAAGCGCTCCCGGTCGTGGAGGTGATCCCGGAGACCGGCTTCTACGACTACGAGTCGAAGTACACGCCGGGGCGCACGCGCTACGTCTGCCCGGCCGCCCTGACCCCCGCCGAGGCAGCGGCGGTCGGCCGGGCCGGCCGCGAGGCGTACCGGGCTCTCGGCTGCGCGGGAGCGGCGCGGGTGGACGTCCTCCTCGACCCGGACGGGCGGCCCTGGGTCCTCGAGGTCAACACCATTCCCGGGATGACCCCCACCAGCCTGCTGCCCAAGGCGGCGGCCGCCGCCGGCATGAGCTTCGAGGACCTGGTGGAGCGCATCCTGGCCGGCGCGAGACTGAGGGCATAGACCGTGGAGCGCCTGCGCCCCGTCGTCGCCTTCGCATGGGTCCTGGGGAGCGTGCTGCTGGCAGCCGTGCTCTACGCAGGGTACCGCGCGGGCTGCGGGGTCCAGCCCTTCGTCCTGCAGTCGGTCCGGGTGGAGGGGGCGTGGAGGGTCGGCCCGGAGGAGGTCGTCCGCGCCAGCGGGCTCCGGACCGGGGAGAGCCTGCTCGGCGTGGACGTGGAGCGGACGCGGCGCCTCGTGGAGGCCCTTCCCTGGGTCCGTCAGGCGAGGGTGGTGCGCCAGATTCCCTCCACCGTCATCGTGGAGGTCACGGAGTGGGAGCCGCGCTACCTCGTCCGGCTCGACCGCCTCTACTACCTGGCCGGGGGGGGGCGCGTGA
>CAZJSF010000006.1:7991-33725 GCA_964548515.1 uncultured Thermodesulfobacteriota bacterium
GCGCCCCTGGACCAGGGGCTCGACTACCCGGTCCTGACGGGCCTGCAGTGGGCCGACCTGGAGGGCGACGGGCCCCTCAGGGAGCCGCTGCTGCGCCTTCTGGAACTGCTCGAACGCGAAGTGCTGCACGAGGAACTCAGCGAACTCCACGCGGACGCCGCGGACGGTTTCACGATCTACACCCCGGCCCAGGGCGGGACGGGCATCGAGCTCGGACTCGGAGACTTCGAGGCGAAGTTCCGGAGCCTGGAGCGGCTGCGCCGGCACCTGGAGAAGAAGGGGCAGGCAGCCTACAAGGTGGACCTCACCGATCGTGACAAGGTCGTCGCCCGGCTCACCCCGGCGGAGGCGAAGAGGGCCAGGCCATGAGATCGAGCGCGGAGGTCGTCGTCGGCCTCGACATCGGGACCACCAAGATCTGCGCCGTGGTCGGCGAGGTCGGCAGCGAGGGACTGCGCCTGCTCGGGTACGGCACGCACCCCTCGCGGGGCCTCCGCAAGGGCGTGGTGATCAACGTGGAGGCCACGGTCCAGTCGATCAAGAAGGCCGTGGAGGAAGCGGAGCTCATGGCGGACCGCGAGATCCGGCGGGTCTACGCGGGCATCGCGGGCGGACACATCAAGGGCTTCAACAGCCACGGCGCCGTGGCCCTCAAGACCCGGGAGGTCGGCCCAGCCGACATCCGGCGGGTCATCGACGCGGCCCGGGCGGTGGCGATCCCCATGGACCGGGAGGTCATCCACATCATCCCCCAGGAGTACATCGTCGACGACCAGGACGGCATCAAGGAACCCCTGGGCATGAGCGGAGTCCGGCTCGAGGCCCGGGTGCACATCGTGACCGGGGCGGTCACGAGCGCGCAGAACATCGTGAAGTGCTGCAACCGTGCCGGCGTGGAGGTCGCCGACATCATCCTGGAACCCCTCGCCAGCGCCGAGGCGGTGCTGTCGGAAGACGAGAAGGAGCTCGGTGTGTGCCTGCTCGACCTGGGCGGCGGGACCACCGACATCGCCCTCGTGGTGAGCGGAGCCGTCAAGCACACGTCGGTGCTCGCCCTGGGCGGAAACCACGTCACCAACGACATCGCGGTGGGGCTCCGCACGCCAGCGGCGGAAGCAGAGAGGCTCAAGCGGCGCTGGGGCTGCGCGCTGACGAGCCTGGTGGGAAAGGACGAGACCATCGAGGTCCCCAGCGTCGGCGACCGCCGCCCGAGGATGCTCAACCGGCGCATCCTCGCCGAGATCGTGGAACCCCGCATGGAGGAACTCTACACGCTGGTGCGCGAGGACCTGGAGAAGAACGGCGTGCAGGACCTCCTCGCCTCCGGCATGGTCTTGACGGGGGGGGGCAGCAGCCTGGGGGGCGCCACCGAACTGGCCGAGCGGGTGTTCGGGGTGCCGGTGCGCTGCGGGATCCCCCACGGCGTGGAGGGCCTCGTCGAGGCCCTCAAGGACCCGTGCTACGCCACCGGCGTCGGGCTCGTCCTGTACGCCGCCCGCAAGAAGGACGACCTGCCGCGCGAACTGGACGCGGCGGACGACAACCTGTTCGCCAAGGTGACTCGCCGAATGAAGGCCTGGTTCAAGGAATTCTTTTGACCTGAGGAGGTGCCCGATGGCCAAGTTCCACATCGACGACACGCCGCACTTCAGCGCCCGCATCAAGGTGATCGGGGTCGGAGGAGGGGGTGGCAATGCGGTCAACGCCATGATGGCCGCAGGAATCCAGGGGGTGGACTTCATCGTGGCCAACACCGACGCGCAGGCGATCCAGGCCAGCCCGGCGCCGATCAAGATCCAGCTGGGAGCCGGCCTCACCCGCGGGCTCGGGGCCGGGGCGAACCCCGAGGTGGGACGTCAGGCGGCCCTCGAGGACACCGGCGGCCTCGCCGACGCCCTGGCCGGCGCCGACATGGTGTTCGTGACAGCGGGCATGGGCGGCGGCACCGGCACCGGCGGCAGCCCGGTCATCGCCCGGGTGGCCAAGGAGTGCGGGGCCCTCACCGTGGGCGTGGTGACCAAGCCGTTCTCCTTCGAGGGCCGGCGACGCATGCGCCAGGCCCAGGAGGGGATCGAGGAACTCCAGGGCTGCGTGGACACCCTGATCACCATCCCCAACGAACGCCTGCTCGCCGTCGCCGGCAAGCACGCCTCGATCATGCAGGCGTTCGATCTCGTGGACGACGTGCTCCGCCGCGCGGTGAAGGGCATCAGCGATCTCATCACCACCTCGGGGCTCATCAACGTGGACTTCGCCGACGTGCGGGCGGTCATGAGCGAGAAGGGCCTGGCCCTCATGGGCGCCGGCCAGCGCAGCGGCGAGAACCGCGCCGTGCTCGCCGCCCAGGACGCCATCTCGAGCCCGCTTCTCGACAACGTGAGCATCGAGGGGGCCCGGGGGGTCCTGATCAACGTCACCGGCCCCTCCACCATGACCCTGGCCGAGGTCAACGAGGCGGCCACCTTGATCCAGGAGGTCGCCCACGAAGACGCCAACATCATCTTCGGGCAGGTGATCGACGACTCCCTGGAGGAAGAGGTGATGGTCACCGTCATCGCCACCGGCTTCGGGGAGGCGAAGGCGGAGCCGGCTCCGCTGGAAGTGATCCGGATGCAGCGGGCGGAGAAGGACAAGGAGGTAAATTGGGACGTTCCCACGTTCCGGCGCCGCAAGGAGACGCAGACGGCCGTGCGCGTGACGCGCGTGGCGGGTTCGGACGTGGAGTATGAGCACGAGTACGACATCCCCACGTTCCTCCGCAAACAGGCCGACTGAGCGAAGCCTCGAGCCGCGGCCCTCCGGCGCGGCGGACCTGGCCTACGCGCTGGTCTACCCGAATCGCCACGCCCTGGGCGCGGCGAACCTCGGGTTCCAGTCGGTGGGGGGCCTCCTCTCGCGGCTCCCGGGGGCCGTGTGCCACCGGGCCTTCGCCGACTACCCGCGAACCCTCGAGGCCGACCGGGAGCTGGGCCGGTACGACGTCGTCGCCCTGAGCCTCTCTTTCGAGGGGGACTACCCCGAGGCCCTGCGCCTCCTCGCCGAAGGGCGGGTGCCGCTCCACAGCGCCGAGAGGACCCGGGAGCACCCGGTGGTCATCGCGGGAGGCGTGGCCGTCTCCCTCAATCCCGAGCCCCTGGCGCCCTTCTTCGACGCGGTCTTCGTGGGAGAGGCCGAAGCAGGGCTGGCCGGCCTGCACGACTTCCTCCGCGCCCACCGAGGGGCACCGCGGCCCGACCTCCTCCGCCACCTCGCGGAGGCCCGGCTTCCCGGCGTCTACGTGCCGTCCCGGTACGACTCCGGCGGGGAAGGGTGCGTCCCCTCCCCCCGCGGGAATTCGCCTCCGACGGTGGAGCGACGCTGGGCCGCTCTCCCCTGGGACCCGGCCCGGACGCGGATTCTCGCCGAGCACGACGCCTTCTCCGGGGCCTACCTCCTCGAAGTCAGCCGCGGGTGCGGGCACGCCTGCCGGTTCTGCGCGGCCGGGTACGCCACGAGGCCGGCCCGCTTCCTCCCGCTGGAGTCCCTCGAGCCCCACGTCCGTTTCGGCGCCCGGGTGGCGGGCAAGGTCGGATTCGTCGGAGCCGCCGTCTCGGACCACCCCGACCTGCCCGCCCTCGCCCGAGCGGCCCTCGCGGAGGGCGCGGGCTTCAGCGTGTCGTCCTTCCGGGCCGAGAACCTCACGCCCGATTTCCTGGACCTCCTCGTCCGGGGCGGCCTCCAGACCCTCACGATCGCCCTGGAGGCGGGCACCGAACGACTGCGGCGCCTGCTCGGCAAGGGGATCTCGGAGACCGATCTCCTGGCCGCCGCGCGCCGGGCGCAGGAGGCGGGGCTCCGGAACCTTCGCATCTACGCCATGGTGGGGCTCCCGGAGGAGACCGACGAGGACGTGGAGGAGCTCGCCCGGGCGGCCGTGCGGGCACGGGAGGCCATGGGCGCCGGGATGGTGACCCTGAGCGTGGCCCCCTTCGTGCCCAAGGCCCACACCCCCTTCCAGTGGGAACCCATGGCGCCCGAGGGCGTTCTGCGCTCCCGCCTGCGGCGCCTGCAGAGCCTGTGCGGGCGGGAGAGGGGCGTCCGGGCCGTCGGCGAAACGCCGAAGTGGTCCCGGGTGCAGGGCCTCCTCTCCCGTGGGACGCGGGAGGTCGCGGCCCTGCTGGAGGCCGCCCACGAAACGGGCGACTGGCGGGGAGCACTGAGGTCGCCGTTGGCCCGGCGCACCCTGGCGGGGGACCCGGACCTGTCGGAGCGGCTGCCCTGGAGCTTCCTCCGGGGCGTCCCGGCCGTGGAGCACCTGCGCCGGGAGCGGGAGAGCGCGTTCCGGGGAGATCCTCCGCTGCCCTGCCACCCCGGCGAGTGCAGGGCCTGCGGAGTCTGTTAACACGAAGCCTCGACCCGGGGGCCCGTCACCGGTAGCGGCGAGGGTCGATCCCGTACTTGTGGACCTTGTATCCCAGGATCCTCGGGGTGCTGGAGAGACGCTCCGCAGCCTTGCGGAGGTTGCCGCGGGTCACCTTGAGGGCGTCGACGATGAGGTCGGTCTCGAAGTGGCGCACGGCGTCCTCGAGGGACAGGTCCACCGAACTCTGGGAGGCATCGGCGGTCTGAAGGGTCGGGGGCAGGTGGTACGAGTGGACGGCAGCCTCGTCGCACAGCAGGACGGCCCGCTCGACGCAGTTCTCCAACTCCCTCACGTTGCCCGGCCAGTGGTACCCGACCAGCATGTCGATGGCCGGTGTGGTGATGCGCCGGATCTCCTTGCCGTTCTCCAACGCGAACCGCTCGAGGAAATGCTCGGCCAGCAGCAGGATGTCGGTCTTTCGCTCCCGGAGGGCGGGCATGTAGATGGGGAAGACGTTCAGGCGGTAGTACAGGTCCTCCCGGAACGTTCCCTCCTCCATGAGGCTCTCCAGGTTCCGGTTGGTGGCGGCGATCACCCGGACGTTGGCCTTGATCGTCTCCCACCCCCCGACCCTCTCGAACTCCTTCTCCTGGAGGACCCGGAGCAGCTTCACCTGGGTGTTGGCGTTCACGTCCCCGATCTCGTCGAGGAAGATGGTGCCCCCCTCGGCGAGTTCGAACCGGCCCGGTTTTCGGGCGATGGCACCGGTGAAGGCGCCCTTCTCGTGGCCGAAGAGCTCGCTCTCGATCAGGGTCTCCGGGATCGCGGAACAGTTCACCTTGACGAAGGGCTTCTTGGCCCGCGGGCTCCCGTAGTGGATCGCGTGTGCCACGAGCTCCTTGCCCGTACCGCTCTCCCCCCGGATCAAGACGGTGGCGTTGGAACGGGCGACCTGGGCGATCATGCCGAAAACCTGGTGCATCGCCTTGCTGTTCCCGATGATGTTGGTGATGTTGTAGCGTCGCACCAGATCCGCCTGGAGCCTCTCCTTCTCGGCGAGGAGCTGCTCCCGCTCGTCCTCGACCAGGCGGTGGAGCTTGACCGCCTGGGCGATCATCGACGCGATGATCGTCAGCAGCCGCACGTCCTCCTCCAGGCTCGTCTCGTCGCCGAACAGCCGGTCCACGCTCAAGGCGCCGAGAACCTCCTCCCGGGTCCGGATCGGGACGCACAGGAACGCGACGTCCGCCCGGCTCACGTCCCGGCTCTGGGTCCGGTTCAGGAACAGGGGGTCCTTCCCGATGTTCGGCACCACGACCGGCTCCCCGGTGGCCACCACCGTCCCGGTCACGCCCTCCCCGAACCGGTAGCGTCCCCGCCGCCGGGCGTCCGGGCTGAGTCCGTAGGACACCTCGATCTGGACCTCCTCGGCGTAGGGGGACACCAGGGCCACCGTGCCGCGGGTCATTCCCAGCCTCTCGGCCAGGCAGATCAGGATGCGGTGGAGCCAGTCGTCCAGGTCGAGGCTCGACGCGAGCGCCGAACTGACGTCGTAGAGAGTACCGAGCTCCTGGACCTTGCGCTCCAATGCCTTGTTCGTCATCGCCGCTCTCCCTTCGGGGTGGGCCGGACAAAATCGTAGATCACTAGCGCACAAAAAACAATCCTGTCTCCCCGGCGGTGGCCCGGGCGCTCCGGAAGGCCTGCGGCGCGTGGCACGCCCATTGCTTGGTGGTGTACCGCATCCGAGGACACGAACGGGGGCGACGCCCCCAAGCCGGAAGGAGGGACCATGACCCCGAAGCAGGTGCTGGCTTTCGCCAAGGAGAACGAGTGCAAGTTCCTGGACGTGAAGTTCCAGGACTTCCTGGGACTGTGGCAGCACTACACCCGGCCCATCCAGGAACTGGACGAGTCGACCTTCGAGAACGGCTACGGGTTCGACGGCTCGAGCATCCGCGGCTGGCAGCCCATCCACGCCTCCGACATGCTGGTGATCCCGGATCCCGACACGGCGAGGATCGACCCGTTTCCCCGGGAGCGGACCCTCCACCTGATCGGCAACATCTACGACCCGATCACCAGGGAGCCCTACAGCCGAGACCCGCGCCACATCGCGATGAAGGCCGAGGCGTACCTCAAGAGCACGGGCCTCGGCGACACGGCCTACTTCGGGCCCGAGGCCGAGTTCTTCATCTTCGACGAGGTCCGCTTCGACCAGACCCGGAACAGCGCCTTCTACCTGGTGGATTCCGATGAAGGCCGCTGGAACACGGGTCGCGACGAGCAGCCGAACCTCGGGTACAAGCCCCGTTACAAGGAGGGCTACTTCCCCGTTCCCCCGACCGACAGCCTCAACGACCTCCGCAACGAGATGGTGCTGGAACTCATGAAGGTCGGCATCCACGTGGAACTGCAGCACCACGAGGTGGCGACGGCCGGGCAGGGCGAGATCGACATCCGCTTCGCGCCGCTCGTGCAGCAGGGCGACAACCTGCAGTGGTTCAAGTACATCCTGAAGAACGTGGCCCGCCGCAACGGCAAGACCATCACGTTCATGCCCAAGCCCCTCTTCGAGGACAACGGGTCGGGGATGCACGTCCACCAGTCCATCTGGAAGAAGGGCAAGAACACCTTCGCCGGCAACAAGTACGGAGGCGTCTCCCAGGAGGCGCTCTGGTACATCGGCGGCATCCTCAAGCACGCCCCGGCGCTCTGCGCCATCTGCAACCCCTCGACCAACTCCTACAAGCGCCTGGTCCCGGGCTTCGAGGCGCCGGTGAACCTCGCGTACTCGAGCCGCAACCGCTCGGCCTCCGTCCGGATCCCGATGTACAGCACGAGCCCGAAGGCGAAGCGCATCGAGTACCGGACGCCCGACCCGAGCTGCAACGGGTACCTGGCCTTTGCCGCCATGCTCATGGCGGGCCTCGACGGGATCGAAAACCGGATCGACCCGGGCGAACCCCTCGACAAGGACATCTACGGGCTGTCTCCGGAGGAACTGAAGGACGTTCCTTCCACCCCGGGCAGCCTCGCGGATGCCCTGAAGGCCCTCGAGGCGGACCACGAGTTCCTGCTCAAGGGCGACGTCTTCACCGAGGACGCGGTGGAGATGTGGATCGAGTGGAAGAAGAAGAACGAGGTGGACGCAGTGAACATGCGGCCCGTGCCGTGGGAGTTCGCGCTGTACTTCGACTGCTGAGACCGAACCTGTCGGTCGTGCGGCGGGGCCCCCTGGGGCCCCGCCGTTGCGTTGGGGGATCGGGAACGGCGGCCCTGCCCGGAAACTTGCGGGACTTCTCGCCGGCGCGCTATGATCCGCGACGCAACAAACCGCCCGGTTGACTCCTTCCTCGGGGACTCCCCATGAATCGCGCCGATCTCGACTTCGCCCATCTGCCCTTCGCCTACCACAAGACCGACGCCAACATCCGCTACTGGTTCCGGGACGGAGCCTGGGGGGACGGCGAACTCACGTCGAGCGAGACCCTCACGCTCCACATCGCCGCGACCTGCCTCCACTACGGCCAGGAGATCTTCGAGGGCCTGAAGGTCTTCGAGCGGCCGGACGGGCGGCTCCAGACCTTCCGGCTCCAGGAGAACGCGCGCCGCTTCCAGCGCTCGGCCCGGAAGCTCCTCATGGAACCGGTCCCCGAGGACCTGTTCCGGGAGGCGGTCCACCGGGTGGTGCTGGCGAACCGCCGCTTCGTCCCCCCGTACGGGAGCGGGGCCAGCCTCTACGTCCGTCCCCTCCAGCTCGGCTCCAGCGCGGAGGTGGGGGTGAAGCCGAGCCAGGAGTACCTCTTCCTCGTCTTCGTCACGCCGGTGGGCCCGTACTACAAGGCCGGGTTCACGCCGGTGCGGCTGGTGGTGGAGGAGGAGATCGACCGGGCGGCGCCCGGCGGGGTGGGAGACGTGAAGTGCGGGGGAAATTACGCGGCCGGGCTGCGGGCCACGATGGGCGCGAAGGCCAAGGGCTACTCGGAGGTCCTCTACCTCGACTGCCGGGAGAAGAAATACATCGACGAGTCCGGCTCCTCCAACTTCTTCGCGATCGGGGACGGCACGTACATCACGCCGACCAGCCCCTCCATCCTGCCGAGCATCACGAACCTCAGCGTCCGCCGGATCGCGGAGGACATGGGGCTCCGGGTGGAGGCTCGACCGGTGTCCCTGGACGAGCTGGGGTCCTTCCGCGAGGCCGGGTGCCTCGGGACTGCCGCCGCCATAACCCCGGTCGAGGCCATCACCCACGGGAACCGCGAGTTCGTGTACTGCAAGGACGGCAAGGCCGGCCCGGTCACCACCGAGCTGTACAAGCGCCTGACGTCCATCCAGTGGGGCGAGGCCCCGGACCCGTACGGGTGGACGGAGGTCATCCCGGGATGACCCGCGGGGGGCCCGACGCCCCGGAGGGCGCGCACCGGATCGCCCGCTTCACCGGCCCCAACGGGGTGGAAGTGGAGGTGTTCGACCGGTCGCGGAACTACGGGTACGCCGACGTCTTCCAGGTCCGGCTCCGCGCCGTCGTGCGCGTTCCGGGCGAGGGTCTCGTCCACGAACGGGACATGGAGCGGATGGGCGTGCCCTCCCGCGCGGTGGCCGAGGTCCGGGGCGATCTCCTCGCGTCCTTCGAGGCCCGCGTCCTCCCCTATCTCTTCCGCCCGGACTTCCCCCGGCGCCTGGCGGAGCGCCAGCCCCGCCCCCGCGGCGTGGTCGTGGCCTTCCCGGGCACGGCGTGAACTGCGAGCGCTGCGGCGCCACCCTTCCACCGCCCCCGTGGAACCGCCGGGACGCGTGCCCGGGCTGCGGGAGCGATCTGCACGCCTGCGCGCGGTGCTCCTTCTTCGCGCCGGGGCACTACAACAACTGCCGCGAACCCCAGGCCGAGCGCGTCCTCGACCCCGACAAGGCGAACTTCTGCGACTACTTCCGCCCGGCGGAGGCAGGAGAGGCCGCGGGGACGGACCCCCGGGCCGAGGCGAAGGCCCGCCTGGACGCTCTGTTCCGCAAGCGCTGACCCCGGCGAGGGAGACCCCCGCCATGGGCTGGTTTCGCCGCCTCCTGCGATTGGCCTTCCCCGACACCTGCCCGGAGGTGGACCTACACGGCCTTCGGGTCCCGGAGGCCCTTGAAGCGCTGCAGGCAGCCCTGCGATCAGCGGAGGGAAGAGGCGAACGACGGCTGCGGGTGGTGTGCGGCAAGGGGCGCGGGAGTCCCGGCGGCATCGGGATCCTCCGCAGCGCCGTGGCGGGCTGGCTCGAACAACACGGCTACTCGGGGCGGTATCGCCGGGAGGTGGACCGGGACGGGCGGGACGGGGCGCTGTGGGTGGACCTGGCGTCTCCACCGTGATCCGCCCGATCGGGAAGGGTCGGCGACCGGCTAGGATCCGGCGGCGCCTCGCCCGAACGCCTCCCGCCCGAGCTCGGTCTCGATTCCCTCGGGGTCCGCCGCGTTGTACTGGACCAGTCGGAACAGGCGCGGGAAGCTCTCGGGGGAGACCTGCCTGAAATCGACCGCAACCCCGGCCCCGTCGCAGCGAACGGCCACACCCTCCAGGCGGATGTCCAGGTCCGGCACTCCGTGTTCCAGGTGGATGGCCAGGTGCACCGGGTCCCCCACCGAGGGCCCCGCCCCCTCGCCCAGGGCGACGAGGCAGCCCTTCATGCTCAGGTTGGCGATCTCCCCCTCGCGCCGCCCCCCGTCCCAAGCCAGGGCGACCTCCTTCCGTGAAACCACGCGCGTCCGCCTTCTCTGGATCATGGGTCCGCCTCCTCCGTTGCGCTCTCCCATCGACTGCGCACGCCTGCGACTTGAGATCGCAGGGCCGACACGACCCCGCGGCGCCGCCGCATCAGTGCCGCAGGGACCCCGCCGGTTCCCCGCCGCCCACCTCGAGGAGCGCGCGCAGCAGTTCGGCACGAGAAGCCGCGGACGGCGCTTCCAGGAGGGCCTGCTTCTGCTCCGGGGCGAAGGGGAGGTTCATCGCCAGCACATCCACGAGGCTCCCGGGGGCCAACGGCCGCAACCCGGCCGGGTCGAGCCGGACTCCGTGGAGGGAAGCCCATCCCCGCGCCGCGTCGAGCAGCCCCTCCGCGGCGTGCGCGGCGAGGACCGACGGTGCGAGGTCTCCCCGGAACGGAGACCAGTCGGGCTCGACCCTCCGGTACCCTCCCCGCGACGAGAGCTCCCGAGCGATCCGAAACCGCGACAGCCCGGTGAGTACGATCAGGAAGCGGCCGTCCCCGGTCTCGCTGAAGACCGTGATCCGACCCGCGCACCCCACGGGGCAGAGGGCGGTCTCGTCCGTCGAACGCGGATCGGGCTGGATCATTCCGATCAGCCTCCCCGCGCCGAGGGCGTCCAAGGTCATGTTCCGGTAGCGCGGCTCGAACACGTTGAGCGGAAGCTGGGCACCCGGAAAGAGGATCACTCCCCGCAACGGGAACACGGGGAGGACGTCGGGTAGAGCTTCGAGCGGCGGGCGGACAGGGGTCTCTCCCATCGGATGGAGGCCCGTTCCCGTCAGAGGCCCAGGGACGACTCGAGTTCGTCGATCGCCTCCCGAAGTCGACGACGCTCCTCCTCCGTGAGGTCGGAGCGCTGCAGGCTGCGCCGCAGCCCCAGGAGTCGCATCTCCTCGCGGTAGTCCCGGCAACCGTAGCCGGAGCGGGGAGCACCCGCAGCAGAGGCAGGCACCTCGGGACGTGAGTCGGCCATGCAGCCTTTCTACCTGCCGCGGCGCCTCCCGGTCAACGACCGCGGCCGCTGGCGTGCCGGCTTTGACAAAGCGGACGGCGATGGTCATTGTACTGGAGAGCACAAAACCCTGGGGAAAGGTCGGAGCCCATGATCAACCAGCACACGAACAACCAGTTCACTGCCATCATCGAGCGGGATCGCGGCTGGTTCGTGGCCCACTGCGTGGAGATACCGGGAGCGGCGGGGAGGGGGCCGACCGTGGATGCGGCCAAGGAGAGCCTGGCGGAGGCGATCGTGTTGATCCTGCAGCGGCAGTCCGGCGACGAGGAGGAGGCTCCCTCAGCGATCCTGCACTGACGCGGGTTGCAGGCGGACCTCCCGAAGGAGCATCGCACTGGACCAGGAACGAGAGAAGGGCCGCCCCACCGGGCGGCCCTTCTCCGTGAGCGTGGCCTCGAGATCAGTCGTGGCCCATCTCCTGCACGAGCTCGGTGAGCACCCCCCCGGACGACTTCGGGTGCACGAAGGCGATCGAAGTGTTGTGCGCCCCCTTGCGGGGCTTCTCGTCCACCATGCGGACCCCGGTCGCCTTCAGGCGCTCCACCTCGGCCGCGGCGTCGTCGACCTGATACGCGATGTGGTGGAACCCCGGGCCGTTCTTCTCCAGGAACTTCGCCACCGGCGAGTCGGGGCTGGTCGGCATCACCAGTTCGAGCCGGACCTCTCCGATGGGGAGGAAGGCCACCTTGACCTTCTGGTCCGACACCTCCTCGATGCCCCCCAACTGCAGCCCGAGTTGCTCGGTATAGAAGCGGGCCGCCTCCTGGATGTCGTTCACGGCGATTCCGATGTGGTTGATCTTCTTGGGCATGGAAGACTCCTTGGTCCTGGGGCCGCCCCGAACGCGCCGGCGGATCGGGTTCAGCCGACTCTCTCGCGGATGAAGCTCACCACGTCGTTGGTATCGGTTCCCGGCAGGAAGATCTCCGCGAACCCCGCCTCCTTGAGGCCGCCGATGTCTTCGGCGGGGATGATACCGCCTCCGAACAGCAGCACGTCCGTCTTCCCCCTTTCGCGCAGCCCCTCCGCCACCCGGGGGAACAGCACCATGTGCGCCCCGGAGAGGCACGAAAGCCCCACGACGTCCACGTCCTCCTGCACGGCCGCAGCGACGATCTTCTCGGGGGTCTGACGGATCCCCGTGTAGATGACCTCCATCCCGGCGTCCCGCAGAGCCCGGGCCACCACCTTGGCACCCCGGTCGTGCCCGTCGAGGCCCGGCTTGGCGACGAGGACCCGAATCTTCTTTTGAGCCATCGCTCTTCCCTCCTACCCTTCACCCTGGACGCCGCGAGGGTCTCGCGTCGCCACGTCTCGGCTCATCCGCCCTCGGTGTACTCCCCGTACACGCCCCGCAACACGTCGGAGATCTCGCCCAGCGAGGCGTAGGTCTTGACCGCCTCGAAGATGGGAGGCACGACGTTGCCGCCCTCGGTCGCGACACGGCGGAGGTCGGCCAGGGTCCGCTGGACCGCTGCCGCGTCCCGGTCGCCCTTGACGCCGGCCAGCTTCTTCTTCTGGTAGGCCTCCACCTCGGGGTTGACCCTCAGGAGCTCCTTGGGGAGCTGCTCCTGGATCTGGAACCGGTTGACCCCCACGACGACCTGCTCCCCCGACTCCACCTGCTTCTGGTAGGCGTAGGCGCTGTCGCCGATCTCCTTCTGCACGTAGCCGGCCTCGATCGCCTTGATGACGCCCCCGAGGTCGTCGATCTTCTGGATGTACTCCTCCGCGCCGCGCTCGATGGAGTCCGTGAGCGCCTCCACGCACCAGGACCCACCCAGGGGGTCGATGGTGTCCGCCACCCCGGACTCGTGGGCGACGACCTGCTGGGTCCGCAGCGCAATCCGCACCGAGTCCTCCGTCGGCAGGCACAGCGCCTCGTCGCGGGAGTTGGTGTGCAGGCTCTGGGTACCCCCGAGCACCGCCGCCAGGGCCTGGATCGTAACCCGCACCACGTTGTTGTCCGGCTGCTGGGCCGTCAGGCTGCACCCTGCCGTCTGGGTGTGGAACCGCAGCATCATGCTGCGCTTGTCCTTCGCTCCGAAGCGCTCCTTCATGATCCGCGCCCACAGCCTCCGGGCCGCACGGAACTTGGCGACTTCCTCGAGCAGGTTGTTGTGGCAGTTGAAGAAGAAGGAGAGGCGCCCCGCGAACTCATCCACGTCCAGGCCCTTGTCCACCGCCGCCTGCACGTAGGCGATGGCGTTGGCCAGCGTGAAGGCCACCTCCTGCACCGCGCTGCTGCCCGCCTCGCGGATGTGGTACCCGGAGATGGAGATGGTGTTCCACTGGGGCACGTTGTCCTTGCAGTACGCGATGATGTCGGTGATGACCTTCAGGCTCGGCTCCGGCGGAAAGATGTAGGTGCCCCGGGCGACGTACTCCTTGAGCAGGTCGTTCTGGATCGTGCCCTGGAGCTTCTCCTTGGACACCCCCTGCTTGTCCGCCACGGCCATGTACATGGACAGGAGCACCGCAGCGGTGGAGTTGATGGTCATCGACGTCGACACCTTGTCCAGCGGGATGCCGTCGAAGAGGATCTCGGCGTCCCGCAGCGTGTCGATGGCCACTCCCACCTTGCCGACCTCGCCCTCCGCGAGTTCGTGGTCGGAGTCGTACCCGATCTGGGTCGGCAGGTCGAAGGCGACCGAAAGCCCGGTCTGCCCCTGCTTGAGGAGGTACTTGTACCGCTCGTTGGTCTGCTCGGCCGTGCCGAAGCCGGCATACTGGCGCATGGTCCAGAACCGGCCCCGGTACATGGTGGGCTGGACACCCCGCGTGAAGGGATAGCCGCCCGGAAGCCCGACGTTCTCGAGGTAGGCCGAGTCGTCCACGTCCGCGGGCGTGAAGACCCGCTTCACCTCGATCCCGGCGGTCGTCTCGAACTTCGCCCGCCTCTCCGGGAACTTGGAGAGGGTCTTGGCGACGACCTTGTCCTCCCACTCCTGGACCTTCTGGCGAATGGATTCGCGGCTCATTCCTTCCTCCCTTGGCTTGGACGAAACCGTTCCCGGCAGGTCAACCGCCGATCAGCGACCACAGGATGCCGGCGGCGATGGCCGAACCGATCACCCCCGCCACGTTGGGGCCCATCGCGTGCATCAGCAGGAAGTTCGTCGGGTCCTCTTTCGCCCCGACCATCTGGGCGACCCGGGCCGAGTCTGGCACGGCCGAGACGCCGGCTCCCCCGATGAGCGGGTTGATCTTGTTCTTGGTGAAGAGGTTCATCAGCTTCGCAAACAGCACCCCCGCGGCGGTGGCGAGGATGAAGCTGACGGCCCCCAGGGCGAAGATCTTGATGGACTGGGGCCTCAAGAACGTCTCGGCCGAAGCGCTCGCCCCCACCCCCACGCCCACCAGGATCGTCACCGTGTCGATGAAGGCCGACTTGGCGGTATTGGAGAGCCGGTCGGTCACGCCCGACTCCTTGAGGAGGTTGCCGAGGAAGAGCATCCCCAGGAGGAGCACCGCCCCCGGCGCAATCAGCGTGCAGATGAGGAACGACGCGATCGGGAAGAGGATGCGCTCGAGCTTGGAGGCGCTCCGGGCCGGCGGCATCTTGATGCGCCGCTCGGCCTTGGTGGTCAGCAGGTACATGACCGGAGGCTGGAGAACCGGCACCAGGGCGATGTAGGAGTAGCCGGCAATGGCCACGGGCGCGATCAAGTGCGGCGCCAACTGGGACGTGAGGAAGATCGAGGTCGGGCCGTCGGCCCCCCCGATGATCCCAATGGAGGCGGCCTCCTGGGGGCTGAAGCCAAGCCACAGGGCCCCGGCCAGGCTGATGAAGATGCCGCACTGGGCGGCGGCGCCGAGCAGCACCAGCCGCGGGTTCGCCAGGAGGGACGAGAAGTCGGTGAGAGCCCCCACGCCGAGGAAGATCAGGGGCGGGTAGAAGCCCTTGAGGATCCCCATGTAGAGATAGTCCATCATCGTGCTGGGCCCGGACTCCCCGGCCATGAACTTCGCGCTGATGAGCTCGAAGCCCGGCGGCATCGGGATGTTCGCGAGCAGGATCCCGAACCCGATGGGGATCAGCAGCAGCGGCTCGTAGTGCTTCTTGATCGCCAGGTAGATGAAGAGGCAGGCGATCGTGACCATGAGCCCGTGGCCCCACCCGAAATTGGCGAAGCCGGTGCTCAGGAGGAACTTCTGGAAGAAGGCGCCGAGGTCCATGCTCAGGCCCCGATCACCACCAGCACTTCGCCCACGCCCACGTCCTGGCCCTTGGCGACCTTGACCTCCACCACCTTGCCCGCCACGTGGGCCTTGATCTCGTTCTCCATCTTCATGGCTTCCATCACGACCAGGGTGTCACCCACCTCCACGGCGTCGCCGGGCTTCACCGGCACCCCGAGGATGTGGCCGGGCATCGGCGCGGTGATCACCTCTCCGCCCTCGGGTACCGCGGCGGGAGGAGGGGCCGTCCGAGGGGCGGCGGCCGCAGGCGCTGCCGCCCGGGGAACCGCCGGGGCGGGCGCGGCCGGCGACACGGCGGGGGCGGCCGCGGCGGCGGGCAGCGCCCCCGACGGCACTTCCACCTGGTACGCAACGCCGTTCACCGTGACCGTGGCCCGGTTTCCCGAAAGCGCTCCGATCTCCACTTGGTAGGCGTTCCCGTTGATCACGAGGTCGTAGCGGCTCATGGGTGAAGGCTCCTCCCTGGTCGCAGGGTCATCGTGGTTTCGCGTCTACCCGCGCAACGGCCGTTCGTGACGACGGGCCCTGCCCGACATGGCGTCCATGCGGCCGGCGAGACGCCAGCCCGGCGTCGCTACAGCGCGCGTCGCGGCCGCGCCCCCCAAACGCTCCCGGTGCGTCGCGAGGGCGATGGCGATGGCGGCCGCCACCTCCCCCGAGGGCGCTCCCCGGACTCCGGCCAGGTGGAGCCCCAACGCAACGGCGGCGGCCACGGCGCCCCGGTCGTCCCGGCCGACCGCGCCGGCGATGGGTGCGGGCTTTACAGCGGGGGTGCGAGCGGCGGCCGTCGGGCGCGCCGCCGCGGTCCTGCGGCCGCCCTCGAACCGGGCGATCAGGACCTTGAAGTAGTGCATGTACATGGACAGCAGGAAGAGGGCGACGAAGACGACACTCATCCCCACCGCCGCCGTGAGACCGGCGAAGGTCCAGATCGAGCCGTTGGCGGGCACGCGCGCCTCCTAGAGGGGGATGTTCCCGTGCTTGCGCGGGGGATTGGAATCCCGCTTGTTCCGACACGCCTCCAGCGCCTGGATGACCCGCAGGCGGGTATCCTCCGGAAGGATCACCTCGTCGACGTAGCCGAGTTCGGCGGCCTGGTACGGGTTCGCGAAGCGCTCGCTGTACTCCTCGATCTTCTGCAGGCGCGCCGCCTTCGGGTCCTCGGCGCCGTCGATCTCCTTGCGGAAGATGATGTCCACCGCCCCCTGGGGGCCCATCACCGCAATCTCGGCCGTGGGGAACGCCAGGTTCACGTCCCCGCGCAGGTGCTTGGAGCTCATGACGCAGTACGCACCCCCGTACGCCTTTCGGGTGATGACCGTAATCTTCGGGACCGTGGCCTCGGAGTAGGCGTAGATGAGCTTGGCCCCGTGCTTGATGATGCCCCGGTACTCCTGGTCCGTGCCGGGCAGGTACCCGGGTACGTCCTCCAGGGTGACGATGGGCACGTTGAAGGCATCGCAGAAGCGCACGAAACGGGCCGCCTTCATGGAGGCCTCGCAGTCGAGGCACCCGGCCAGGTACGCGGGTTGGTTGGCCACGATCCCCACGACCATGCCGCCCATCCGCGCGAACCCCACCACGATGTTGGGCGCGTAGTGCTGGTGGACCTCCAGGAAGTCGCCGTGGTCCGCCATGGCGTGGATGATGTCCTTGATGTCGTACCCCTTGTTCGGATTGTCGGGCACGGTCTCGTTGATCTCTGTGAGCTTGCGGTCGACCGGGTCGTCGCAAGGGACGCTCGGCGGGTCCTCCAGGTTGTTGGAGGGCAGGAACGAGAGCAGTCGCCGGATCTCGCCGAGGCACTCGCGGTCGTTCGCGGCCATGAAGTGGGCCACGCCGGACTTCTGGTTGTGGGTGAGGGCACCGCCGAGGGCGTCCATGGTCACGTCCTCGTTGGTCACCGACTTGATGACCCGAGGCCCGGTGATGAACATGTGGCTCGTCCCGTCCACCATGAACACGAAGTCGGTCAGCGCCGGGCTGTACACCGCGCCGCCGGCGCAGGTCCCGACGATGCCCGAGATCTGGGGGACCACGCCGGAGCTCATCACGTTCCGGTGGAAGATGTTGGCGTAGCCCGCCAAGCTCTGCACGCCCTCCTGGATGCGGGCGCCGCCCGAGTCGTTCAAGCCCACGACCGGGGCACCGTTCTTGAGGGCCATGTCCATGATCTTGCAGATCTTGTTCGACATGGTCAGCGACAGGCTGCCGCCGAACACGGTGAAGTCCTGCGCATAGGCGTAGACGGGCCGCCCCTCCACCTTGCCGTAGCCGGTGACGATCCCGTCTCCCAGGAACTTGGTCGCGTCCATGCCGAAGTTCGTGCACTGGTGCGTGACGAACTTGTCCACCTCCACGAAGGTGCCCGGGTCGAAGAAGAACTCGAGCCGCTCCCGCGCGGTGAGCTTGCCCTGCTCGTGGTGCTTGGCGATGCGCTTCTCGCCGCCGCCGGCTTCGGCCTCGCGGTTCTTCTCGGCCAGGAGGTCGAACTTCTGCTTCAGCGTCGACATTCCGATCTCCTCTGTCGTTCGGTTGCCCCGGTCGTGAGGCCCGGCCTGCCGGCGGGCCTCGGGCGGCTTCACGAGATGGTCACCAGGACCGCATCCTTCGGGACGCTGTCGCCCTTCTTGAAACGAACCGCCTCCACGACTCCGTCCACCGGCGCCTCGAGGCTGTTCTCCATCTTCATCGCTTCCAGGATCACCACCACGTCGCCGGCCTTAACGGCGTCGCCGGGCTGGACCAGGACGTCCACCACCATTCCGGGCATGGGGGCCGCGACCTGCCCCTTGGCCACGGAAGCGGCGACGGGCGCCGGGGCGGCGGGGGCGGGCTCGGGCCGGGCGGCAGGCGCAGCCGGCGCCGGCCGGGGGGGCGGCTGGGGTGCCGGCGCCACGGGAGCGATGGCGGCCACTGGCGCCCCTCCGACGGCCTCCACCGCGACCTCGAAGTAGTCGCCGTCGACGTGCACGTGGTAGGTGCGGGCCGCGGCACCTTTCGGCGGGGCCTCCTTCGCGGGCTTCTCCACCAGCTCTCCCGCGAGGGCCTTTCGGATCAGTTCCTCCTCCCGTTTGGCTTCCTCCAGGGTTCGGGGCTTCCACTCGGCCGGGGCGGGCTCCTTGCCGTACTTCACGCTCAGGAACTTCTTCCCGGTCGTCGGAAACATGTTGTAGAGGACCAGGTCGGCCCGGTTCTTGGCCAGGTCGCCGATCTCGGCCTTGGCCTTCTCCAGCTCGGGCTCGAGCACGTCCGCCGGCCGGCACGTGATGGGCTTCTCCCCCCGCGGATACCCCTTGAGGGCCAGTTTCTGGAGCTCCTTGCTCATGGGCCGGGGCGGAGTTCCGTACAGTCCGTAGCAGTAGTCCTTCACCTGCCCGGAAATCATCTTGTAGCGCTCCGCGATCTTGCCGCCCACCTTGCCCATCAGGACGTTCATCACGGCCTGGACCCCGACGATCTGGCTCGACGGGGTCACCAGCGGGGGGAAGCCGAGATCGGCCCGCACCTTGGGCAGTTCCTCGAACACGTCGCCCAGCCGGTCCATGGCTCCGGCCTCGCGCAGCTGGTTCACGAGGTTCGAGAGCATGCCTCCGGGGGTCTGGTGCATGAGCACCCCGATGTCGGCGACGGCGAGGCGGCTCGTGTCGAGAAGGTGGCGATACTTGGGAGCGATCTTCTCCAGGTAGTCGGCCACCTCGTTGAGCCGTTCCAGGTCGAACCCGGTGTCCCGGGGCCCGCCCTGGAGCATGACCACGATGGGTTCGATGGCCGGGTGGCTCGACCGGCCCGCGAACGGGGCCGAGCAGGTGTCGATGATGTCCACCCCGGCCTCGATGGCCTTGAGGAAGGTGTACTCCGCCATCCCCGAGGTGGTGTGGCAGTGGAGCTCCACGGGCAGCTTGGTGGCCTTCTTGATCGCCGGGATGAGGACGCCCGCGTCCTCCGGGGCCAGCAGGCCGGCCATGTCCTTGATGCAGATGGAGTGGGCGCCCATGGACGCGAAGATCTTGGCCTTGGCCACCCAGTACTCGAGGTTGAAGATCTCGCCGCCCATCCGGCGGCCCGTCACGGTGTAGGAGAGAGCCGCCTGGAAGTGCTTGCCGTTCTCCACCACCCGCTTCGCCACGGTGGCGAAGTTGCGCTCGTCGTTGAGGGCGTCGAAGATGCGGAAGATGTCGATTCCCGCCTCGCACGCCTCGTCCACGAAGGCCACGGCCATGTCGTCCGCGTAGTTTCGGTACCCCACCAGGTTCTGTCCCCGGAGGAGCATCTGGAACTTCACCTCCTTGGGGATGAAGCGCCGCAGGCGCTTCGGGCGCTCCCACGGATCCTCTCCGAGGAACCGGTGCATCGTGTCGAAGGTCGCCCCGCCCCAGACCTCCATGGAGTGGTACCCGACCTTGCCGACGGTCTCGGCGATCGCCTCGATGTCCTCGGTCCGCATCCGCGTGGCGAACAGGCTCTGGTGCCCGTCGCGGAAGGTGAGGTCGGTGATCTTGAGGGGGTTCTTCCCAGTCTTCTTCATGGCGTACTCCTTGCCGTGGAAACCGCCCGCCCGCGGGGCGACGAAGTTTACCAGCTCTTGGCCAGGCGACGCTGCCAGAAATCTCTCATGAGCATCCCGTGCTGCCGCCCCGCTCCGGCCCACGCCGTGGGCGTGGGAACAGCCGGCGCGGCCGGGCACGGGCTCGGAGCCTGCGGCAGGCAGGTCTCCTCCACCTCGACCCGGTACTGCGCAACCGCGGCGAGCGCCGCGGCCAGTTTCCGGCGACGGGTCGTTTCCATTCGCGGCCTCCTCTTCAGCCCCCCTTGGCCAGCACGGCGAGGACCTTGGCCCCCCCGGAGCCGTGGGCCAGGAGCCGGTGGCGCAGGCTCGACTCGAAGTACACGCTGTCCCCTTCCCGCAGGACGACACGTTCCTGCTCGAGGACCAGTTCCACTTCGCCTTCCAGGATGAGCAGGAACTCCTCCCCCTCGTGGCTGTAGAGGTTCTCCTCGTCCCGCATGCCGGGGTCGACGAAGAGGAGGAAGGGCTCCATGATCTTGTCGCGCTTGCGGTGCGTGAGCGCGTTGTACGTGTAGCCGTGCTGTCCCCCGGTTCGGGAGATGACCCGGGTCACGGCAGGCCGCTCCTCCCGGCGCATCACCTCGTACGCCTCTTCCGGCCCCTCCTCCCGGAAGAAGTAGCCGACGCGGACCCCGAGCACCTTGGCGATCTTGGAGAGCGTCGCCAGCGGCGGCGACACGTTGTTGTTCTCGACCTGGGAGATGAGGGCGGGCGAGAAGCCGGTCTCGTCGGCGACCTCCTGGAGGGTCTTCTTGCGGAGGAGTCGCAGGCCCTTGATCTTCGCCCCGATGTTGAAATCCTCGAGGGGCGCCTCGCGGCCCGCCGGAGCCGGAGCGGTCGCCCCGGTCTTCTCGCGAGCCCCCGCCTTCCGGCCCGCCTTGGGCGGCACCGGGGACGATCGGCTCCGAGAGGCTCGCTGCAGACGAGTCAAGGCCAGGCGACTTTCGGAAAAAGGATGGGGGGATGCCGCAGGAACCGCGGCATTCTATGTGCTCCACCCGGAGGGGTCAAGGATTCTTTAGCCCGGGTAAAATGAATTTAGCCGAACTAAAGACCCGGTCGGCGGTGGAGCACCGGCGATCCCGGTAGATCAGCCCTCCTGCCCGGCCTCGAAGCCGAGGCGGGACGAGAGCTTGCGGCCCGCCTCCAGCGCCAGCGGGATCAACTCCTGAGCGAGGCGCTCCTCGGTGAACCGGTAGGCAGGACCCGAGATGGAGAGCCCTGCGATCACGCGGCGCGTGTAGTCCCGCACCGGTACGCCCACGCAGCGGATGCCCTCGTCGTATTCCTCGTCGTCGAGCGCATACCCGGCCCCACGGATCGTCTCGAGTTGCTCGAGAAGGCGGGTCCGGTCCGTGATCGTGTGCTCCGTGTAGGCCTTCATCGCGCTCTCCGCGAGAACCCTCTCCACCTCGTCCTCGGATTCGAACGCGATCTGGGACTTCCCCACGGCCGAGCAGTACACGGGCAGGCCCACCCCGACCCTGGACACGACCCGCACCGGCCGCGTGGCCTCCACCACGTCCACGTACACGACCCGGTCGTCGCGGATGACGCCGAGGTAGGCCGTTTCGTTGGCCCGCTCCACGATCTCCTCGAGAATCGGCCGGGCCATCTTGAGAAGGCCCATGTGCTTGATGAAAACCTGGCCCAGTTCCAGGACCCGCAGTCCGAGCCGGTAGTTGCCGGTGACCTTGTTCTGTTCCATGTAGCCACGGCTCTCGAGCGTGGCGAGAAGGCGGAACACGTTGTTCTTGTGCAGCCCGAGCCGTTTGGACAACTCGGTGACGCCCAACTCGGTGTCCTCACCCCGGAACTCCTCGAGCAAGTCGAGGGCGTTGGTGACCGACTGGATGATGTAGCTGGACTTCTTTCGCTTGCCCACGGAAGCGCCCTCCCGCTCTCGACGGCGGCCGTCGTTTCTCCTGCGCCATACTGCGCTGCAGCATTCTACCCGCGCCCTGCCGCCGCGTCAACGGGCAAAACGCCACTCCCCTCAGGACAAACGGACCCGTGTGGGACCCGTTCCCCGCCCGACGGCTCAGGATCTGGCATCTGGCGTGAACGGGCGATCCGGTGAACCCCTCCCCCCACGGCCGGCGACCCGGCGCAGGAGTCCGGTGGCCCAAAGGAGCCGCTAAGATAAAATGCCGTTATATTGTTGTCAAGGGGCAAGACAAAGGGGGGGAGGTCTCCCTCCCCCCCAAGAGCATTCGTACTCAGTCCTGCAGCCAGGAGTGGGAGTACAGCACGTCCCCATTGAGGACGCGTACGGTCTTGTGAAGGAGCTTCTCCTTGTCCGTCTTCGGAGCCACGTCCTCTCCGTCCATGAGCTTGGCGACGTACGCGGCCTCGGCCGCCCACTTGCCCTGGCAGATGGCCATCATGTCGGCGTCGTAGGCATCCACGATCGCGGACTCCTGGCCCAGGTGGTAGAGCATGAGCAGGTACACCTGGTTGAGGATCGGCCGCAGGTCGTTGGGTGCGCCGTTCGAGACGTTCGAGAGCCCGCAGGTGTTGGTCGCCCCGGGGACGATGTCCTTCACCATGGGGAGGAACTCCATGTAGGCCTTGACCTGGTTGATGTCCACCGAGACGGGCAGCACGATGGGGTCGACCCAGTAGCGGGCGTGGTCGATGCCCAGTTCGTCTCCCGTCGCCATGATGGTGGAAAGGGCCACGGCCCGCTCGCTGGCGTCCCGGGGGATCCCCTCCTCGCTCATGGTCAGGGCCACGAAGTCGGCATCGTACTTCTTCACCAGCGGCAGCCGCTCCTCCATGCTCTGCGGCTGGGCCGAGATCGAGTTCACGAGGGCCCGCTCGTTGCACACCTTCAGGCCCGCCTCGACGGCCAGGGTGTTGGTCGTGTCCAGCGCCAGCCGCACGTCCTTCTTCACTTCCTGGACCGTCTGGACCAGCCACTGCATCATCTCGTCACCGGCCTTCCGCGCAGGGCCGAGATTCAGGTCCAGCATGTCCGCGCCGGCCTTCAGTTCCTCCTCGGCCATCTGCTGGATGGGGCCCTTGCTCTTCTCCCGGATCGCCGGCCCGATCGTCTTCGACATGATGTTGATGCTTTCGGCAATGGTGTAGATCTTCATTGCTGCCCTCCTGGTTCTTTCTTCAGTAAAGGTTGGGACCCGGCCCCCCTACGGGAGCGGCCCGGAAAAGAGAGGGGCGATCGGCCTCGCCGACCGCCCCCGGATCCGGTCAACCGTTCTTGGCCGCGTAGTCCTTGAGGAACTTCGGGAGGTCGGCAGCCTCCCGGGGGCCGATGATGACGTCCCAGCCCTCGCCCAGCTCTTCCTGGAACTCGCCCGAGAGCTGCGCCACGTAACCGGGGATGATGATCTTGCGGTGCGGGACCTTCTCCGTGATGCCGCTCTTCTTGACGAAGGGCGCCATGGCGTCGGCCACGAACTTGCCGGCCGACCACGCGGTAAGCACGCTCATGCCCTCCGTGTCCATGATCAGCAGCCACGTGGGCACCCGGCTCCCCTCCACCTCGGCGCTCACCACGAAGTAGGTCAGCGCGAAGTTGGTCGTGATGATCACGGGGCTGTTGGGGCCGGGGTTGTTGATCTCGTAGATACCCTGGTCCATGGTCATCGGCCGCTGGGGGTCCGTGTACACGTTGAGCCGGTTCACGAGGAGCGGCAGGGTCACGGCCGGGTCGAGGGTGCTCAGCACGACCACGCCGGCATACTTGTCCATCAGCATGGTGGCGTACGCGGCCTGGAGCTCCTTGTGGTCGGTCATGGCGCACGGGAACGCGATGGTCGGGAACCCGAGGGCGCGGAACTTCTTGTCGAGCGCAGCCCGCCGGATCGCGATGTTCGCCGTGACGGTGTCGCGCAGGCCCTTCCAGCCCGTGTCCAGGAGCACTTCCTTCAGGCCGGCCGCCACGAACTTCTCGCCCACCGCGGCGAGGTCGTCCAGGCTGTCGCCCTTGGCCACCACCGCGCACCCGAAGTCCTTGGCCATCTGGACGAAGGCGTCCGCCGTGGCCGCGGTGGCCGCGTGCAGGGCGAACTTCTTGCCCTTGACGGCTTCCGCCGCGGCCTTGAGGGCGTCGAGGCTCTCGGAGGACAGGATCAGCCCCTTCCCGGTGGCGCCGGCGACCTTCTTCACCAGCTCCACGAAGGAACCCTGGTCCTTCTTCTCGTCCCACACGAAGGCGAAGTTCGGCTTCAGGGTGAGCCCGACCCGGTCGAAGCCGGTCTCGTTGAGCAGCTTCAACTCGGCGTCCACCGCGTCGGCCGCCATGTTGTTCGTCAGGGCCACGGCGATGCCGGTGGGGTTCACGAAGGTCTTCTCGTGGCGGTACTTGACGGTCTCGCCGCCCACCTTGTGGGCGTCGGCGCCCTGGCCCAGCTCCACCACGCGGATCGGGGGGGCGCTGGCCTCGGAGAGCTTCTCCTTGGCCTCGTCGGAGACGTAGGGGCACTTGGCGAGCTCCGCCTTGCCCGCCGCGAGCTTCATCGCGAAGGCAAGGCAGGTGGGCTCGCCGCAGTCCTTGCAGTTGGTCTGCGGGAGCATCTTGTAGATCTGGATTCCAGTCAGTCCCATGGGCGGAATCTCCTTTCGTCAGCAAACGCGCGGTTCGCGGAGTTTCGATCGGTGCCCGGAGTCCGGAGGGGCAAGGCGCGACGCCCTGCCCCTCCGGCGGTCCCTACATCATCGGGTCCATCTCGAGGGCCGGGTGTCCCACCTTCTGCATGAACTCCAGCACCTCTTCCTCGGTGGTGGCGTTCTCCTCGGTGGCGATCTTGTCGTACAGGTCGGGGCAACCCTCTTCCGCGCCCCGCTTCTCGATGACGTCCTTCATCGACTCCTTCAGCGCCTTCGGGAGCCAGGCGATGCGCCGGATCCCGCCGTCGGCGCTGATGAACTTCTTCGAGCCGATGTAGAACTTGGAGATGCCGACGAACCCGGGCGTCTGCGCGCCGCCGCCAACCGAGCCGGCCAGCGTGGAGAAGGGCATCCCGCAGGGGGTCGGGCCCGCGTAGTCCCGGTCCACCACCATGATGGCGTTGGACATGGGCAGCAGCACCACGATCGCCTCGAAGCACCCGCAGGAGGTCATGGGGTCCACCATCAGCGAGTAGGCGCTGAAGGAGGAAATGGCCTCGTGGGAGTTCTGGTGGACGAAGGCGTTGACGCCGATCCACTGGCCGAGCTTCGTGTCGATGTCCCCGCCCTTCTTGATGGGCTGGTTCGGGCCGGTGGGGGTGATTTCGAAGGCGGCCTTGCCGTCAAGCCAGTTGTAGGCGCCGCACAGGCCCGGCCGCTCCGGGCTGATCACGCACACGTGGTCGGGCGCGAAGGACTGGCACAGCGTGCAGCTGTAGAACGTGTCCACGCTCTCGTCGGTCATGGAGCCGAGGCGCTCCTCGCGCTCCTTGTACACGGCCCGCGCCTGGGCCATGAGCTCCTTCACCTTGGGCGGGTCGGTGTAGATCGTCACCTGCACCTTGTCCAGGATCTTCCCGAACTCGTTGTGGAACTTCGCGTGCAGGATGGTGCCGAAGTGCTTGAGGCTGAAGCCCGCCGCGAACGCCTTCTTCGAGATCCGCATCCACACGATGTCGCGCTGGCCGATGTGGAGCACGCCCTCGGCTCCGTTGAGCAGGTGGTGGATCTGGCGCTCGAGGATGGGCTCGAAGTCGGGCTGCATGTTGCGCCCCGCCACCTCGACCCAGATGGCCAGCGGGTAGGTCTTCCCCTCCTCCATGTCCTTGAGGTCGGGGCCGACCACGGCGAACTTCCCGTCCTCGACCTCGTCGAGGTCCTTCATCTGGCAGAACTCGAAACCCTCGGACTTCGGGCCGGCGAGCTCCACGTGCATCTG
>CAZJSF010000007.1:0-33112 GCA_964548515.1 uncultured Thermodesulfobacteriota bacterium
GGCAGTTCCGACTCCATGACCCTCAACTTCGCGGCAGAGGACCTCAACGCCGGCGAGCAGATCTGGTTCGACGACTTCACCCTCGCCCTCGCCCACGGGGTCGACGCGGACAGGGCCCACGTCGGCGGACGCGTGTACCACTCGGACCACGGCTACGTGGACCTCGCGACGGATCCTGCGTCCGCCCTGGCTGCGCCGTTCACCTTCGCGGCCTCGGCGCCGGCGGCGCTCACCATCCTGCCGGGAGACGACAACCCCTCCTCCGGGGGCGTGCTGATGGTGGGCGACAGGGGCACCGCCGCGCTCCTGCACCCCCTCAACGCCCTGGAGTACGAGATCCTGGTGAACACCGACGGGGACTCCGTCCTGGGCAGCGCCGGGGACACCGTTCTCGGGCCGTTCGGCTGGGACTAGGCCGGTCGCCTGCGGCGGAACGGACGCGATCTCGTTGACTTCGGACCCTCCGGCGTGGTACCCAATCGACCGGGAGACGATTCCATGAAGCTCTTGTCCGGCTCGTCGGGTCACGAAATTCGAGCTACCCGAGCGGCGGCTGCGGCCGCGGCCAGGTTGTGCGTTGCCCGTCGCCTCGGGACCGGGGACTAGAGCCAGACCCTGAAACTGACGATCCAAGAGGCCACGGGCAGCGCGCCCGTGGCCTCTTCGCTTTTCCGACGCCGGATCCCGGCGCCGCGGACCCGGGAGAGAGAACATGCGGAACAACATCGTGCACATCGGGGCCGGAGAACTCACCTACGAGATCCGGGCCATCGTGGAGATCGCCGACAAGCTCCGGAAACTGGGACTCCAGACCAACATGGAGAACATCGGCGACCCCGTGGCCAAGGGCGAGAAGATCCCCGTCTGGATGAAGGAGATCGTCTCCGACCTGGCCATGCAGGACTGCTCCTACGCCTACTGTCCCACCAAGGGGCTCCTGGAAACGCGCCAGTTCCTGGTGGAGCGGACCAACGCCCGGGGCGGCATCCAGATCACGCCCGACGACGTCATCTTCTTCAACGGGTTGGGGGACGCGATCCAGAAGGTGTACGGGCTGCTCCGAAGGGAGGCGCGGGTCATCGGCCCCTCGCCCACCTACTCCACCCACTCCTCCGGAGAGGCCGCCCACGCCGGCCAGCACCCCGTGTCGTACCTGCTCGACCCGGGGAACAACTGGTACCCGAACCTGGAGGATCTGCGGCTCTCGGTGAAGTACAACCCCTCCATATCCGGCATCCTCATCATCAATCCGGACAACCCCACGGGCGCGGTGTATCCCGAGGAGGTGCTGCGGGAGATGATCTCGATCGCCCGGGAATACGACCTCTTCGTGATCGCCGACGAGATCTACTGCAACCTCGCGTACAACGGGCAGAAGACCCGCCCGATCTCCGATCTGATCGGGGACGTGCCAGCCATCTCCATGAAGGGCATCAGCAAGGAGATCCCCTGGCCGGGGGCCCGGTGCGGGTGGATCGAGGTGTACAACGCGGACAAGGACCCGGTGTTCCGGCGCTACGTCCAGAGCATCGTCGACTCGAAGATGGTGGAGGTCTGCTCCACGACCCTCCCCCAGAAGGCCATCCCGCTCATCCTCAGCCATCCCGAGTACCCGCGCTACCTGGAGGAACGCAAGGCTCGTTACGAGGCCTATTCGAACGAGGCCTACGAGTTGCTGCACCGGGTGCCCGGACTCAAGGTGAACCGGACCAACGGCGCGTTCTACATGGCCGTGGCCTTCGAGGAGGGGGTGCTCAACGACCGGCAGACCCTCCCCATCGAGAATCCGGGGGTGAGGGAACTCGTGGAGAGGCTGGTGCGGGGCCCGGACGTGGCGGTGGACAAGCGCTTCGTGTACTACCTGCTGGCGTCCTCCGGGGTGTGCGTCGTGCCGCTGTCGTCCTTCTGCACGGACGAGCGGGGGTTCCGGATCACGCTCCTCGAGCCGGATCCCCAGGTCTTCCGCCGGGTGTTCACGGTCGTTGCGGAGAAGATCACCGAGTACGTGGAGTCCGCTCCGAGCCGCGCGAGGGGGGCACGCTCCGGGATGGGCGAGGCCCCCGCGCGCCACGCCGCGGGGGCCTGACCGAGGGCCTCACGGCCTCCACTTCTCCATGATCCCCAGGCACGCGCGCAGAAGGGCCTGCGCCTCGGCCTCGGACCCGGCCTCCGTGTAGCACCGGAACTCGGGCGCGTTCCCCGAGGCCCGCAGGTGGACGACCGAGCCGTCCTCCAGCGTGGCCCGCACGCCGTCGATCGTGTCAACGGCGGCCACGCGGCGGAAGCCGGTGCCGAGCGCAGCGGAACAGGCGGCGGCCGACGCACCCAGCTCCTCCACCTTCCGACGGCTGATTTCGACCGGGAAGTCCGGGACGCGGCCGCTCGCCGTGAAGCGCGGCGGCAGGTCGGCGAGAAGGCGGGACAGCGGCCTGCGCTCGCGCGCCACGCCGAGGAGAAGCGACAGGATCACCACCGCCGCATCGCGGGTCGGGAGCGCGGCGAGTTCCCCGCCCCCCGCCGAGAGGGCGCACGCCGTGAGGAATCCTCCGTTGGCCTCGTACCCGACCACGGCCCGGAATCCTGCGGCGAGCGCCCCTTCCATGCCCTCGATCACGTAGGGAGACCCGATCCGCGTGCGGATCACCCTGCGGAACCAGCCGCTCCGCTCCACCGCCGTGTTGCAGCTGACCGGCACGGCCACGGCATCGGCTCCCAGGAGGCGCGCCGTGAGGATTCCTGCCACGTCGCCCCGGAGCCAGACTCCCCGCTCGTCGCTCACCAGCGGCCGGTCTCCGTCCCCGTCGGTGGATACCACCGCGTCGAACCGCCCCCCCTCGGCCCAGCGCCGGGCCCGTTCCGCATCCTCGGGACGGATCGCCTCGGTGTCCACCGGAACGAACGCCTCGCTCCGGGCCAGGCGCTCCACCCGGGCACCCAGGCCCGTGAGGATCCGGTACAGGAGATCCCGCCCCACCGCGGAGTGTTCGTACAGGGCGATCCGGAGTTCCCGCAGACACCCCCCCGGGAAGCCGTCCAGGTAGCGCGCCACGTAGGCCTCGGCGGCGTCCGGGACTTCCCCAGGCAGCGCCGCCTCGGACTCGCGCCGGAGGGCGCCGGAGGCATCGAAGGCCCCCTCCGGAAGGCGGACCTCCTGGCCGCGGATTCCCGCCTCGTCCGCCTTCGTGATCTCCCCTGCGACCCGGGTGAACTTGATGCCGTTGCGATCCGCCGGGATGTGGCTCCCCGTGACCATCACGGTGGGAATCCCCTCCCTCAGCCCGAAGAGGGCCAACGCCGGCGACGGGAGCGATCCGCAATGCACGGGCTGGTAGCCCCGGCCCCGCGCGGCAGCGGAAACGGCCCTCAGGATGCGGGAGGTGCTGGGCCGAAGGTCTCCCCCCAGGCCGACCCGGCCTCCGGGTTTCGCCTCTCCCCGCCCCTCGAGATGCTTGAGGAAGGCCGCCGTGTACGCGTAGCAGACCCGGTCGGTCATGTCCTCGACCCGCCCGCGGGCCCCGCTCGTTCCGAAGGCGACGCCGCTCTCGGCCATCAGCTCCGCGACGCGAACCGGCACGCCGCCGGCAGTCCTGTCGCCCATGGACCCTTCCTCCTCTCCGATCGGGCAGGGAGTCCCCGCTCCGCCCCCCCGTGCTCCGGCAGGGTACGACGGGGGGGTGGGCCTTCGTCAACGGACTCGCCGGCGGCCTCCGCTGGACACGGGGCGCGGAACCCGGGAACATGGAGGACGCGAACCCGTTGTGCATACCGCGCGCTGCCATGGCCCATCCCGTCCGCGAGCTACCCTTCGTCGACTACGACCGCTCCGTGCCCGAGGCGCTGGAGGCGATCGGGGCCCCGCCGACCCTCGCGGCCCAGAAGCGCATCCTCATCAAGCCCAACCTGGTCAACGACTCCCCCTTCCCGGTGACCCTGCCGGCAGCGGCCGTGGAGGCCCTGGTCCGGGCGATTCGGCGCTGGTCGGGTGCCGAGGTCCTGGTGGCGGAGGGCACGGGGGATTCCCGCCTGTCCACCGGCGACGTGTTCCGCCTGCACGGATACGACCGCACGGCCCGGAGGCTGGGGGTGCCCTTGGTCGACCTGAACGAGGAACCGCTCGTCCGCAGGGAGGATCCGGCCTGCCGCGTGTTCCCCGAGTTCTGGCTCCCACGGGTCGCGCTCGAATCCTTCGTGGTCTCCTTCGCGGTGCTCAAGCGCCACAGCCTCGCCGGCGTCACGCTGTCCCTCAAGAACATGATGGGGTTTGCCCCGCCCAGCCGATACCAGCAGGGCGGCGCGTGGAAGAAGTCCGGCTTCCACCGGCGGATGCACGAGTCGGTCTTCGAGCTCAACCGGTACCGCCGTCCCGACCTGTCCCTCGTGGACGCCAGCGTGGGCCTGGCAGAACACCACCTGGGAGGCCCGCCCTGCGATCCACCCGTGGGCAGGATCCTGGCGGGGTTCGATCCCGTGGCCGTGGATGCGGCGGGGGCACGGATCCTGGGGGTCGAGTGGGAGCACGTGGGCCACATCCGGATGGCCCACGGGGTTCTTGGCGACGCGACGGCTGGAGCGGGGGCGTGAAGCGGTTCACCGTGCTCGGCGCGGCCGTGCTCATGCAGATGTGCCTGGGCGCCACCTACTCCTGGTCCGTCTACGTCCAACCGCTGAGGGAACTCACCGGGCTCCTCCAGGGCACGGCGCAGTTCCCCTTCGCGGTCTTCTACTTCGTCTTCCCGGCAGTCACGGTGCTGGCCGGCACCCTCCTCCCCCGATTGGGGCGGCGGCGCTGCGCCGTCGCCGGCGGTCTGCTGTTCGGCGCGGGGTGGCTGGTGGCCGGCCTCGGAGGGACCGACTTCGGCCTGACGGTCCTGGGCATCGGGTGCATCGCCGGGGTCGGGGCCGGGCTGGCGTACATCGTCCCCATCTCCACCTGCATCCTGTGGTTCCCCGAGCGAAGGGGCCTGGTGACGGGGATCGCCGTGGCCGGCTTCGGCGGGGGCGCCGCCCTGGTCAGCCAGATCGCGGGGGGGATGCTCGCGGACGGCGCAACGCCGTTCCACGTCTTCCGGTGGTTCGGCGCCGCCTTCGCCCTCGTCGTCGCCCTGTCGGGTCTCGCCATGGCCGACCGGCCCGACCATCCGGGCCGGGAAACGGGCCCCCTGCCTCTCCGCGAGGTGCTTCCCCACCGGGCCTTCCGGCTCCTCTACCTCGCCATGCTGGTGGGGCTCGCGGCCGGCTTCGCCGTGAACGCCAACCTCAAGGAGTTCTTTCCGTCCAGCGCGTCCCGCGGGGTGACGGCGGTATCCCTGTTCGCGCTGGGCAACGCCGCAGGACGGGTGGCGTGGGGAGGCCTCTTCGACCGGACAGCCTCCGGGACCGCCGCCTGCTGGAACCTCTTCGCCCAGGCCGCCCTGTTCGCCGCCGGCCCGTGGCTGGTGGAGTCGGCAGGCGGGTTCCTCGCCTTCTCGCTGCTCTCCGGCATGAACTACGGCGGCGTCCTCGTCCTCTACGCCTCCTCGACGGCACGGGTGTGGGGCAGCGGACGGGTGGGCCAGGTGTACGGGTGGCTCTTCTCCGCCAACATCCCCGCGGCCCTCGCCCCGGTGGCCGCGGGACTGGTCTACGACCGCGCAGGCACCTTCACCCCGGCCCTGGCAGGGCTCGCATTCCTCCTCGCAGCCGCCGGACTCTGGCTCGCGAAGAACGCGGGGCACCTCGCCGCGGCTCCCGTCAGGGCAGGATGACGCCGATCCCGAAATGGACGCGGGGGGCCGGGGCCGGGTACCGAGCGGTCCACCGGTGGAGGAGTTCCACCTCCACCACCGGGCACACCCGCTCGGGCTCCTCGGTCCGGCCGGACGCCGCCCCCACGACCCGGCCTACCACGGTCACCCGGGAGCCCGGGGTACGGCGGCCGGATCCGAGTGCCCGGGCCTGCGCGCGAGGAAACAGCCGAGCGGCGCGACCCCCGTGCGGGGCCTCCCGCCGTCCTGCAGGGGGTAGGCGAGAACCTCTAGGTCCGTGGAATCCGTCCGCTCGACCACCTGCTGCACCTCGCCTCCCCACCGGACCCGACGACCCCTGGCCACCTCCGGGTCGGCGGCCGTTTGAACGGGGAACAGACCGGGGTCCACGCCCTCTGCGTCCAACCGGGGTGCCGCACAGGCGCAGACGAGGCCCAGCAGGAGGACCCTCGAGCAGACAGGCACCATGGTCTCGCCTCCGAAACGGTTCTTCCGGAGGAGTATACCCGTCGACGGACCCGGTGCCCGGAGGCGCCGCCTCTGTTATCCTTGCGCTGCCGACTTTCTCGCCACACGGAGCAGGGAGGGATGCGTCCGTGAGCCGCCCAGGTCCGGAGGAGGGCAGGCCCTCCCGCCCCGCACGCCGTCCGTGGCGAGCCGCGATGCACGAGGTCATCTTCGAGGCCGACACGCCGGCGGGCAAGGCCTTCGACGTCGCCCTCATCGCGTGCATCGTGGCGAGCGTTCTCGTCGTCATGGCCGACAGCGTCGCCCCCCTGCGCCGGGCCTACGGGCGGCAGCTGGCCGCGGCGGAGTGGGCCTTCACGGTGCTCTTCACCGTGGAGTACGCGGCACGCCTGCTCTGCGTCGGCCGCCCATGGGCCTACGCGAGCAGCTTCTTCGGCGTCGTGGACCTGCTGGCGGTCCTCCCCACCTACGTGAGCCTGCTGGTGCCGGGTGGCCACTACCTGCTGGTGATCCGGGTGCTCCGCATCCTCCGGATCTTCCGGATCTTCAAGCTGGTGCAGTACGTGGCCGAGGCCCGCGGCCTGCTTCGGGCACTCCGGGCGAGCAGCCGGAAGATCCAGGTCTTCCTCGTCGCCGTCCTGGCCCTGGTGGTCGTGTTCGGGTCGCTGATGTACCTGATCGAGGGTGAGGCCAACGGGTTCACCAGCATTCCCCGGAGCATCTACTGGGCCGTCGTGACCATGACGACCGTGGGATACGGCGACATCTCCCCCAACACGCCACTGGGGCAGTTCGTGGCCTCGCTGATCATGATCCTGGGGTACGGGATCATCGCGGTCCCGACCGGGATCGTCACCGCGGAGATGGCCCGGGGGACGAAGGCCGGGGAGGTATCCACCCAGGCCTGCCCGCGGTGCGCCGCCGAGGGGCACGACCCCGACGCGGTGCACTGCAAGTACTGCGGCGCCCGCCTGTAGGCGCGCCGCGCGTTTTCCCTGGACAGGCCCTCGGGGGCTCCGCTATACGAACCGGGTTCGGGCCCGTCCCGGTGCGAAACGACCCCACGAGGTGCCGCACGTGCGTCACAGCCAAGCGTTCTTCTTCGACTTCTCCTTCTTCGGGGGCTTCTTTATGGAGCCTGCCCGCGAGCCGGAGGTCTAGGGAGAAGCCGACCCGACCACAGACTTCCACGGCCACGGGCAGCCCAGACCGCCCGTGGCCGTTTCGTTTCGAGGGGCCGCGGGCGGAGGGAGCCGGCGGCCCCTGAACGTTCCCCCCCGGGGAACGAGAGGAGCACACCGTGATCATCGTCCTGAAGAACCGCGTCCAGCCCGACTCGCCCGAGTACCGCCAGTTGGAGTCCACCGCCGCCCGCTACCCGGACCTCGCGCTGCGGCTCCACAACGTGAAGGGGTCCCTGCAGACCATCAGCGAGGTCTACGTCTTCGGCCCGACGCGCCAGGTGCCCACGGAGGCGTTCGAGGAACTGCCCTTCGTACAGCGCGTCATCCGCGTGAGCTCCAAGTACCGCATCATCGGCCGGCACGAGGGGCAGGCCGAGGCGGTGGGGTTCGAGTACCGGGGCCTCGCCTTCTCCCAGGACAACCTCCACGTCTTCGCCGGCCTGTGCGCCGTGGACACCGCCGCGCACGTCGAGGAGATGATGCGGGCCCTCCAGCGGCTCGGGCTGAAGACGACCCGGATGGGGGCCTACAAGCCGCGCACCTCCCCGTACGACTTCCAGGGTCACGGCAGGGAGTGCCTCCCCTACGTGTTCGAGCTCGCGGGGAAGTACGGCATCGAGGTCATCGCCATGGAGGTCACCCACGAGTCCCACCTCGAGGAGATCTCCGAGGCACTGCGGACCTGCGGGCACCCGACCGGCGTGATGGTGCAGATCGGCACACGCAACGCCCAGAACTTCGAACTGCTCAAGCACGTGGGACGGCAGACGGAGTTTCCGGTTCTCTTCAAGCGGGCGATGGGGATCAACCTGGAGGAGAGCCTGAACGCCTGCGAGTACGTGGCGAGCAACGGGAACCACCGGATCGTCTTCTGCCTGCGCGGGGTGAAGACCAACCTGGGCGATCCCCACCGGAACCTCGTGGACTTCGCCCACGTCCCCGTCGTGAAGCGCCAGACCCGTCTCCCGGTCTGCATCGACCCCTCCCACTCGGTGGGGAAGCGGCTGGTCGCGACGGATGGGATCCTGGACGTATGGCACGCCATGGCCCAGGGGGTGATCGCGGGGGCCAACATGATCCTGGTGGACTTCCACCCTCGCCCCGAGAAGGCCCTGTGCGACGGCCCCCAGGCGCTGCTGCTCGACGAACTCGAACCGTTCCTGGAAGACGTCCGCCTGTGCCGCGAGGCCTACGAGAAGCGTCGGGATGCCGCCACCCGCAGCCGGTCGACCCCTTGAAACCGGCCGGCTTTGGCTGCAAGCTGAGGCGACGGGGCGCCCCGCCGGCGCGCCGTCCTTAGACCGGAGGAGGACCGCCCATGCCGAGAACGTTTCTCCTGCTGCTGCTCGCATCGCTGCTGGCAGGCTGCCCGTCGCGGATCGCGGTCTACGCGCCCCGGATGATCGACACGGCGGACCACCGGGACGCCGTGCGGGAGAACACCTGCCGGGACTGCCACGACGTGAAGGTCCTCCCGGAACACCGGGCCGAAGACGACTGTGTCTCGTGCCACACCATCTGCAGGGGGTGCTGACGATGAAACTGCGACTGCTGGCCACCACGATCCTCCTCGTCGTACTCGGCGGCTGCGGCCCGATCATCGGCCAGGCGATGCGGTCGTCGACGGGAATCAAGGACTTCCAGGCACCGGAGGGCTCGCTCGGCGACTACGCGGCCGTGAAGCGCGTCGTGGTCTTCGCCCCCTTCGCCAAGGCCGAGGGCGCGTACTACATCTGTCGGGGCCAGGACGAAGCCGATCTGGCGGAGGGGCTCGCCAGGGCCGGGCTGTTCGAGACCGTCTTCTACATGGAGCGCGAGCCCCGCAAGGTGGAGGAGACCCTCGCCACCCTCCGGACCCTCTCCCCGGCGGAGCTTCTGACCCGGCTCGAACTCCCCTGGGAACCCGACGCGATCCTTTCGGGGACGTTGCTGGCGCGGGACGAGACCGTGGCGCCCACCGTGGGCATCATCCAGGACCTGCGGGTGCGGTTGGACCTCTACCGGCTCGACTCGGGCAAGTCCTCTGTGGTGGAAATCGCCGTGCGGGAGATCCACAAGGACACGATCCCGAGGATCGTGGCCGAACTCAAGGCCCGGGTCGGGACACCCTAGCGGGGACCCCTGGAGCACTGGCCATGGACGAGGAGCGGTGATCCTTCACGGAGCCGGGAGCCGGGGGCGCGACGGGAGGACGCTCTTCCTCCTCCACGGCGCAGGCGGGGACCACCGCCTCTGGGGGGACGTGCAGAGCCGCCTGGAGGCGGCGGGGACCGCTGCCGTGGCGCTCGACCTGGCCGGCCACGGCCGGAGCGGGGGGCCGGCCAGGGACACGGTGGAGGCGTCCGCGGACGACGTGGAGGAAACCGCCGAGGCCCTGCGGGTGGGGGAATGGGCCGTGGCCGGGCACTCCCTCGGAGGCGCGGTGGCCCTCACCCTGGCCGCCCGCCACGCTCCCGGCCTGCGCGGCGCCGGCGTCGTCTCCAGCGGGGCGCGACTCCCCGTGGACCCCATGATCCTCCGGGGAACCATCGAGGCCTTCCCCTGCACCGTGGAAAACCTGGCGCGGTTCTGCTTCGCCCGGGGAACGCCCGAGAACCTCCGGCGGGATGCGGTGCGGTTCATGGCGGAAGCCGGCCCCCGGGCGCTGCACGCCGACTTCACGGCGTGCGCCGGCTACGCGGTTTCGCCCGCCCTGCTGGAGACCATCCGAGTCCCCGTGGAGGTCGTCTGCGGGGAGGCGGACGTCCTCACGCCCGTGGCGCTCTCGGAGGAGGTGGCCGGTGCCGTGCCGGGTGCCCGGCTCTCGCGCCTCGCGGGATGCGGGCACATGCCGCTCGTCGAAGCGCCGGGGGAACTCTGCGAGGCGCTGGCGGCGCTGTGGAAGAGATCCTTCCCCGAGGCCCCGCCGTGATCTTCTTCCCCTTCGCGGTCCTCTTCGCCTTCCTGCTGGTCGGCCTGCTGACGGTGGCCTTCGTTCTCGTGCAGGTGGGACTGCTGGGAGCGGCGTTCGCGCGGCTGGGCCTGGCGCCGGGGGCGGTTCCCCTCCTGCTCCTGGCGAGCCTCCTGGGCAGCGGGGTCAACATCCCGGTCCGCCGGATCGAGAGCCCCTGCAGACCGGTCCGGAAAGACCTCCTCGGCCTGCCGTTCCGGTTCCGGTTCGCCGAACCGGCCTGCGGGTCCCACACCATCATCGCGGTGAACCTGGGCGGCGCCGTGATCCCGACCCTCCTCTCCCTCTACCTCCTGGGCCGCGCGGGGACACCCTTCGCCTACCTGGCGGCAACGGCTGCGGTGGCGGCCGTGGTCCACTGGAAGGCCCGCCCGATACCGGGCTTCGGGATCGCGCTGCCCCTCCTGGTGCCGCCGCTCGCCGCAGCGCTCGCCGCCCTGCTCTTCGCCCCGCAGGAGTCGGCGCCGGCGGCGTACGTGGCGGGGACCCTGGGGTGCCTCATCGGCGCCGACCTCCTGAACCTGCCCAAGGTAGCGGCGCTGGGCGCACCCGTGGCCTCGATCGGAGGCGCCGGCACCTTCGACGGGATCTTCCTGGCGGGGGTGATCGCGGTGTTCCTGGCGTGAGGGCGGCGGCGACGCCGGGGGGGCAGGCGGAGGGGAGGGGGAGGAGGTACGCCGGAACCGGGGCGGGGTCCCGGCTCAGCCCTCTCCCCAGTCCTCGTCGAGGAATCCCCGCTCCTCCATGAACCGATAGTTCGCCGCGACGATCCTCTCGATGACTTCCTTCTCGATCCCCCGGTTGCGCTGGATGAAGGATACCGCCGCCGCCTGATCGTACTGGCCTTCGCTGGCATCGAGAAGGTCCGCGTTGCTCCGCTTGAGGAATTCGATCTCCGCCTGGCCTTCCTCGTCGAGATCGGCGTCGTCCAGCAACCCCAGGCACCCCAGGTAGTCGAACTCGGCCTCGAGCACCGTGGCCACCGTCTTCACGTCCACTCCCGTGGCATCGGCGATCTCGACGACGGCCTCGAGGGGATCGTAGCGGGCTACGGCGTCGTCGAGGCTCACGGGGTCCCCCCCTGCGGGGAGAGGCGCGCCTGGTACACCTGACGCCACCGTTTCTCCGATCGCTCCGCCCCGCCCTGGGCGGTGAACACGAGGAGCAGGTCGTTCCCGTCGGGCCTCACGAAGGGGTCCGCGTTCAGTTCCGTCCCGGTGGCCAGTTCCTCCACCGGAGCGCCCTCGGCGAGCGGCACCCAGACCAGCGGATTCATCCGGTCGGCGTCCTCGCGCACGGCGAACAGCCCGTCGCCCAGGGGCGACCAGCGGGGTCCGCCGTGGGTCTCCGGGAGCCCTGCCTCCAGGACCCGCCGGGGCGTCCCGCCCCCGGCGGGGAGCACGTACAGGTCGGCCCTCCCTCCGCCCGCGTCCCGCGAGTAGAAGGCGATCCATCTTCCGTCGGGCGAGAAGCTGGGGGCCAGGCACGAGTCCTTCCATCCGGGGGTGAGATCCCGCGTCTGGCGCCGCAGAGCCGTCCTGCGCCTCTCGGGGTCCCGTTCCGCCGCGGCGGAGCGGACGTCTTCGATCCGGTACAGGTGGTCTTCCGAACCGAGGTGCCCGACGAAGACGAGCCCGCGGGACGTCGGGTCCCAGGCCGGGTACATCTCGGAACCGACGGGCTCGAACGTCAGCCGGATCGTCGGGTCGGCCTCGGCGAAGAAGTGGTACGCGTAGATGTCTCCCTGGCCCGTCCGGCCGGAGGCGAACGCCAGGAACTCGCCGTCGGGGCTGAACGCCGGTTGGGCGTCGTTCTCCGGGTGGTCGGAGAGGAAGCGCCGCCGGCCGGGCTCCACGAGGTAGATGTCGAAGTTGACGCTCGCCGCGCCCCTGCGGACCGCGAGACGGGTCGCCGCCACGGCGAACCGGGCCTTCCCCCGCTTCGGGGGCCCCCACGTGAGGTGCTCGCTAACCGGTTGGCCGCCGGGACCCTGGAGTTGAAAGGGGTCGGCGTCGCGGGAGGAGAGCACGGGGGCGGCATCGGCGATCGCCAGCCCCTTCCCCTCGGCCGGCACGACTTCGGCGAGGTGCACCTCGAGGGTGTCGCCCCCGTCTCCCAGCAGTTCGAAGCTGAACTGGTTCCCGTCCGGGGAGAACTGGGGGTCGTACACGTGGCCGCGCCCCTCGACCCCCCCACCCGAAACAGCCGACACGGCCTCGACCCGGTACCCGGCATGGCTCAGGCCTGCCCAGAGCGCCATGGCGGCCGCCGCCCACCCCCTCATGGCCGTTCTCCTCCTTCCAGGCCGGACTCCGACCGGGGATAGTGTTCGTAGTTCACTTCCACGGTGAGCAGGGGCACCCGCCGCCCCGTGCCGTCCAGCGCGAAGACCGCGACGTGGTTCGAGGTGCCCATCAGCGGGCTCTGCAGACCCGAGGCCTCCACGTAGGGACGGTTCACCCGCACCTCCTGCTCCCCCAGCGTCACCAGGTACCCCCGAGCCCCCGGGTACGGCGCCCAGGAAAGCCCCATGTCCGGTATCTTCTGTCCCATCCGGTGCCGTCGATCGAGCCCGCCGTCGGGCTCCGTACCGCGGAACTCCATCCGATCGGGATCGAGGATGTAGCGGTCCCCGACGTACGGGAGCACGGAGTGGCGCCATCCCGCCGCCGCCAGCGGGTCCTCCACCGGATACTCGAGTTCCCGGGCGAAAGGGCCCTCGACCCGTGCCACGAGTTCGCCCTCCACCCCCTGCCCTCGCTGCCGGAACACGGCGTACCCGTCGGCCGCGGCGTCCCGGGGCAGGGTCTCCCAGGACACGACCACGCTGCCCCGCTCGATGCTCTCCGTCACCCCCGCGACCTTGAAGACCAGAGGCGGAATCTCGACCTCGGCTCTCCCCGACGCGGACGGCTGCCCCTCGCCGTCGACCCAGGCCTCCACCCGGAAGGCGACCCGCCGCGGTGCCTGGCGCGGAGCGAAGGGGCCGTCGCGGACCTGGCCCTGGAAGACGGGCTCCGGGGCGCCGGCCTCGCCCACCACCGCATCCCCCTCCGGATCTTCGCGAACCACCCGCACCCGGTCGGCGGCCCCCTCCCCGAGCTGCCAGCGGACCTTCACGTGGAGGTCCTCCCCCAGGGTCGCCTCCGCGGACAAGGCGTTCACTGGCGGCAGCGTGCGCGCCGTCACTTCGGACACGGCCAGGAGCTCCCCCCGATCCGCCAGGGTCTCGAGCCGGTACACGACGCTCGCACCGACGGGGAGGCCCGTATCCGCGTAGCGGTCCTCCACGCCCCGGTAGACCAGCTGCGCCTCCCCGTCGTTCCCGGCCCGGCGGAACAGCCGGAACGAAGCGCCCTCCAAGGCCTCCCAGGACAGGGTGACCGAGCGGCTGCGCGCCTCCACGGTCCACCCCTCCGGAGACGGGTAGCGCGGCACGAGACGCAGGGCGACTTCGTCGCCGGCCCATACCTCCAGTTCGGCGGAGCCCGCGGGCATCTCCAACTCCGGCGAGTCGAGACTGAGCCGATAGACCCCCTCGGGCGCCAGGAGCACGACCCCCTCCGGGCCGGGATCGATGCCCCGCGCGAGGAGTTCCCCGAGCCGCTCCAGTGTCTTCCGGGAGGTCGCCTCGAGACGCGTCCCCGCCAGGGGCTCCACGCGGGCGGTCAGGCCGGAGAGCGGCACGGCGCACAGGAGGCGGATCCGCCCCAGGCCCGACTCTCCCAGGAGCCTCTGGCGGAGTGCCTCGTCCTCCGGGGAAAGGGCGGCCGACCCTTCCAGTTGCTCGAGGAGCCAGAACGCTTCGGAGTAGCGCGCGGTGATCGCATACGCCCGCGCCAGTCCGCCGAGGAGCCGGCCGTCGCCCCCCGCCTTCTCCGGGTCGAGGGCCCGCGCGGCTTCCAGGGCGCGGACCGCCTCGGGCGCGTAGGTGGGCCCGCGCCCGAGGTAGAACAGGCCCTGCTCGAGCTGGCTCTCGTACGAGGCTGCGCCGGCCCACAGCGGCAGGGCGAGCAGGGCGGACAGGAAGAGGGTCCTCAGCTTGCGTCCCATCGATGACACGCCACGCGGTGCAAGGCCCCGGCTTGGGCCAAAGGGGGCTGCAGTGTAGCACAGGGGGCCGACGAATCCACGAGGCGGCACCGGTGCCGGAACCGGCATCCTCCCGGCTCCTCGGGCCTCGGCCCGGTGTCGTCGCTCTCCCGGAGACAGCGCGCCGCCTCGAACCCGCTGCGCAGGAGGTCGCGGGAGTAGGGGTGGCGGGCACCCCCGCCGAAGAACGCCTGCGCCGGGGCGTCCTCCACGATCTGGCCCCGGTACAACACGAGCACCCGCGTGGCCAGGCTGCGCGCCACCCGCAGGTCGTGGGAGATCAGGAGGAACGTCACCCCCCTCCGGCGATGGACGCGGCGCATCAACTCGATCAACTGGACCTGGATCGGCGGATCCACCCCCGACACCGGTTCGTCCGCCACCACGAAGCGCGGCCTCGTGGCCAGGGCCCTCGCGAACGCGACCCGGCGCCGCTCCCCCCCGGAGAGGGAGGCCGGGAGCTCTCCCAACCGCTCCCGGGGAAGCAGCACGAGGTCGGCCAGGCGGTCCACCTCCCGGGAGACCTCCGCCCGCGGCAGGTCCCGGTGCACCTTCACGGCCTCCTGGATGAGGCTCCGGACCCTGAGGGCCGGGTTCAGGGACGCGTAGGGGTTCTGGAACACGATCTGGGCGGCGCGCCGGAAGTCCCGGCGCCTGCGGCCGCCGACGCGCCCCACCTCGTAGCCGGCGACCCGGAGCCGCCCCGCCTCGAAGGGGATCAACCCCATCAGGCAGCGGGCCAGGGTGGTCTTCCCTGAGCCCGACTCCCCGACCAGCGCCGCCAACTCCCCCTCGCCCAACGCGAAGTCGACGGAATCCAGCACCGTGACCTCCCGCCGCCCCCCCAGCAACCCCCAGCCCGACGCCGGCGACCGGTACGTCTTCCTCAAGCCGCTGACCTCGACGACGGGATTCATCCTCCGCCCCTCCGCAGGCACGCGATCCGGTGCCCGGGTGCCACGGTGGTCAACTCCGGAGCCTCCTCGGCACACGACGCCGAGGCGCCCCGGCACGCGCCCCGGTGCGGGCACCCCCGCGGAGCGTCCTCCCCGCCCGTCCGCGAACCCCGGACCCCGGGCGCCCCGTCCCCCGCCAGGAACCGCTCCGCGTCGAGAAGGTAGCGCGTGTAGGGGTGCTTGGGCTCGAAGCCGGGATCCAGGACGACCGACGAGGGGCCGTCCTCCACGACCCTTCCCCGATGCAGGACGGCCACGTCGCGGGCGAGCAGGCGGGCAGCCTCGGCGTCGTGGGTGATGAGCACCAGGGTGAGGGAGTACTCGGCCACCGCCTGCGCGAGCATGTCGAGCACGCGAATCCGCAGGGAGGCGTCCAGGCCCGTCGTGGGCTCGTCGGCCACGAGCAGCCGGGGGGAAGGGGCGAGGGCCAGGGCCAGGGCCACTCTCTGGGCCATCCCGCCGGACAGTTCCCTCGCGTACAGGCGGGCGACCTCCGCCACGCCGTACATGTGGACCCGCCGGAGCCAGTCCAGGGCCGCCTCCCTCGCTCTGGCCGCCCCGGAGCCGCACGCGCCGAGGCCGGCTGCCCGCTCCAGCATCTGCCCCACCGTGTGGAAGGGGGAGAGGGCCGTGGCGGGGTCCTGCGGGACCATCGTGACCTGCCGCCCCAGGATCCCCCGCAGCCGGCTTCTCTGGCATCGGGCCCAGCCCTGGACGTTCTTGACGACCCGGACCGGTTCCTCCTCGACGACCCGCGCGTAGGCCCCGATCCCGTCGAACACGTCCTTCCCGAACACCTCGGCACTCCCGGCCACCACGCCGGGCTCGGCGGACGTGAGCCCGAGGATCGAGTTGAAGAGCAGGGTCTTGCCCGAACCCGATTCCCCGAGCAGGGCGAAGGTGCTCCCGGAGCGCACCGTGACCTCCGCGCGGTCGAGCACGCGTCGCAGACCCCGGGCGCCCTCCACGAAGGCGGTGACGCCCCGGGCCGCGAGGACGGTAGCCGTCACCGCCGCTCCTCCACCGCCGACAGGATCCCCTGCCCCAGGAGCGTCAGCCCCAGCAGGTTCACGGCGATCAGGAGCGCGGGGGCGACGGCCGGGAGGAAGTGGCCCCGGAACAGCCCGTCCTTGGCGAGGGCCAGCATGTTGCCCCAGCTCGCGGCGGGCTCCTGCACCCCGAGTTCCCCCCCGAGGTAGGACAGGCTCGACTCGGCCAGGAGGGCGTACGCCGCGAGACCGAGCAACTGGGCCAGGAGCACTCGTCGGGCGTGCCCCCAGAGGATGTGGACCAGCACGATCCGGCCCACGCCGACACCCAGGCTCTGCTCGGCCTGGATCGCCCCGGCGACCTGCGGGGCGAAGGTCGCGCCGACCGCGACCATGATCCAGGAGAGCTCGCTTCCCGTGATCGACGCGACGAGGAGCACGAGGACGAGCTTCGGGACGCTGTCGATGACCTGGGTGAGCCAGGAGGACGCGGCCTCCGCGGCCCTTCCTCCGAACCCTCCGGCGACCCCGAGCACGCTCCCGATGCCCAGGGCGGTCGCGATCGCGAGCATCCCGGGGGCTGCGAACCGCGCCGAGGCCGAGGCAAGGCGCGACAGGAGGTCTCGTCCAAGGGCGTCGGTGCCCAGCCAGTGTGCCGCCGAAGGCGGGGCATTGGGGTCTCCCAGGAAGGCGGCAGGGTCCGCGGGGAGCCACCCCGCGAGCGCCGCCGCGGCACCGACCAGGGCGGGCAGCAGCAGCGCGCACCCGGCCCACCGCGCCGCGCGCCCCCTCCGCCTCGCTGCCGAGGTATAGGGGCTTCCCCCCCTCACGGCGACGGGATCCTGCGCCGGGGATCGACGCCGTACCAGACCGCCTCCCCCGCCACCACACAGGCGCGCACCACGGCGGCGAGCAGGAGCGCGACCGCCAGGAGCACGGGGAGGTCCCGCTCGGCGGCGGCCCTCCACGCCAGGTACCCGAGGCCCGGCCAGCCGAGGGCCGACTCGAGCACGACGAGGGACCCGAGCACGAAGCCCGACTTGCGGGCCAGGTGGGAAGCGATCCCGGGCAGGGCGCTGCGGGCCACCGCGGCCGGCACGGAGAGGGCGAGCAGGCGGATTCCCACCAGGTGGTCGTTCCGGGAAGCGTGCCCCAACTCCGCCCGGAACCTCTGGTAGAGGTCCAGCAGGAGCCCGTCGCACAGAGCCAGCAGAGCGACGGCGCCGGCCCAGGGCACGAAGTCGGGACGCGACGGCAGCGGGAACCAGGGGGGAAGACCCCACCACCCGGCACGCGCTCCCCACACGACGAGTCCGTTCCCGGCGGCCACGGCCACGTAGACCCCCAGGAACACGGGCACGGTGGAGAGCAGGTGGGCGAACCCCTCGGCACCCCGGACGAGGCGCGACCGCGGCCGCACGACCGCTCCGACGGCCAGGACCAGGGCGACGGCCGAGGAGAGCAGGAGGGCGGAACCGGCCAGACCGAAGGACCGGACCGCCGCCGGGGCGATGAGTTCGAGGACCGGGCGCCCTCTCTGGAGCGCCGCGCTGTTCCCCAGATCGCCCCGGAGCGCGCCGGCGGCCCACGCGCCGTAGCCCGCGGGGAACGACTCGGGCCCCGCGGCCTCTCCCCGGAGCCCCTGAGCCGCCACGAGGAGCCTCCCGGGACCCCCGTCCCTCCCGGGCGCCGCGCGGACCACCGCGAAAAGGAGCAGGCTCGCCCCGAGGAGGACCAGGGCGGAAGCCGAGACCTGCCTCGCCGTCCACGCCAGAAGGCGACCGGCGGGTGCGGGGCTCACTTCTCCTTCCAGGACCCCACGTAGCTGAAGAAGTAGAAGGGGTGGAGCCGGACGTTCTCGATCCTGCTCGAGACCACCGCGTAGCGGTGCAGACTCCACAGGAAGACGTACGGCAGATCGTCGTGGAGAACCCGGTGGAGTTCCCCGTAGATCGCCCGCAGGGCCTCGGAGTTGGGGGCCGTGCGGCTCTCCTCGAGGAGCCGGTCGACCTCGGCGTTCGCGTACCCGCCCAGGTTGTTCCGGCCCGGCCCCGCCTCGGTGGAGTGGAAGAGCGAGTAGATGTTGACGCTGTTGTCGAAGGTCCACTCGGCCAGGACCAGGTCGAACGCGTGATCGTCGAAGACGGTCTTCTTCCACACCATGGGCTCGAGGAAGCGGACCTCGACCTTGATCTTGAGGTTCTTCAACTGCTGCTGGATGTCGAGCACCACCGCCTTCTGCGCCTCGTTCTGGGCCAGGGACACGAGCCGGAGCACCAGCGGCTCGCCCTCCCACTCGCGCACGCCGTCCCCGTCGGAATCCGCCGCCCCGGCCTCGTCCAGAGCCGCCGCCGCAGCCTTGGCCTCGTAGGCGGTCGGCTTCACGTCGAAGTTGTACGCCCAGGACGCCGGGGGAAAGGGCCCGGAGACCAGCGTCCCCCGGTTCCCGTAGTGCGCCTTGAGCATTTCCTCCCGGTTCAGTCCCATGGCGATGGCTCGGCGGACCCCCGGGCTCCGCAGGGCCGCGGTGCGGAAGTTCAGCCCCAGGAAGCTGTAGGAGAGCGTGCTGTAGGGGTACAGGCGCACGCCGCTGAGCTCCTCCATGGCGGGGATGTCGCGGGGACGGACCTGGGGGATCAGGTCGATGGCCCCGTAGCGGATCAGTTCGTTGCGGATGTTGTCGTCCGGCACGGCGGTCACCTCGGCATCGCGAATGCCCGGCTCCGCCTTGCGGTAGTACCGGTCGTAGGCCTCGAAGCGCACCTCCCCGGAAGGCGCCCACTCGCGGAAGCGGAAGGGTCCCGTTCCCACGAAGGACGGCCTCGCGTCCGGATCCACGAACCCCTGGGGGAAGAGATGGGCAGGCAGGATCTTGAAGTCGAAGTGGAGCAGCGGGTTGAGCACGCGGCGTTCGAACACCACGCGGACCTCGTGGTCGCCGGAGGCCTCCGCCCGCGAGAAGGCCACGAACTGGGAGCGCAGGCCCGGGGGGCTGCGCTGATCCTTCCCCGCCCGCACTGTGAACACGACGTCCTTCGCGGTGAACGGGGTGCCGTCGTGCCAGGTCACCCCCCGCTTCAGCCGGAAGGTCACCGACATCCCGTCGGCTGAAAGCTCCCACGACTCGGCCAGGGCCGGCTTGACCTCTCCCCCCTCGGCCGGGGACAGGAGCCCCTCGTAGACGAGCTCGGAGGCCCGCAGACTCGGCATGTCCCTCACCAGGAACGGGTTGAGGGTAGAGGGCCCGGTCGCCTCCGCATACCGGAGGCCAGCCGAAGCCGGCGCCGCCAGCGACGCCGCAACCAGCGCCATCAAGATGACTCCACGCATGATGAGCCCGATCCTTTCCACGCGCACCCAGCAGACAGACGCCCTCACCGCGGCGGGGCGTCGCCGCCGGTGCGGGACGCGTACAGCCGCTTGAGGCTCTCGTAGCCGAAACGGAGCGAGGGGTATTCCCCGGCCAGTTCGAACATCACGGCAACGGCGGGGGCGTACTCGCCCGCCGCGGCGTAGGAACGGGCGAGGTCCACCAGGTAGTCCGGCGGGTTCACGAAGCTCGCCCGGTACCCCGTCGACTTGACGTGCAGCCTCTCCAGCAAATCGGCCGCGCGGCGCCCTTCCCGGGCTCCCCGATAGACCTCGGCCGCCCTCTGTCCAACGGCGGCCTCCCGGGCCGCGTGCAGCGATACCACCGCCTCGGCCCCCTTCGCTCCTTCAACTCCCGCGGCCACGGCGAGCGAGGCGGCCACGGCGGCCGCAGCCGAATTCCCCGGCGCTCCGAGGGGCTCGGTGGCTCCCAACCGCGCCTGGATGGCCGCGAGCGAGGCCAACACGAGGGCCCCGGGGGCGTCCTGCGCCACCACCCCCCGCCACAGTTCCACGGCGTCCGCGGGGCGCCCCGAGCGGTAGAGGGCCCCCCCTCGGAGAACCCGGGCAACCCGCGCCATCTCCGAGAGGTCGTAGAAGGGGGAGAACAGGATCCCCGGGGCACCGTTCCCACTCCCCTCCGAGGCCCTCCGGTACGACTCCGCGGCCGCGCCCCACTCCCCCAGGTGCTCCCGGGCCCGCCCGGCCAGGAACAGCGCGGCGACCCCGTCGCCCCCCTCGGCCGCGGCCGCCGCCAGCCCGGCGAAAGCCCTGCGGAACAACGGGTAGAGGAAGAGACCCGGCTCCGCCCCCCGGCCGCTGCTCTCGAAATCGAGGAGGTCGAGGGCCATCACCCCCGTCGCCAGATCCCCGCCGTGGAACGCGGCGAGGGCCTGGCCGTAGGGCCCCTTGTCCGTCCCCTCCCACGGAACTCCCCAGAGGAAGCACCCCACCTGGGCCAGGGCGACCTCCCCGTCGCTCCCCGGTTTCGGCGCGGCGGCCATCGTCGCCCTCGCCTCCTCCGTCTTCCCCTCCAGCGCCTTGACGCCGGCGCTTCCCACCGCCCAGAGGAAGCGTGCTCCGTCGGGCGGCGGGCCGGCGAAGTCGGCGCCGGCCGCGGCGAGGTCCCGAAGCCGCAACCGAACGAACGCCCGACGCACCCGGTCCCCGGAATCGGCCCCGGCGCCCAGGGCTTCCAGGTAGGCCGCCTCCGCCTCCAGGAACAACCCGTCCGCCGCCGCGAACAGGTCGGCCATCGCCAGACAGGACCGGGCGGCACCCACGCGGTCGGCGGGCCGATCGGACGAGGAGAACGCCTGGATGGCCTCCAGCAGCGCCATGTCCCTCAGGAGGGCCCACGCCGGCTGGCCCTCCAGGAGCTTCCTCAGCCCCTCGTCCTTCTGGGCGAACCGCCCCATCCACCCGAGCAGCGCGGCTTCGGCCTCGCGGTTGCCGGGCGGGTCCTGCCCCGCCGCCGGGCTGCGCCCATCCGTGCAGCTCAGCAGCAGGGCGAGGGCGAGGAGGAGGCTACCCGCCCAGCTTCTTCCCCAGGAACTCAAGCGTCCTGCGGTGGTTGCGGGCCTTCTCAATCCACTCGTTCTCCAGTGCCCGGGGCGACAACTCGAGCCGGGCGAAGAAGATCTCCCAGGCCTGGGAGCCCTTCTTGACGTACTTCTTCTCCCCGGTCAGGTTGAACAGGATCTCGCTCGAGATCCCCGCGAAGTAGTACGCCCGCAGGACGAGCGCGTCCCGCTGGTCGGCCGGGAACAGCTCCACGGCCTGCAGGGCCCGGTCCAAAGCCTCGAGCCCCTTGCCGAGCAGGTCCACGGCCTCGGCGTCGCCGGCATCCCGGGCGGCGACGAGGCTCCAGTACCCCAGCGCCGTGTTCAGGACCGGATTGCCCCGGTACTCGGGGCGTTCGAGCAGCCCCTGCAGTTCCGCGGGGATCTCCCCCGTCCTGCCCAGGTCCTTGAGAAGCTCCACCATCAGCAGGCGGGCCTCCCCGTAGTTCGGATGGTCGGGGGGAACCCGGCCGAGGAAGCTCAGGGCCTCCTCCTTCTGGCCTCGCTCGATGAGGGCCTGAGCCTGGGTGAAGTTCTGGTCCACCTTGGGCAGGCGCAGCGGCTTCTCCCTGTAATCGACCTCGTCCTCCGTGAAGTTCACGGTCACCCGCAGGGGCTGGTAGCCGGGAAGGGCAACGGGGTCGGCCTCGAGCCGCAGGCTGTGAGCGCCCTTGGAGGCCTTGAACCCCAGCCCGTCCTCGCCGGCGACGCCCATGTCGTTTCCGTCGATCCAGACCCGGACTCCCGCGGGCTCGGTGAACAGGCGCACCCAGCTGTAGTCGCGCTCGGGAAGGAGCGCCGCCAACACCGTGGCGGTCTCGCCGCTGCGCACCCGCAGGTCCTCCTTCTCCCAGGGGCGGTAGCCGTCCTTCTGCACCCGCACGGCGTGGGTGCCGGGCGGGACGTCCTCCACGCGGAGGGGCTCCGTGGCCGTACCCACGCTCTTCCCGTCGAGCAGCACCTCCGCGCCTGCAGGGCTCGAGATCACCAGCACGGCGCCCTCCAGCGGCTGCAGGGTCACCTTCACCGCGTGGGACCCCTCCGGGTCCACGTCCAGGGACTCCTCCAGTTCCTTGTACCCGTCCTTGCTCAACCGGAGCGTGTGGCGACCCGCCTCCAGGGGAAACTCGATGGGGCTGAGCCCGATGCGGCGTCCGTCGACGTCGACCCGCACGTCGCTCGGATCGGTCTCCACCGCGACGAGGCCCATGCCGAGCCCCTTCTCCGATTCCAGGTCGACGAAGATGCGCCCCACCCGCCCCTCCACCGTCTGGCGGAAGGCGCCGAGCCCCGACAGGTACAGGATCACCTCGTGGGTTCCCGGCTCGAGGTCTGCGATCTCCAGCGGCGTCGTGCCCCGGTCCTCCCCGTCGACGAAGACCCGGGCCCCTGCGGGCCGGGACTCGACGGAGAGGGCGTCCAGTTCAGCCGCCCCCGCCTCGAAGGTCGAGGGCGTCGAGAGCACCTCCTCCTCGACCACCTCGGCGGGGCCTGCCTCGGTAGCCGACGGGAACCCCTCCTCGATGACCTCCGGGGGGGCCCCGGGCTCGTCGGCGGCCCAAGCCGCGAACGGGACGGCGAGCAGTCCTGCCACCGAGCAGGCGAGGACCAGGACGTTCCTCCTCCAGGCCGGTGCCGCGATGGGATGTCGATCGTTCATGGCGGAACCTCGATTCCGTTTGCCCTTCACGGGTTCAGCTTGGGGCCGCTCCCCAGCGGGGTGCCCACGGTTGCCGGTGCCAGTTCCAGGAAGGATTTCAGGGCCAGGCCCAGGGCCGGGACGTCCTCCTGGCGCGTCTCCTGCCGCGCCAGACGGATGACGGGAACCTCGTTCTCCCGGTAGCTTTCGGCCGACACGGCCACGCGTTCGACCGCGTAGCCTTTCCGGTAGGCGTAGACCTCGTAGTCGGCCCCGAAGAGCGGCTCGTCCTCGGCCGCCGCCGCCCCCGCCGCGTCGACCTTCTTGCGCCGGGACAACCCGTAGGCACCCTGGTCGTCTGTGAGGACCTCCATGGAGTAGGGCGAGGTCCACACCTCCGCGCCGGGCAGGGGAGACCCCCGCTCGTCGACCACCCGGCCGGCCAGCACCGTGGGCGTCACGTTGATCGGCAGGTCGGCCGCCACCTCCCCGAAGGACTCGCCCGGAAGATCGACCCTGACCTCTTCCGCATTCCGGAACTTCGGATCCCGGACCCGCAGCTTGAGGGCGACTCCCTCGTCGAGCTTGGGAAGGCCCTCGATGCGGAAGCGACCCCTCTCGTCGGTCCGGGTGATGACGAAGCGGTCCAGGACGATCTCCACCTGCCCCAGCGACAACTCGCGCCCCACGGACTCGGCGAGCGCGAGCTTCCCCTCCACGACCGACCCCGGGAAGGTTGGATACCCCGCGCGCATGGCGAGGCGGAACATCTCCCGCCCGACCCGCGGGCGGTACTTGCTCTTGGGGAAGACCGCCAGGAACTCCCGGTAGGATTCGAGCCGGTTCTCGCGGATCACCCGAGCCGCGGCCTCGGTCTCGGACTCCCGGGCGAGTTTGTCGTCCATCGAGGCAGAGACGCCGCTCCCGGGCTCGAGGAGGAACACGCCCCGCTCCAACTGGCGGATCGCCACCGCCTTCCCGCGGCGCCGCAGCCCCGCGTCGAAGACCACGAAGCGCTCCCGTTCCCGGGCGCCCCCGGGGATCTCGGCCACGATCTGCCCGCCCCCGGTGAAGATGATCGTGCCCACGAAGTACGATTCCTCGCCGGCGGCCGCGGCCGCCGCCTCGACCCGGCAACAGGTGCCGCAGGCGGCTGCGGGCTCCGCCCCGCCTGCCGTGGGCTCTTCCAGGATCGGCTGACGCACCTTCACGGCGGCCTGCGACGGGCCGGCGGCCGCCCCCGCCAGGGCTGCGCCCGCCAGCAGGATCCAGAGTCGTCTCGCTGTCATGGTTCGCGGTCCTCCCGTCTTCCGTGGCCTCCCGGGGCTGGGTCCGGGAACTTGTAGCACATTCCGTGCCTCGTCAAAAGCCCCCGTTCCAACGCGTTCGTGCGCCTTTCGGCGCCATTTGTCCCACCCCCGCGGGCCGGTGGCAGCGCCATTTCGCGCACCCTCGTCGGGGCAGACCGCCACCCCCGTCCGGGAGCGGCCTCGTCCCCGGGGCCGGCCGCTTGGTACCGGCATCTATCCCGTTGTAACGGCCACGCCGCGATGGTACGGTTCTTGCCTTTATGCCTCCCACGAAACTCCACCGGAGACTCGGGTCACGGAACTCGATGGGGCGCTTCCCACTCGCACTCCTCCTCGCGCTGGGCTCGGCCGTTCCCTCCTTCGGCGCCGGACCGATCCAGGTCCTCGTGCCGCGGGACAAGGCCGTCGTGCGCGAGGGAAACCTCACCGTGCTGGGGACCGCGCCGCGCGGCACCGAGGTGCGGTGGTCGGTGCAGAAGAAGAGCGGGAGGGAAGAAGGCCAGATCAAGGCCGACTGGGGCGACCTCTTCGAGGTCTTCGTGCTCCTGGAGCCCGGGGTCAACCGCGTCCGGATCGACGACAGGACCGTGGAGGTCTTCTACGCCATCGGGAAGGAGCCGATCCCCCAGGGCTTCGCGGCCCAGCGGGTCCACTCGGGGGACATCTCCCGCTGCGACGACTGCCACGACCCCCTCAACATGCGCCTGCGCGAGGGAGGCTACCCGGGCGTCTGCCTCGCGTGCCACGTGGTGGTGTCCGGCAACCCGGCGAACACCAGGCCGGCCCGGGAGGATGCCCACTTCCGGACCGCCATCGCCAACTGCGGCTCGTGCCACGAGGCCCACGTCTCGGGCAACCCCAAGCTGCTGCGGGCCGAGGCCACGCCGCTCTGCGGCACGTGCCACTCCGGCCAGACGACCGGAAAGGACTCCCACCCCGCCTTCGAGGAGGGGGGGTGTGCCGCGTGCCACGACGCCCACTACTCGGGGTACGCGAAGGACCTCCACGAGCCGCTCCCAGGGCTGTGCCACCGCTGCCACGACAACGGCAAGACCGCCGGGAAGGCGAAGCCCCACCCCCCGATGGTCCAGAAGGGGGCGTGCCGGCAGTGCCACGAACCCCACGGCACCGCGCCCGACCTCCCCAGGGGAACCCCGGCCGCCTCCTGCGGGAGCTGTCACGGGGAGGTTCTCAAACACGGGCACCAGGGGGAACTGGCGGACTGCTCCCGGTGCCACGACCCCCACCGCCCCCTGGGCACCGGCCTGCTCAAGAAGGACGTGGACGGCGCGTGCGCCGAGTGCCACGACGGGATCGCGGAGGGCAAGACGGTCCACGCGGCCCTGGAGGAGGGGTGCGGCTCCTGCCACGACCCCCACAGCGACGAAAACCGGAAGCGCGCCGCCAAGTCCTGCTCGGAGTGCCACGACCTCGCCGGAGAGCAGGAACTCGCCAGCCTCCACGGGAGCCTGAACATCCCTGCCGAGGCGTGCGTCTCCTGCCACCGTCCCCACGCCTCCGCGCGGGAGAAGCTCCTCAAGGGAAAGCCGCACGAACCCCTCGTGAAACGCCAGTGCGCCGCGTGCCACGGGGCCGGGGTGGAGCGATCCGTCAAGGTGGACGACGCGGTGGGGCGCTGCCGGATCTGCCACAAGGTGGACTGGAAGGACGCGGGCCGCCCCCACGACCCGGTCTCGAAGGGGCGGTGCACCGCGTGCCACGACCCCCACCTGTCCGACCAGCGGGCCTTCCTCCGCAAGCCCGAGGCCGACCTGTGCCGCTCCTGCCACAAGGTCGCCGCGGCCGCCGGGGGCCGGAGGCTGCACGAACCCGCCGGCGCCTGCACCGACTGCCACGCAGCCCACGGCGGCAGGGGGAAGAACTTCCTGGCGGCGCAGCCCCCCGGCCTGTGCCTCGACTGCCACGACGACCCGCGGGCATCCCTGGGCGACGGCCTCCACCCGGCCCTCGAGGACGGCTGCCTCGTCTGCCACGACCCCCACGCCGGGTTCCCCCCGGGCCTCATGAAGGGGGCGTCCGGCTACGCCGCGTGCCAGGAGTGCCACGAGGTCCCCGATCTCTCCAAGGGGCGCACCCTGCACACGCCCGTAGCGGCCTGCTCGGAGTGCCACCGGCCCCACGGCGGAAGCGGCCCGAAGTACCTCTCGGCCCCCCCCGACGAGATCTGCCTGGATTGCCACGACGACCCCGGAACCGGGGCCGTGGTCCACCCCGCCCTGGAGGAGGGGTGCCGGTCGTGCCACGACCCCCACACCGGCTACTCCGGGGCGAACCTCGTCAAGCCCCAGAAGGAGCTGTGCCTGGAGTGCCACGACGATCCCACCGCGAACCACAAGGTGCCCCACCCCGTGGGCGAGAGGGGGTGCGCGGGCTGCCACGACCCCCACTCCTCGAAGGAGGCGAAGCTGCTGCGGGGACAGGGGAGCGACCTGTGCCGCCGGTGCCACGACTTCCGGGAGAAGGAGCCCGGACGCGGCCTCCACGAGGCGGCCGAGGCCTGCGGCGACTGCCACGAGAAGGCCCCCCACGGGGGCGACAAGCCCCGCTTCCTGGGGACGCGGCCGCCCGACCTGTGCCTCGACTGCCACGACGACCCGCGACGGCCGGGCCTCAAGGTGCACCCGGCGCTGGAAGAGGGCTGCCTCGCGTGCCACGACCCCCACGCGGGGTTCCGCCCCGGGGTGTTGAAGGGAAAGGACGCCCGCGCCTCCTGCCTCGACTGCCACGACGACCCGGCGGCCGGGAAGGCCGTGGCCCACCGGCCGGTGAAGGAGGGGTGCGCCTCGTGCCACGAGCCCCACGCCTCCGCGTCGCCGAAGTTCCTGCGCAAGACGGGCAACGGCCTGTGCCGGGACTGCCACGACCTGAAGGCCCACGCCCACTCCATCGACGCCGAGCGCGGCAACAGCCGGTTTCCCGCATCCGCCGGGTTCGCCCAGGCCGGGCCCGAGTACGCCTGCGTCGCCTGCCACGAACCCCACGGTTCCGCCAACCGGAGGCTGTTCCCCCAGCCGGAGGGATCCTTCTGCGTCGCCTGCCACCGCATGTGACGCGCCGGACAGCCCGCCGGTCTCCCCGGGACCTCGGCGCGCGAGGGTTTACCCATGGCCGATGACATCGCCCGCCACGTGGTCGACTCGATGCGCTGCGGCGTGGTCACCGTGGACCGGCTCGGCCGCGTGACGACGCTCAACGGCCTGGCGGCGACGTGGCTGGGGGTGGACGGGGCCGGGGCCCAGGGCAGGGACTGCCGCGAGGTGTTCGCCCACTGCCCGGCGCTGGCCCACCTCCTCCTGGACGCCCTCAAGCGGGAGACCCTGCCCGACCGGGCCGAACTGGAGCTCACCATCGGCGACGCCCGCCGGACCCTCATCGGGTTCAGCCTCTCCCGGGTCGCGGGAGACGCGGGGGAGACCCTGGGAAGCGCCATCTTCTTCAAGGACCTGACGGTCGTCGAGGAGGAGAGGGAACGCCAGGCCCTGCGCAACCGGCTGGCCAGCCTCGGCGAAGTGGCGGCCCAACTGGCCCACGAGGTGCGAAACCGGCTCGGCGGCATCCGGCTCTTCCTGGGCCTGGCCCGCCGCCGCCTCTCGGGCGACCCGGAGGGCGAGGGGTACCTGGACCGGGCCGAGGCGGAGATCGTGGAGGCCAACGGCAAGATGGGCGAGATCCTGGATTTCGTGCGCCCGTTGAAGCTCGAGCTCGACCCGGCCGATCCGGAGTCGCTGTGCCGGGAGGCCCTCGCCGCAACCCTGGCCCGCTTCGGGGGAACCACCCCCGACGTCCGTTGGGCGGTGCAGGAGGAGCTTCCCCCCGTCCTCGTGGATGCCGCGCGGGTGCGCGACGCGCTCTCCAACGTGTTCGCGAACGCCGTGGAGGCGGCCGGCCCCGCCGGGAGCCTGGGGATCCGGATCGCGGCCGAGGACGCGCCCTTCCTGGTGGCCTCTCCCGTGGGGGAGCGCCTGCCGGGGCTCCGCGGGTACGGGGAGGGCCACGGGCCGCGCGTCCGCATCGAGATCGGCGACGACGGGCCCGGCATGACGCCCGACGTCCTGCGCCGGATCTTCCACCCCTTCTTCACCACCAAGGAGAGGGGATCCGGCCTCGGCGTGCCGACGGCCCAGAAGATCCTCGACGCCCACGGAGGGTCCCTGGACGTGACCTCGAAACCCGGGCAGGGCACGACCTTCTTCGTCCGGCTGCCCGTGACGAGTCAGGAGGATTGAGGTGGCAGCGATCCTCGTCGTCGAAGACCACGCCGCGCTGAGGGACGCCCTGGCCATCGCCTTGGGGGCCAAGGGGCACAGGGTCGTGACCGCCTCCCGCGGGGACGCCGCGGTGCGCGCCCTGGAGGGCCAGTCCTTCGATCTCGTGGTCACCGACCTCAAGCTCCCCGGTGCGGACGGCCTGCAGGTCCTGGAAGCGGCCAAGGCCACCCAGCCGCGGGCACCGGTTCTCCTCATGACCGCCCACGGAACGCTGGAGTCGGTGGTGCAGGCGCTGCGGCTCGGCGCCCAGGACTTCATCGAGAAGCCCTTCGACATCGAGGAGATGGAGGCGCGCATCGAGCGTGCCCTGGAGCAGGGCAACCTCGCCGAGCAGGTCCGCGACCTCCGGGAGACCCTCCTCGCCCCCTACCGGCCGGAGAACATCGTCGGCGAGAGCCCCGGTCTCCAGAAGGTGCTGGAGGTCGTCCGCAAGGTCGCCGGCGGGAAGACGAGCTTGCTGATCACGGGCGAGACCGGCACGGGCAAGGAACTCGTGGCCGGGGCCATCCACGCCCTCTCCCCCCGGGCCGCGGCCGAGTTCGTCGCCGTCAACTGCGCCGCCATCCCCGACACGCTCCTCGAGAGCGAGCTCTTCGGGCACGAACGGGGCGCCTTCACCGGCGCGGCCCGGCGCCGGGTCGGGCGCTTCGAGCGCGCCCACCAGGGGACGCTGTTCCTCGACGAGATCGGCGACATGAGCCTCGCCACCCAGGCCAAGATCCTGCGCGTCCTGCAGGACGGCTGGCTCGAGCGGCTCGGCGGTGAGGAACCCCTGGCCGTGGACGTGCGGGTCGTGGCGGCCACACACCGGGACCTCAAGGCGGAGGTCCACGCGGGTCGCTTCCGGGAGGACCTGTACTACCGCCTGAACGTCGTGAACATCTACCTGCCGCCCCTCCGGGAGCGCGGGGACGACGCCATCCTCCTCGCCCGGCACTTCGCCTCGCAGGTGTGCGCCGAGGTGAAGAAGCCCGCCCTGCAGTTCTCGTCGGAGGCGCTGGAGGCCCTGCGGAAGCACGCCTGGCCTGGGAACGTCAGGGAACTGCGCAACGCCGTGGAGAGGGCGATCCTGCTGGGGGAGGGGCCCAGCGTGCTCCCCTCCGACCTCGGGCTCGAGCCCGCCCCCGCCCCGCGGCCTCCGCGCGGCGACGAGGAACTGGAGGGCGAGTCGTTCCGCTTCCGCTTCCCGCCCGGGGGGGTCACCCTGAAGGACGCGGAGCGGGAACTCATCCTCGCGGCCCTGCACCGCAGCAACTGGGTCCAGAAGGACGCGGCGCACCTGCTCGGCGTCACGAAGCGGGCGATCCACTACAAGATCGAGCAGCACGGCATCACCCACCCGTCCTGGACGAAGAACCGCCCCGGCCCGCCCCGGTGACCCGCTTGGCATCGGGCCGCCTTTTCCGATAGACTGACCGGCGGCTTCCAAACGACGTCTCGCCCGCAACGAGGTGGTCGATGCTCTTCCCCGTCTACCGGAACCTGAACCAGCACGATCGGGCCCTCATGGACGGGAGGCTGATCACCTACCACTTCTACGTCGGTGGCCTGACGCTGGTGATCCTGGGGTTCGTCGGCCTGAGCCGGGGCGAGGGGTTCTCCTGGGTGGCGGTCGTATTCGGCTTCGCGAGCCTCGTCATGGGGCTCGCCCTGCACCTGTTCCACCGCTACATGATCCAGAGCGCCTACCGGGAGTCCTACCTGGACACGGTCATGGCGGCCCTGGGCCGCCACACCTTCCCGCTCCTCCCGAGCCTGCTCGGCGTCCTGGTCGTCTTCAGCCTCTTCGTCACCATCCTCTACATCGCCACCAACTGACGTTCTCCCGGGCGACGGCCATGGCGGACGAGAGCGAGTTCACCCTCCGCGGCGCCGACGACTTCGTCCGGTTGGACCAGCGCTGCCTGGAACTGCTGCGGGAGTTCTTCGCGTGGCTGCAGGAGCCCGAAGGGGGGCGAGCCGAGCCGCAGCACGCGGCCCGCCTCGCCCACGCGGCGGACCGCTACCTGCGGGACTTCGTCGTCGACATCATGGAGACCGGCCCCGCCGACGCGGACCCCACCCTGGCCAGCCGGTACCTCGCCAACTGGTACGTCATCCACACCCTGGAGCCCACCCACGCGGAGGTCGACCTGATCCGCGAAGCCCTCGGCCGGCTCTACCCCTTCCTCACCCACCGGGAGGTCGTGCCCGCCCAGACCTCGGAGGCCATCCTCGGCGCACTCGCCGACGGGGCCTTCTTCCACGATCGGCTGGAGGCGTTCTGGGAACTCACGCCCGACGCCATCCCGGCGTGGCGCGCCGTGCACGACTACCGGCGGCGGTCGACCGGCCCGCAGTCCTGATCCCGCGCAGCCCGCACTCCCCGCGCCCCCCCCGGGCCACGGCGTCCCGGATCCCGTAGCGCCCCCGGCGCCCACCCGCGACCGTCACCCAGGCCCCGAAGCAGAGGTCGCCCTCGGGCGCGACTGGGTCCGCGAGGGGAGGAACGTGAGGGGAGGAACGTTGACGGTTCAAGGGCCGCCCCATAAAATGGTCTCAATTCTAGTCAACTGGAATCGAGGTCACCGTGAAGACCCTGTCTCTTTCCGAAGCCAAAATGAAGCTAAGCGCCCTCGTCGAGGCGCTGCGGGAGACCGACGAGGAGGTCGTCATCACCAAGAACGGCGTGCCGGCGGCCGTGCTCGTGAGCCCCGACGAGTTCGAGAGCTGGCGGGAGACCGTGGCGCTGCGTCTCGATGGCGACTTCCTGGACGAGGTCCGGCGCGGGCTGGACGCGCTGAAGGGGCGTAGGGCGCGGCTCTACACGCTGGACGAACTGTTCGAGGACTGAAGCGTCCCGTGGCCCAGCCCTCCCCGGCCCGCCGTCTGCGCGTCCCCCACGAGGTCGCCGCCCTGTTGCGGGGCCTGCACCCGGTCCTCAAGGCGAAGATCAAGGGGGCGCTCCGGACCATCCAGGAGGACCCGACCGCAGGGAAGCCCCTGCGCGAGGAACTGGCCGGCCTCCGGAGCTGCCGGGTCGCCCGCTTCCGGATCGTCTACCGCATCGCCGACCGAGCCGTCGTGGAGATCGTCGCGGTGGGACCGCGCAAGACCATATACGAGGAGACGTTTCGGCTGCTGCGGAAACAGCGAGGGTGAGCCGTGGGCTGGTGGAGCGGGGGAAGGGACACTCCGCGGCCCCTCGCTCGACGTCGTTGCTGTGGTCTACGAGAGGCCGTGCGGCCGGTCCAGCTGTCCCTCAGTCCGTCCGATCGATCACCCGATCCGGCGCCCTCAGGAGCTCCAGGGAGTCCGCGCCGCGCCGCAGGCCGACGACGACGTCCACCGCGACGTCGGGGCCCCACTTCGGCCCCTCGCGGGCGATGGCGTGGAGCTCGTTCGGAGGCGGGGCCGGCCGCGCCTCGTCCGAGAACCGCGTGGCCCAGATCTCCTCGCCGTTCACCACCCACAGGAATTCGAGCTTCAGGTCCGGTGCGATGGGATCTGCGTTCTGCTCCACGACGCGGGCCAGGACGGTCAGCGGCCCGCCGTCGGGCGGCGAGGGAGGCATGAAGTCCCTCCACAGCGACGCTTCCAGCCCGTACACCTGATCCCCTACCGAAACCTGCGTCGGAGCCGCCCTGAGCTCCGAGGCCGGGATCACCGGAATCGCCGGATCGTCCCCGTCGCTTCCGCACCCGCTCAGAGGCAGGAAGAACGAGCACGCCAGGGCCAGTGCCGTAGCGGGGAACCAGTTCGTCCTCATTCCCCTCTCCTCCCTCCTTCCCTCTTCGTGACGCAATCCATCCTTCCCCAAGCGGCCAGACGAGCGACTTCCCGTCCGTCGGTCCCGGTGGACGCTCGCCGCCCCAGGTTGTTATACAAAGTAATACACAAGGAGGCGCCCATGTTTGCGATCCGTCTCGAGAAGGAACTGGAGGAGCAGATCGACCTGCTCGCGAGGCTCAAGGGCAGCAAGCGCAGCGCGATCGTGCGCGAGGCACTGGTCCGCTACCTGGAGGACAGCGAGGACCTCGAACTCGCCCGCCGGGCGCTGTCCGAGACCCGCACGACCCGGCCCCTGCGCGACGTGAGACGGGACCTTGGCCTGGACGGTTGAGGTCACAGACGTCGCCGAGCGCCAACTGCGCAAGCTCGATCCGCCGACCCAGAGGCGCATTCTCGACTGGCTCGAAGACCGGCTGGAGAACTGCAAGAACCCGCGACACTTCGGCGAAGCCCCCAGGGGGGACCTCGCGGGCCTCTGGCGGTACCGCGTCGGCGACTACCGCATCGTCTGCCAGATCCGAGACGAGCGCGTGGTGGTCCTCGTCCTGGCGATCGGTCACCGGCGCGAGGTCTACGCCCGCGAGAAGTAGTACGAGGAACACGCTGTCCTGCCTCTCGGGCGGCGGCACACCTCCTGGAGCACTCGGAACCGGATTTCGCTCTTCGGGCAATCCATCATCCGCGTCCCGGTCGCGTCCCCCGCCTCCTGATCACCCGACTTCGCTTCCATTATCGATTCCCGTGTCGACCCGCTGTCCGGCGGGGTCCCGCTGAAAGCGAAGACGTTTT
>CAZJSF010000007.1:33122-33342 GCA_964548515.1 uncultured Thermodesulfobacteriota bacterium
CTCGACGGTGACGCGAGGTCCCCTCGGACGAGCAAGGGAACGTTTTCCCTTTGCCCCATTAGCCCCGAAAAGCAGTGTGGTCTCCCGAAACGACGCGAGGCCGCCGCGCCTCTGGGGGCGCCGGCGGCCTCGACGGTGGTTTCGGGTTCGGTCTTCGGGCCTTCTGCTCTTCCATGCGAGCCCCCCGTGACTGCATCCCCGCCCTTTCTACTACGGGTCG
>CAZJSF010000008.1:0-9933 GCA_964548515.1 uncultured Thermodesulfobacteriota bacterium
GCTCGCGCCGGGCGTACTCCCGGAGCGCCTCCCGGAACGCGTCCTCGCGGAAATCGGGCCAGAGCAGGTCGGTCACGAAGATCTCGGTGTAGGCGATCTGCCAGAGGAGGAAGTTGGAGATGCGGAGTTCCCCGCTCGTCCGGATCAGCAGGTCGGGGTCCGGCAGGTCCGGGGCGTAGAGGTGAGCCCGGAGGCACGCCTCGTCCACCGCGCCCGGCGCCACGCCCTCCCGCAGGAGGGCCCGGACGGCCTCCAGGATCTCCGCCCGCCCCCCGTACGACAGAGCGAGCACCAGGTCCAGGCTGTCGCAGCCGGCCGTCTCCGACTCGGCCCAGCGGAGCGCGGCGAGGCTCTGGGGCGGGAGCTGTTCCAGGTCTCCCATCCCGCGGATCCGCACGCCCTGGGACTTGAGCTCGGGCGTCTCCCTCTTGAGGAAGCGCCGCAGGAGCCCCATCAGGGCCCGGACCTCCCGGGAGGGCCGACCCCAGTTCTCGGAGGAAAAGGCGTAGAGGGTGAGGTACCGCACGCCCGCGTCGCGGGCCGCCCGCACCACGGCCCGGACCGATTCGATCCCCTCGCGGTGGCCCCGAATCCTGTTCCAGCGGCGCTGCCGGGCCCAGCGTCCGTTGCCGTCCATGATGACGGCCACGTGCCTCGGGACGTCGCCGGCTTGCTCGTCCTTCATCGAAAGGCCCGACCGGAGCCCTGGCCGCTCATATCTCCAGGATCTCGGCTTCCTTCTTCTTGAGCAGGTCGTCCACCTTCTGGACGAACTGGTCCGTCACCTTCTGGACCTCGTCCTTCATCCGCCGCACGGAATCCTCCGGGAGCGACTGCTCCTTCTGGAGGGTCTCCAGCTGCGTGTTCCCTTCCCGGCGGACGCTGCGGACGGCGACCTTCGCGTCCTCCGCCATGCCCTTGACCACCTTCACCAGCTCCTTGCGCCGCTCCTCGGTGAGCTTGGGGATGGGGATGCGGATCACGTTCCCGTCGCTCGAGGGGTTGAGGTCCATCTCCGACTGCAGGATCGCCCGCTCGATGGCGGAGATGAGCGACTTGTCCCAGGGCTGGATGGTGATGAGGCGGGGCTCCGGGATCGAGAGGCTGCCCAGCTGGTTCAGCGGGGTCGGCGTGCCGTAGTACTCGACCCGGATCCCGTCGAGAAGGGTGAGACTGGCCCGGCCGGTGCGAACCCGCCCGAAGTTCCGCTGCAGCGACTCGATCGCCTTGTCCATGCCCTTCTTGGCCTCTCGCACGACCGCTTCCGGGCTGTCCGCCATGGCGTCATCCTCCTACTCTGGTTCCGATGTTCTCGCCGCAGATCACCCGCCGGGTGTTTCCCGGCTTGGTGAAGTCGAAGACCACGATCGGCAGGGAGTTGTCCCGGCACAGGGAGATCGCCGTCGAGTCCATGACCTTGAGGTTGCGCTGGAGCACCTCGAGGTACGAAACCGTCTCGAAGCGCACCGCGTCCTTGTGCAGGACGGGATCCTTGTCGTACACGCCGTCCACCTTGGTCCCCTTCAGGATGGCGTCGGCGCCGATCTCCATCGCCCGCAGGCTGGCGGCCGTGTCCGTGCTGAAGTACGGGTTCCCCGTCCCCGCCCCGAAGATGACGATCCGGCCCTTCTCCAGGTGACGGATCGCCCTGCGGCGGATGTAGGGTTCGGCCACCTGCTGCATCGTGATCGCCGACATCACCCGCGTCACCGCGCCCCGCCGCTCCAGGCTGTCCTGGAGCGCCAGGCTGTTGATCACCGTGGCGAGCATCCCCATGTAGTCGGCGTTGGCGCGGTCCATCCCCTTGGCCGACGCCTGCAGGCCGCGGAAGATGTTCCCACCGCCGATCACCAGCGCCACCTGCACGCCGAGGTCGCGGACCTCCACGACCTCGTCCCCGATCCGCTCCACCACGGACTGGTCGATCCCGAAACCCTGGGAACCCATGAGGGCCTCCCCAGAGAACTTCAGGAGCACCCTCCGGTAGGCGGGCACGGGGACTCCCATGTCAGGCCCCTTGCATCTGGGCGGCTACCTCCGAGGCGAAATCCGCCGAGCGCTTCTCCAGACCCTCTCCCAGCTCGAACCGCGAGTACCGGCGCACCCGGATGTTCTCGCCGATCTCGGAGATCGCGCGCTTGACGTAGTCCCCCACGGTGACGTCGGGGTCCTTCACGTAGGGCTGGTGCAGGAGGCAGTTCTCCTTGACGAACTTGTCCAGGCGCCCCTGGACCATCTTCTCGACGACCTGCGCGGGCTTGCCGGACTCGGCCGCCTGCTCCTGGAGGAACGCCCGCTCCTTGTCCAGGTCTCCGGCCGGAACCGCGTCCCGGTCGAGCCACCGGGGGTTCGACGCCGCGATGTGGAGGGCCACGTTGTTCACGAAGTCCTTGAACTTGTCCGTGCGCGCTACGAAGTCGGTCTCGCAGTTCACCTCCACGAGAACCCCGATCCGCCCGCCCGCGTGGATGTACGCGTGCACCAGCCCCTCGGAGGCGATGCGGCCGGCCTTCTTCGCCGCGTCGGCGAGGCCCTTCTTCCGCAGGAAGTCCGCCGCCTTCTCCAGGTCGCCGCCCATCTCCTGCAGCGCCTTCTTGCAGTCCATCATCCCGGCTCCGGTCTTCTCCCGGAGCTCCTTCACGACACTCGCGCTCACGCTCATGGCAGCTGTCTCCTCCCGGATTCGCGGGCCCGATCGGCCCGAAACCGTCTATTCCGCATCGACCACGTATTCCTCGGTGGCCACGGCCTCCCCCTCGTCCTCGGACTCCACCACCGGGGCGTCCTCACCCGCCTCCTCCTGGAAGAGGTCCTGCTGCTTGCCCTTCCCCTCCAACACGGCGTCCGCCACCTTGGACGTGAACAGCTTGATCGACCGGATGGCGTCGTCGTTGCCGGGGATCGGCCAGTCGATCAGGTCCGGGTCGCAGTTGGTGTCCGTGATCGCCACGATCGGGATGCCCAGGCGGTTGGCCTCGTGCACCGCGATGTCCTCCCGCGCGGGGTCCACGATGAACACGACCTTGGGAAGGTTCTTGAGGTCCTTGATGCCGCCGAGGCTCCTCTCCAGCTTGGCCCGCTCCCGCTCGATCTTCAGGCCTTCCTTCTTCGGCAGGAGATCCACGGTCCCGTCGCTCAGGATCCGGTCCATCTCCCGGAGCCTCTCGATGCTGCGCTTGATCGTCTGGAAATTCGTCAGCGTCCCCCCCAGCCACCGGTGGCTGATGAAGAACTCGCCGCAGCGCGCCGCCTCCTCCTGCACGATGTCCGCAGCCTGTCTCTTCGTCCCCACGAAGAGCACGCGCCCTCCCCGGGACGCGGCATCCCGCACCATCTCGTACGCGTCCCGGAACAGCTTCACCGTCTGGGACAGGTCGACGATGTGGATCCCGTTGCGCTCGGTGAAGATGAACCGCTTCATCTTCGGGTTCCAGCGGTGGGTCTGGTGTCCGAAGTGGACCCCCGCCTCCAGCATCTCCCGCATCGTTGCAACAGCCATGGGTTACCTCCGTCTCGTGGTTTGGCCTCCGCCCCCTTCACCCCGCCTTCCTACGCCGGGACCACCCCAGCGCACCACCGGCAGTCGAGGGGCGTGCGAAATGGTAAGCGCGCATGGTTATCACAGGCCTTCTCGGGGTTTCAAGGGCAAAGCCTCCCCGCTTGACGGGACCCGGCGCCCATGTTTGACTGCGGACCGTCGTCCTCCCACGCGCGCGGGCGGGGGGCACTTCCATCGGAGCGGACCCGTGAAACTCGTCAAAGCCATCGTGAACACGGACTTCCTGGACCAACTGCGCGACCGGCTGTTCGAGCTCGGGGCGCCGGGGCTCACCGTGGACAGCGTCATGGGGATCGGGAAGCCGCTCGGGCAGATGCGCTATTCGGAGAAGAGGGGGTTCGTACCGAAGTTCTTCGCGAAGAGCCGGGTCGAGATCGTGCTGGAGGACGAACGGGTGGCGGAGGTGGTGGAGGCCATCCGCGAGGTCTGCAACACGGGCCGCATCGGCGCCGGGAAGATCTTCGTACTCCCCGTGGACGACGTGGTGCGGATCCGCACCGCGGAACGGGGGCGCGACGCGCTGTACTGACCCGCGCGCCGACCCGCTCCGAGCACGCCCGGGGCTCCCGGCGAACCCGCCTTTCGACCCTCCCCCCTCCCGCTCCCGCTACGGGGTGGACGTTCCGGATGCCGGCGCGGGCGCCCCCTGGCCCCCTGCGGGCGGCTCGGCCGGGGGCTCCGCCTCCTGCTCCGCGCCGGGGGTCTCGGCCGGTGCCTCGTCGCCGGCGGGATCCTGCCCTCCCACCCAAGGCGATTCCAGGGGAACCAGCTTGATCTCGATGCGGCGGTTCCGCGCCCGCCCCTCCGGCGTGTCGTTCGATTCCAGGGGGCGGTACGGCCCGAAACCGACGGCGGAAAGCCGCTCCGGAGGAATCCCCGCCGCTTCCTGCAGGTAGCGCACGACGCTCGTGGCCCGCGCCGTGGAGAGCTCCCAGTTGGTGGGGAAACGCCTGGCCAGTTCGCCGGAGATGGCCAGGTTGTCCGTGTGGCCTTCGATGACGATGGCCTTGTCCCCGACCCCCTTGAGCGCCTCCCCCACCTGATCGAGCACCTCGCGTCCCTGGGGCTTGACCACGGCGCTCCCCGAGTCGAACAGGATCTCGTCGAGGAGGTTGACGCTCAGCTTCCCCTTCAACTGGGTGATGGTGACGCGCCCCTTCTCCAACTCCTCCTTCATCCCTTCGAGCAGCCCCTCGTAGGTGCGGGAGATCTCGTCCAACTTCTCCCGCTTCTCCCTCTCCAGCCGCTCCTTCTCGTCGGCCAGGGCCCGGGCCTCCGAGGTCGTCCGCTCCAACTCGGCCCGGCAGGTCACGAGCTCCCCCTCCAGCCCGGCCCGAAGCCTCTCCTTGTCGGCCTTCTCCGTGTCGCGTTCGCCCTCGGCCGCCGACCGCGCCTTGCGGCACAGGTCGAGCTCCGCGAGGAGGCCCGCCTCCCTCCCGGAGCAGCGGGAGAGCTGGGAGTCGAGATCCTGCCCCTTCACCTGCACCTTCCGGAACGCCTCGTTCTGCGCGGCCAGTTCCCTCTCCTTCTCCGCGAGTTCCGAGGCGAGGGCCTCCCGCCGGGCCGTCTCGACGTGCAGCCGGGCCTCCAGGTCCGAGGTCCTCGCCTCGGTCTCCTGGGTCCGCACCACCTGCGCCTGATACACGTCCTTCGACACTCCGCACCCGGCCAGGAGTACCGCCGCCATCCCCGCCGTCATCGCCCTTCGCCTCATGTCTCGCTCCTGTCGCGGGGGAGCCACACGTAGAATGCAGCCCCTTCTCCGGCACGGCTCTCCAGGTGGATCTGCCCCCCGTGCGCGTCGACGATCTTCCGGCTGATCGGAAGACCGAGACCGGTCCCGTGGTTCTTCGTCGTGTAGAAGGGTTTGAAGATCTCCGTGAGGCGGTCCGCCGGGATGCCGGGGCCGTCGTCCCGCACGCAGACCTCCACCGCGGCACCGGGGAGCGGATTGTCCCCCCGCGGCACGAACGTGGGCCGGGCCGAGGTCCGCACCCACACCTTGCCGCCCTCCCCCACGGCCTGCCGGGCGTTGATCACCAGGTTGAAGAGCACCTGCTGGATCTGCTGGGGGTCCATCGCGATCTCGGGCATGGATGGGTCCAGTGCGACCGTGACCCCCGTGTCGCCCTCGGGCTGCTCCCGGGCCACGAAGAACAGGGTCTCCTCCACCACGTCGTTCAGGTTGGCCTTCTTCCAGTTCGGCTCCGACTCCCGCGCGAAACTGAGCAGGTCCCGGATCGTCTTGTCGAGCCGGTCGATCAGCTTGAGCATCTCCTGGACCACGGGGTACCGCTGGTCGTCGGCCCCGAAGCTCCGGGCGAGGACCTGCGTGGCGCCCGCGAGCCCGGCCAGGGGGTTCTTGATCTCGTGGGCGACGCTCGCCGCCATCTCCCCGATGGACGCCAGCCGCTCGGCGCGCATCATCTGCTCCCGGTGCAACCGCTCCACCTCCCGGCTGGCCTCGTCGAGCCGGGAGATCATGGAGTCGAAGGAATGCCCCAGTCTTCCCAGTTCGTCCCCCTGCGCGACGTTGGCCCGGACGTCCAGCCGACCGTCCTCCGCCATCTTCATCGTGGCCACCAGGTTCTTCACCGGACGTCCGACCATCAACGCGGTGAGCAGGCTGATCGCGCCCATCACCAGCACGACCGTCACGAGGGTGGACCCCATGAGGAAGCGCGTGTTGTGACCGATCTGCGCCTCGGTCTTGGCCATGGAGAGACAGACCTCCAGCACCCCCACGATCTCGCTCCGCGGGTCGTGACAGGTGTGGCAGGCCGGCTCGTTGTACATCACTTCCACCATGCAGAAGCTGCGGTGCCCCCGCTCCTCGCTGCGGAAGGGCTTGGAGCGGTCCGGGCTCTGGAAGACGTTGAAGGCCAGCTCGTCGACTTCGACGCCGATCTCGCCGGGATCCGCGGAGTGCATGATCAACCCGTCCGCGTTGAAGATCCGGATGGTCTCGATGTCCTGGAACTGCCCCATCATCCGGATGACCTTCATCACGTCCTTCTGGCACTCCCCCTCCATGTCGATGCGGATGATGTTCGTCAGGGTCTTCGAGAGGATGCGCGCCTGGTTCTTGGTGTTGTCGATCGCCTGGCGGTTCTGCGCCTCGGTGGTGATCAGCGCGGCCCCGCCCAAGACGACGGTCAGGACGGCGACGATGGCGAGGTTGATCTTGAGGCTGAGGGAGTTCCAGGCCACGGGAGAGCGGTCAGCCGGCGGTGGGGCGGGAGGCGACGAGGTTCCTCATGAAGCCGAGGCCTCGGGTGCCGGCAGCGCGCTGCGGCCTTCCCGGGAGAGGACGGTGGTCACGGCGATCGCCTCGCAAGCGGTGCAGTCCAGGCAGCGGATGCAGTGCCCGGTGTTCTCTCCCTCGTACACCTTGATCTCCATCGGGCAGACTTCGAAGCACTTGTCGCAGTGGGTGCAGGTGCTCGCATCCCACCGCAGGCGCACCACGCTGAGGCGGTTGAACAGGCTGTAGATGGCTCCCAGGGGGCACGTCGTCTGGCAGAAGGGGCGCTTCGCCACCACCGAGGACGCCGTGAAGAAGATCAGGAGGGCGATCTTGATCCAGAAGAGATCCCGGATCATCGCCCGCACTTCCGAGCTGATGCTCACCCAGGGGAGCCCGCCGATGAGCGTCCCCATGGGGCAGAGCTTCGAGAACCAGTTCTCCGCTGTGAGCCAGGGGACCACGAAGACGAGGCTCACCAGGACCACGAAGCGGAACGACCTCAGGTACCGGGGGATGTGGATCTTGAAGGACGAGAGCTTGTAGAGCAGTTCCTGGAAGTACCCGAAGGGACAGAGGGTTCCGCAGGGCATCCGGCCGACGAAGGCGCCGATCAGCCCCAGGTACCCCATGGCGTAGTAGGGCACCGCGTGGACCACCATGAAGTGCTGAAGCGAGCCCAGGGGGCAGGAGAAGAAGGCGGAGGGGCACGCGTAGCAGTTCAGGATGGGAACGCAGAACCCCTTCCCGCTACCCTGGTACACGGCCTTGGCGAGGAAGCCCTTCAGGTACCCGTTCGCACCCAGGCTCATCCCGAGCTGGAAATATCGCCGCGCCCTCACCCGATCTCCCGCCTCGGCTCTTCCCGATCCGCCTGCTGGCCCTGGACGTCGCCGGAGGTCACCCGACCCCGATGCAGCTCAGTCAGAGCAATTGGCCGTTGAACAGCACCTCTCCCCACTCGTGCCTCTGGATCCCGAAGTACAGCGCGAACCCCCAGAGCACGAGCCCCAGGAGGAGGAAGCTCTTCCTCCAGCGGGTCCTCCACGCGCCGGAGCCTACGACGCACAGCAGCAGCAACCCGAGGGCCACGGGCAGGAAGGACCACTCCAGGGCGACCTCGAGGAGTTCCTCCCAGGCTTCGATCACCGATCAGCCCTCCGCCGCACCGGCCGCGAAGGCGGCTTCCACTGCCCTGCGCAGGCTGTCCGCCGCCTCCCGCCACTGTCCGAGGGCCGCCATCACCTCGCCCAGTTCCGCGTACGCGCCCGGGTTGCGGGGGTCCACCTCGAGGGCACCCTCGATGGCGGCACGTGCCTCCTCCAGTCTTCCGAGGGCCCTCAAGCTTCGTGCCTTCACGAGGATGGCCGGGGTGAACGCCGGCTCCAGGGAGAGCGCCCCCTCCGCCGCGGCCAGGGCGTCGGCGTGCTTCCCCTGGTCCAGGAGGGCCTCGGCGAGCAGCGCCTGGGCGTGCAGGTTGCGGGGCTGGATCGCCACCGCCTCCCGGAGCGATGCCTCCGCCTTCGGCAAGAGGTCCGGCTTCCGGGCAGCCTCCGCCAGATAGACGCGGGCGACGGCGATGCGCGGCTCCGCCCATTTCGGGTCGAGCTCGGCCGCCTCCTCCAGATCGCGGATCGCCTTCTTCTCCATCCCCCTCCGGATCAGCACCTGTGCCTTCTGGTAGTGCAGCGTCGCCTTCTTCGGGGGCACGTAGTCGCGCCGCTGCACGAGCCGGCGGCCCTCCTCGGGTTCGTGGATTCCCAGGACTTCGTCAACCGCCGCGCGAACCTCCTGCCGGCCCGACGTGGAGTAGCTGGCCCGGGCGAACCGGACCACGCCCTTCTCGTCGAGCAGGGCGAGGGAGGGCGTGGCCACGACCCCGTACGCGTAGTAGGTCGAAAGGCCTTCGTCCAGAACGACAGGAAACGTCCAGGAGCGGGCCAGTTCCTCGACCGCGGCGCGCTCCTCCGCCGAGAGCTGTTCGTGTTCCACGTTCACCGCGATGACCTCGAAGCCCTTGTCGCGGCGCTCCTTGTACAGGACCTCCAGGTCGTCGAGCATGGGCTTGCTGCGGGGACTCCACGTGGCCCAGAAGACCAGGGCCAGGGCCTTGGGGCCGACCTTCTCCTTCAGCCGCAGTTCCTGCCCGTCCAGGGCCTTGGCGCTGAAGTCGGGGGCCTCCTGCCCCTCCTCCACGTACTTGAACGCGGCCGCGGCCGGGGCCACCGCCAGGATCCAGCACAGCACCACCGGGAACAGGGATCGACTCGTCATGCCCAGCCAGCAAGTCCCTCTTTCCATCGCCACTCCGTTCTCGCTACTGCAGCAGCCTCTCCAGCGCCTTGCGATAGGCCTCCACCGCCTTCTCGTACTTCCCCGCGCGCTCGTACACGAGACCCAGCTGGTAGTAGAGCCGCTCGGGCCTCGGGTTGAGCTGAACGGCCTCGGTCAGGATGGCGATCGCGCCGTCGTGGTCCCCCTGGATGCTCTTCACCCGGGCGAGCCCCGCCTTGGCGGCGCCGTCCTTGGGATTGAGTTCGAGGGCCTTCTCGAAGTGCGTGGCCGCCTCCGCCGCGTTCTGGTCCGACTGGTCCAGGAGCAGTTCCCCGACGAGGACGTGGGGCTCGCCCCACGTGGGATCCGCGGCCGCGGCGTCCTTGGCCGAGGCCAGTCCCTTCTCCGCCATCTTGCGCTTCACCAGGATCTTCGCCTGCTCGAGGTGCCGCTCCGCGGTCTTCCGCTCCTCGCTCTTCGAAGACCCCGAACCCGACTCCTGGGCGGCGGCGACCACGGGCTCTCCCAACGCGACCCGGATCACGTTCTCCAGCTCGCGCCGGTAATCCGCGGTGTGCCCCGTCACCTCCCCGCGGAAGGTACCGTCGGGCGCCACCACGCCGGTGGAAGGAGCCACGAGGACCCCGTAGGAGCCGTACACCTCGCCGGCTTCATCCAGGAGAACCGGGTAGTTCGCCCCCGCCGCCTTGGCCCACGCCGCCGCGTCCCCCTCGGAGACGTTGATCACCACGGCGACGACCCCTGCACCGCCGGGAAGCCCCCCCGCCGCGGCGGCCAGGTCGGCCAGCGTGTCCCGGCTCTTGTCCTGGCCCTGGCGGACGAATGCCAGGACCAC
>CAZJSF010000008.1:9970-33334 GCA_964548515.1 uncultured Thermodesulfobacteriota bacterium
CGGACACGGCCGGGAGGGAGAACGGCGGAGCCGCCGCCCCCTCGGCGACGTTCCGAAACGCCAGGGCGGGCTGGTGCCCGGCGAGCACGAGACACGCGGAAACGACCCACAGCGCCACCCGCTTCGCTTCACGGCCGGAAACCGCTCCTACCGAAACTGGACGGCCCATGTTCCTCCTCCTCCGGAAACCCACCGAAAATGAGACAAAGAAGGAAATCGGAGAGAAGGGCCGACCCTCTCGGGCCGGCCCTTCTCGATCGGAGCCGGATCAGTAGACGACGGGGTTGGTCCGGTCGTAGTCCTTGGGCTTGTGGCACCCCACGACGCACCGCCCGCCGGTGCCCGTCTTCGTGAAATTCACCGGGAGCTTCCACGCCTTGCCGAAGGGGACCTCCTTGCGGATGTGCTTCTCCTGGTCGCCCGCGTGCATCTCGTGGCAAGCCTTGCAGCTGCGGCCCTTCGGATCCTTGTTCACGTGGAGGAAGTGCAGGTTCTGGTCCCCGTTGCGGAAGTCCGTCAGCTTCGTCGTGAACTCGTTCAGGGCGATGTCCTTGTTGTGGCAGTCGAAGCAGATCGCGTAGTTCTCCGTGCGGTAGGGCATGTAGAACTCGGGCGGGAACGCCTTCTTCAGAACCTTCGTGAAGTTCGACCCGTGGGGGTCGTGGCACGCGTAGCAGTCGTTCTGCTTGACCGGGCCGTGGAGGAACTTCGCCCCCTTCACCTGGGCGCCCATGTCGGTGTGGCAGCTATAGCAGATGTCGCGGGTGCCCGAACGGAGCTGCCGGGGGAAGTCCGAGGAGTGCGCCGTGTGGCAGCTCGTGCACTTCTCCTTCTTCAGGGCGGTGTGCTGCACGGCCGATTCCTCGATGTGCTTCGCCGTCTCCTTGTGGCACCCGAAGCACAGGTCCTTGCCCTCCCCGTACAGCATGAAGGACGAGTCGGTGGCGTGGGGGTTGTGGCACTTGTTGCAGTCATCCTCCACCGGCTTGTGCACGTACTTGCGGGTGAACTCCTCCTTGCGGTCGATGTGGCAGAGCAGGCAGAGGTCGCCGCCCTTCTCCTCGGCGAGTCCGGGATACGGCGCCGAGTGCGGGTTGTGGCAGATGTTGCAGTCCCCCGCCGCGACCGGGCCGTGCACGAACTGGCGGTTGGTCTTGTTGTTCTCGTGGCAGGAGAAGCACAGCGCGGCCGTGGTCTCCTTCTTCAGGATCAGCTCGGCGTTCGACTGGTGGGGGTCGTGGCAGGCGATGCAGTCGCCGGTGGCCACGGGCTTGTGGATCACCCGGTTCGCATCCTGACGCTCGTGGCAGGCGTAGCAGAGGTCCTTCCCCCCGCCGAAGGCCAACTGGAAGTCCTTTCCCGACTTGGTGGGGTGCTTGGGGTTGCCCTCCTGGTGGCACACCACGCACTGGCCGGCCCCCACCGGCCCGTGGACGAAGGCGGCCTTCCCCATGGAGCCGTGGCACTTGTCGGTGACACAGGTCTCCTGGGCCATCGCCGGCACGGCCACGGCGAACAGCACGGCGACGAGCACTGCCGCCAGACCCAACCGCTTCGCGTTCGTCTCCCTCATCGGCATCCACCCTCCCTGCGAGTGTGTCGAGCGAACCGCTGCGGACGAAAGCAGCCCCTTCCTCGTCTCCCGCTCTCTCATGACTCCTCCTGCCCCACGCTAAGTGCCGACTAGCCGGCGTAACTGTGCAACCCCGAGAGGATAAAGTTCACCCCCCAGTACGTGAAGATGACGGCGCCGAACCCCACGATGGAAAGCCACGCCAGACGCGTCCCCTTCCAGCCCGCCGTGAAGCGGGCGTGCAGGAAGGCCGCGTACACGAACCAGGTGATCAGGGACCAGGTCTCCTTGGGGTCCCAACTCCAGTAGGTCCCCCAGGCGTAGTTGGCCCACGCGGCCCCCGTCAGGATGCCCAGGGTCAGCAGGGGGAAGCCCACGGCCACCGACTTGTAGGAGAGGTCGTCGAGCACCCGGCTGGGGGGCAGGAGGCCCTCGGCGCCCTTCCCTTCCTTCGCCTCGGTCCGGGCACGGAACAGGTACATGATGGAGATCGCGAACGAGATCGCGAAGGCGGCGTACCCGAAGAAGCAGGTGACGACGTGGGCCGTGAGCCAGTTGGACTGCAGGGCCGGCACGAGCGGCTGGATCTCGCTCGAGATCGCGGGAGAGAAGGACACCACCGCGATCCCCAGGAAGCCCAGGGGGGCGACGAAGGCGCCCACGGCCCGGTATCCGTACAACTGCTCGAACACCAGGTAGATCAGCATGATCGACCAGGCGAAGAAGACCATGGACTCGTACATGTTCGAGAGCGGCACGTAACCGTAACCGGCCTTGTAACTCTCGACCCACCGCACGCCGATCGCGGCGGTGTTCACGAGCCAACCCACCGCCGCCGTGAGGGACGCGGCCACCCCGACCGCCCGTCCCCGAGAAACGACGAAAACCACGTACAGAACGGTGGCCACGAGGTACAGGACCATGGCGGCACCGAAAATCTGGGCGTTGATCATCCGATCCTCCGAACCCGCGGGGCTTCCGCGAGAATTACCCCGCAACCCCGGTTTATAACAAGTCGTTCCCTACTTTTCAAAGGTTTCCTGCGCATGTTGGCACAAGTCGGCGAAGTGCCGTTCGAAGGAAATCCGGTTTCGGCTCGCGTTGCCTCCGAAGAACACGTGGGCCCCTTTGTCGTGCTTCTGGACGCGCACCCAGATCCGTCGATGGCTGGTGAAGAACGCCACCAGGCAGCCGATCGTGATGAGGATGCAACCGGCCCAGACCACCGGCACGCCCGGATCCTTCGCCACCTGCAGCCCCGTGTACATGGCCAGGTCCACGTCCTCGACGCGAACCACGTAGTTGCCCAGGACGCGCTGATTGCCCTGGGGCGAGAGGAAGACGACCGTGGATTCCGGCTCCTTGCCCTCCTGTTCCAGGGCCACCTCCACCGCAGGTCCCATCCCGCGGAAGTCCCCCGCCATGTTGCGCAGGACGAGACGGTCGGTGCCCTCGAGCGGCAACGACGCGCCCCGGGCCACCCGCTGCCGGTGGGCGATCAGGTTGCGCCTGGGGCCGAACACCGAGAGGACCGCCCCCTTGCCGCCGGCCTGGCCGTAGGAGGACTGGTAGAAGAAGATCCCCTGGTGGATGAGGGGATCGTTCACCTCGATCGTCTTCTGCAGCACGGTCTGCCCGGACTCGATCACGGTCAGGGTGCTCCGGTAGTCCCGTGGACGGCCGGTCGGCCTGCCGCTCGGGTCGTTGTAGTACTCGAGCTCGAAGTCGTCGCACCGCACTGTGAACCCCAGGTCGAGCATCCCGCCGCTCCGCAGGGCTACCTGGCTCACGCTCTCCCCCTCGGTGATCTGGACGTAGCCCTTGTAGCCCCACTGGGCCCCTATGAGGGCACCGAGGGCGAAGAGGAACAGGCTGAAGTGGGTTACGTACACCCCCATCCGGCTCCACCAGCCGCGGGTGGCGAAGAGGTAGCACTTCCCATCGACGTCGGTGCGGAACGGCTTGCGCACCTTCTCCGAGAGGACCCGTTCGGCGAGGGTCGCGGCCTCCTCGACCGACCGCCCCTTCAGCACGGCCTCCCACTTCTCGTGGATGGCGACCGGCCTGCCGTCGAACACGGGATCGGCGTCCCGCATCAAGCGGACGGCCTGGGGCAGCCGCTTGAGGGAGCAGAAGGTGATGTTGGCCAGGAGCAGGCCGAGCAGGAGCATGAACCACCACGAGTGGTACATGTCGCCCAGATTGAGGAACTGGATGACCTTGGCCACCCCCTCGCCGTACTCCGAGATGTAGGTGGTGAGAGGCTTCTCCTGCTGGATCACGGTGCCGAAGATGCTCGTCACCGCCAAGGCTATGAGCACGAAGATGCTCAGCTTGATCGAGGAGAAGAAATCGTACAGGGCGTCGACGGGCCCCTTCTTCCTGGACTGCGTGGAACTCAACCGGGTCTCCTTCCCTCGGCCGCCGCGGCGGCCGGACGCGGTCCCCGGCGGATCGCGGAGGGCCGTCGACGGCACGGCTCCCCCTTCCGCGGGGCAGTTGACATGGGGAGCTGATTGCTCAGCGCAAACGATTCGCTCTTCAGAGCTCGCGGTGGCACTGGAGGCAGCGGCCGGCCTCCCGGGCGGCCGAGGCGTCTCGGAATCCTTCCTCCACCTCGCGGAAGTTGCCCTTGCGGGCCCGCACCGTGAGCATGGGCATCTCTTCTCGGATCTTCGCCTGGGGGGTCTCCCGGTGGGGCGGGAACGGTTTTCTGAGCCTCCGATCCTCCACCCGGAAGGTGGGCAACTCGTCCGCCGCGTGCTCCCCGTAGATGGACAGGGCCGCCCGGCGGCCCTGCGCCATGGCCTGCACGGCGGTGGCCGGCCCCGAGACCGCGTCGCCGCCCGCATACACCCCGGCCAGGCTCGTCCGTTGGGTCCGGGCGTCGACCCACAGGCTCCCGTCCGCGTTCCTCTTCAGCCCTCCCAGGGAGGGGTCCGAGAAGATCTCCCCCGCCACGGTCTGCCCGAGGGCCGGCACCACGGCGTCCACCTCCAGGGTCCACTGCTCCCCCGGCACCGCCACCGGCCGGCGGCGCCCCGACGCGTCCGGCTCATCCAGCCGCATCCGGTTCACCACGAGGCGCTGGCTGCCGGCCCCGTTTCCGCCGAGGGCTGCCGGATCGCTCAGGAAGTGGAACTGCACGCCCTCCCGGGCGGCCTCCTCCACCTCGTCCTCCCGCGCGGGCATCTCGTCGCGGCTTCGCCGGTACAGCAGGTGGACCTCCTCGGCGTCGAGGCGAAGCGCCGTGCGCGCCACGTCCATCGCCGCGTTGCCCCCGCCCACCACGGCGACCCGCTTCCCCAGGGGAGCCGGGGTTCCGCTCTTCGCGGAACGGAGCACGGCCTGGAAGTCCTTCAGCGCTTCCGTCCCGGGCATGTCCAGCTTCACCGACTCCTGCGCCCCGACGCCGAGGAAGATCGCCCGGTGCTCCCGCAGCAGCTCCGCCAGCGGCCTTCCGCCCGGGCCCACCCGTACGCCCGCCTGGAAGACGACGCCGCGGTCCCGGAGATCCTCGATCTCCTCTTCCAGGATATACGGAGGCAGCCGGAAATCGGGGATCGTCGTGGCGAGTCGGCCGCCGATCACGGGCTCCGCCTCGTACACGGTCACCCGGGCTCCGAGCACGCTGAGGTAGTACGCGCACGCGATCCCCGCGGGGCCCGAGCCGACGACGCCGACGCTCAGTTCGCCTCCCTCGATATTGACCGTGCGCGATGACCCCGCCGCGGCGGCGTTTCGCACCATCTCCCGGTAGCGCTCCGCCAGGAAGCGCTTGCACCCGTTGATGGAGATCGGCTCCCCGTCGATGCCCCGCACGCAGCGGACCTCGCACGGGTGGGGACAGATCCGGCCGATGACGGCGACCAGGGGGATCTTCGAGCGAACCAGGGAGTACCCCTGCTCCACCTCGCCGTCGCCGACGAGCTGCAGGTAGTCCGGGATGTCCACCCCAGCGGGACAGGCTCCCTGGCACGGAGCGCGGGGTCTCGTGGGACCCAGCCGGGCATCCAGCGCGGCCAGGACGAGCACGAAGATCGCCGACCCGACGAGGAAGACGTGCCCGTAGCTGAACCCGCTCCACGTGACCGACACGAGTCCCACGGCCAGGGGGATGAGCGAGGCCAGGACGAGTCCGGTGGCGACCCGGCGCGAGTAGATCTGCCCCAGGCCCGCCGCACAGGCGGAGAGCACCGCGGCCCTCTTCCGGACCCGGGATCCGGACGCGATCTCCCAAAGAAGCCTCTCCCGCCCCCGGAGTCGGCCGGAGCAGGTGCGGCACCGAGGCGCCCGTCCCTTGTCCTCGATCTGGCAGAGGCTACAGTCCCAGTATTGTTCCATTCCCGTCCCGACCCCCTCCGGGTGAGGGGTTGCCGTCCGGTATCAGTACTTCTCGACGTACGCGTACGCGTTGTGGTTGTGGATGCTCTCGTAGTTCTCGGCCTCCACCGAGAACCACGTCACGTTGGGATCCTTCAGCAGCATCTGGGCCACGTCGCGGACGATGTCCTCGACGAACTTCGGATTGTTGTACGCCTTCTCGGTGACGTATTTCTCGTCCGATCGCTTGAGAAGGCTGTACACCTCGGCCGACGCCCGATTCTCGACGAGGTGGACGAGGTCCTCGATCCACACGAACTCCTTGAAGCGGACGCTCAAGGTCACTTCCGAGCGCTGGTTGTGGGCACCGGCCTGGCTGATCGCCTTGGAGCACGGGCACACGCTCGTAACCGGGACCTTCACCTGCACGACGAGGTCGTACACCCCGTCCTCGAACGCCCCCCGCAGCGCGCACTGGTACGACATGATGGAAGGGGCCCGACTGACCGGCGCCCGCTTCTCCATGAAGTACGGGAAGTGCACCTCCATGTGCGCGGACACGGCGTCCAGCTTCTCGCAGATCTTCTCGATGATCTCGGGAAAGTTCCGAACCGTGATGCCGTGCCGGTACTCGTTGAGAACCTCGACGAACCGGCTCATGTGCGTGCCCTTGAAGTGGTGCGGCAGGCTCACGTACATGTTCACGGTGGCCACGGTGTGCTGCTTCCCGTGGGTCTTGTCGAGCACCGTCACGGGATAGACGATGTTCTTGACCCCGACCTTGTCGATCGAGATCTGGCGGTGGTCCCGCGAACTCTGGATGTCCTCGAGAGGCATCGCTCGGGTCAACCCCGAAGGTAGCTGGCGCAGGCCTTGTCGCTCTCCCACGCGGTGACCCGGTGCACCCAGAGGCCCTCCCTCTCGATCCTCCGGCCGAGTTCCTCGAAGATGTGCTTCGCGATCAGTTCGGAGGAAGGGTTCTGCTCGCGGAACATGGGAAGATCGTTCAGGTAGCCGTGGTCCAGGGCCTCGAGCACCTGATGGGTCGCGGCCTTGAGCTCGTGGAAGTCGACCGCCAGCCCGGTCTCGTCGAGCCGGTCGGCGCGGACCACCACCTCCACCTTCCAATTGTGCCCGTGGAGGGCCTCGCACCGTCCCTTGTAGCCCCTGAGGTTGTGCGCGGCGGCAAAGGAATCCTCGATCTTCAATTCGTACATCGAGCGGTCTCTCCCTCGTGCCAAAACGAACGAGCGGCGTACATTATCATCCCGGCCCGCGCCTTTCCAACGCCTTTTCCCCGGCGGTGCGGCCGACCAGGAGCGCCTGGACATCCATGACGTTGGTCCGGGTCGGTCCGGTGCGCAGGAGCCCCCCGACCCGGTCGAAGAACCGGTAGCTGTCGTTGCGCTCCAGGAAGTCCCGCGGCTCGGCCCCCGACTCCCGGCCGCGCGCCGCGGTCTCCCAGGTCGCCACGGCTCCGGCGGCGTCGGTGGGCCCGTCGGTCCCGTCGGTTCCCCCGGACAGGCCCACGATGTCCGGCCACCCCTCCAACTCGAGGGCCAGGGCCAGGGCGAGCTCCTGGTTGCGTCCGCCCAGGCCCGCCCCCTTCAGCGTCACAGTCGTCTCCCCCCCGGCGAGCACGCAGGCCGGGGCCGCCTCGGGCGTGTGCGAGACCCGGCACTCCTTCGCGATCGAGGCCAGGAACTTCGCGGCCTCCCGGGCCTCGCCCTCCAGCATGGAGGTCAGCACGACCGGCGCATACCCGAGTTCACGCGCCCTTCGAGCCGCGGCCTCGAGGCTGAGGCGGTTCGACCCAACCACCGCCTGGGACACCCGGTCCAGACGACCGTCCCCCGGCTTGGGCGTCTCCGGGAGCCGGCCCGAGGCCCCGGCCTCGATGGCCCGGCGGACCGAAGCCGGAATCCGCTCGCGCAGCCCGTAGCGATCCAGGATCTCGCCGCACGCGGCGAAGGTCGTGGGATCCGCGGTGAACGGGCCGGAGGCGATGACGTCGAGACGGTCGCCGACCACGTCCGACAGGACCAGGTTCACCACCGGCGCCGGGAAGGCCGCCTCGGCCAGGCGCCCTCCCTTCACCGCCGACAGGTGTTTGCGCAGGGCGTTGATCTCGCCGATGGCGGCTCCGCAGGCGAGCAGTTCGCCGGTCAGGGCCTGCAGGTCCCCGAGCCCCACGCCTTCCACCGGGTGCGTGAGGAGGGCCGACCCCCCGCCCGAGAGCACCGCGATCACGAGGTCCTCGGCACCCGCGCCCCGCACGAGGTGCAGGATCCGGCCCGCCGCCTCCACGCCCCGCGCGTCCGGCACCGGATGGGAAGCCTCGGCCACCTCCACGCGCCGCAGGGGAAGCCCGTGACCGTCCTTAACGCACACGAGGCCGCCCCACACCCTCTCTCCCAGCAGTTCCTCCACCGCGAGGGCCATGGGCGCGGAGGCCTTCCCCGCCCCCACCACGATCACCCGGCCGGCCGGGAGCGGCACCCGCCGCTCCTCCCCGGCCCCCTGGCGGAGCACGAGTCCGTCGCCTTCCACCCGCAGGTGTCGCGCCACGGCGCCCCGCGGGTCCGCGGCCTCGACGGCGGCCCCGAACACCGACACGGCGTCGTCGAAGAGGCTCATCCCTCCGGCAGTGGATTTCGGGTCACGCGCCCCTGGGACTCCTGTCGCTCCAGCCATTCCTCCATCTCTCCCTGGAACACCGTTTCCGCCAGCCGGGCCCGGATCGCCTCCCACGCCTCCTCCACCGGCCGATCCGAGAGCTCGCCGATCTCCCGGCGATACGCATCCCGTATGTCCGCCTCCGACACGAACGTCAGTTCCCGCATCGCGATGCGGAACTGGTCCGCGAGGAGGATGCGCCGCGCGCGAGCCTCCAGCCAGCGCCGGTCGATCCCGAAGCGCTGGAGCGAGGTCCAGAACTCGGCCCCTCCCTCGTCGGCCCACGCCTCTACCTGCTCCTCGACCCCCGTCGGGTCGATCCGGAGCAACTGGCGCTCGGCCTCGAGGGCCATCAGGGTCCGGCGCACCATCTCCTCCCGGATGGCCTCGAGGCTGAGCCCTCCGTCGGGGTTTCCGGTCGCCAGCAGGGCCTCGCGCTCCTGGAGCACCTCGCTCCACGTCAGCACCTCCCGGTCGACCCTCGCGACGATCGAATCCAGCGCCCCCGAGGCGGGAGCCGCCGCCAGGGCGGAGAACACGAACAGCAGCAGGGCCCGCCTCACCGGCGCCTCCGTTGGTAGCGGTCCACGTTCCGCGTGTGCTCCGCGAGCGTCTCCGCGAAGGCGTGGGTACCGTCGTTGCGGCTGACGAAGTAGAGGTACGGAACCCGGGCCGGCCGCAGCACGGCCACGAGGCTCTCCCGCCCGGGGTTGGCGATGGGCCCCGGCGGAAGTCCGCGCCGGGTGTAGGTATTGTAGGGGGTGTCCCGGGAGAGGTCCCTGCGCCGCAGGTCGCCGTCGAAATCCGGGATGCCGTAGATCACCGTGGGGTCGCTCTCCAGCCGCATCCCCCGCTCCAGGCGGTTGAGGAACACCGCCGCCACGAGCGGGCGCTCCGACTCCTGCCCCGTCTCCTTCTCCACGATGGAGGCCAGGGTCACCCAGCGCCGGAGGTCGAACCCCCGGCTCGCGGCCTCCGCCGCGAGGGGTTCGGTGACCTCCCGGAACCGCCCCACCATGGCGTCGACGACGGCGTCGGCCGCGAGGCCCCGCGCGAAACGGTAGGTATCCGGAAACAGGTACCCCTCCAGCGAGGGTCCGGGAACGCCCCACCGGGAGACGGACCCCGGGTCCCGCACGAGCGCCTCGAACGCGTCCGCTCCCACGACCTCGCCGGCCTCGAGCGCGGCGCCGATCTCCGCGAGGGACAACCCCTCCGGGATCGTGACGGAGACCTGCTCGACGCGTCCCGCCTCCAGGTCGGCGAACACGTCCACGAGCCGCACCGGGGCGGAGAAGGCGTACCGCCCGGCCTTCAGCGCCCCCGGCCGCGCCCACCAGCGGAGGCCCCACCGGTTCGCCCGCTCCCAGGAGCCCAGCCCCTCCTCCGCCAGGATCCGGGCCACGGCGGCGGTGCCCGCACCCCTGGGGATCTCCAGCCGGTATTCGCCCCGGCCTCGCGGGGTGTGCAGGTACTGCGCCACCCGCGCGCCGCCGACGCAGAGTGCCGCGGCTGCGCCCCACGCCGCCCAGGCGAGGGCGCGGGCTGGGAGTCTCATCTACCGGGTCAGCCAGTTCTTCACGAAGAACCAGGTCGTGGCGCGATTGAGGTCCGCGATCGCCGTGGTCAGGGGGACCTCCTTGGGGCAGGCCTTCACGCAGTTCTGCGCGTTCCCGCACTCCGTGATCCCCCCGTCCCCCATCACGGCCTCCAGACGCTCCTCCGCCAGGGCGCTCCCGATGGGCGATATGTTGAAGTAGAGCGCCTGGGCCAGGGCCGACGGCCCGATGAAGTTGGTCCGCGAGTTCACCTGGGGGCACGCCTCCAGGCAGCAACCGCACGTCATGCAACGGCTCAGCTGGTACCCGAACTGCCGCTTCTTCTCCATGAGGCGGGGGCCGGGCCCCAGGTTGTACGTGCCGTCCACCGGCACCCACCCCTTCACGCGCTTCAGGCTCTCGAACATCACGCCCCGGTCCACCATGAGGTCGCGCACCGCCGGGAACTTCGAGAGGGGTTCCAGGACGATCGGCTGGGACAACTCCTCGACCAGGGCGGTGCAGGCCTGCCTCGCGCGGCCGTTGATGACCATGGAGCACGCCCCGCACACCTCCTCAAGGCAGTTGCAGTCCCAGACCACGGGGGACACCGGGCGCCCCCCGGCATCCACGGGGTCCTTCTGGATCTCCTGGAGACAGGTGATCACGTTCATGTGCGGGACCCGCTTGACCGCGAACTCCTCCCACCGGGGCGGCGCGTCGGGTCCCTCCCGGCGCTGGATGCGCAGCCGGACCAGGTCGCTCATGCCGTCGCCTCCTTCTTCTCCACGTCGTACTTGCGCGGGCGCGGCGGGATGTACTGGACGTCCACGTCCTCGTACTCCAGGGACGGTCCGTCCGGGGTGTAGGCGGCGATCGTCGTCTTGAGGAAGCGGCCGTCGTCGCGGTTCGGGAACTCGGGCTTGTAGTGGGCCCCCCGGCTCTCGTCCCGCAGCCGGGCCCCCAGGGTCATCACGTGCGCGAGCTCGAGCATCAGCCAGAGCTGCCGCGTGAAGTGGAGCGACTGGTTCGACCGCCACCCCCGGTCGGAGAGCCCGATCCGGCGCCAGCGCCCCTTGAGCTCGACGATCTTCTCGAGCGTCTCGTCCAGGCGGGCGTTGTGCCGGACGACGGTCATGTTCTCCGTCATCGTCCGGCCGAGCTCCCGGTGCAGGCGGTAGGGGTTCTCGTCGCCCTCCCTCGCCAGGATCTCCCCGAGAATTGCCTTCTGCCGCGACGCCTCGGCCTCGGCCGCGCCGGCCGCCCCCCGCCCCTCGACGTCGGCGTGCTCCATCGCCTTCTGGGCCGCCAGCTGCCCCCCGTAGATGCACGAGAGCAGGCTGTTCGCCCCGAGCCGGTTCGCCCCGTGGTACTGGTACTCGCACTCCCCGGCGGCGAAGAGCCCCGGGATGTTCGTCATCTGGTCGAAGTCCACCCAGAGCCCGCCCATCGAGTAGTGCACGGCGGGAAAGACCTTCATCGGGGTGCGGGCGGGGTCCTGCCCGGTGAACTTCCGGTAGATCTCCAGGATGCCCCCGAGCTTCACCTCCAGTTCCCGGGCGGGGATGTGGGTCAGGTCGAGGTAGACCTGCAGTTCCCCGTCCACGCCGAGGCCCTGGTTGACGCAGACGTCGAAGATCTCCCGGGTGGCGATGTCCCGCGGCACCAGATTGCCGTAGGCCGGATACTTCTCCTCCAGGAAATACCAGGGCTTCCCGTCCCTGGGCACCCAGACGCGGCCGCCCTCGCCCCGGGCGGACTCGCTCATGAGGCGCAGCTTGTCCTCCCCCGGGATCGCGGTGGGGTGCACCTGGATGAACTCGCCGTTGGCGTAGCGGGCCCCCTGGCAGTACACACCGGCCGCCGCCGCGCCCGTGTTGATCACCGAGTTGGTCGACTTGCCGAAGATGAGGCCCGGGCCCCCCGTGGCGAGGATGACGGCCCGCCCGGCCAACGGGCGGACCTCCCCGTCGACCAGGTCCACGACCACGATCCCCCGGCAGGCCCCCCGGTCGTCGAGCACCGCGGACAGGAACTCGCACCCCTCGTGCTTCTGCACGAGGCCGGCGGCCTCGTAACGCCGGACCTGCTCGTCCAGCGCGTAGAGGAGCTGCTGGCCGGTGGTGGCCCCGGCGTAGGCCGTGCGGTGGTGCTTCGTGCCGCCGAAACGGCGAAAATCCAGGAGGCCCTCGGACGTCCGGTTGAACATGACGCCCAGGCGGTCGAACATGTAGATGATGCCCGGGGCCGCCTCGCACATCCTCTTCACCGGCGTCTGGTTCGCCAGGAAGTCGCCCCCGTAGACGGTGTCGTCGAAGTGCTCCCAGGGGCTGTCCCCTTCCCCCTTGGTGTTGACCGCGGCGTTGATGCCGCCCTGGGCGCACACCGAGTGGGACCTGCGCACCGGCACCAGGCTCACGAGGTCCACGTGGAAGTTCTGCTCGGCGGCCCGCACGGCCGCCATCAGCCCGGCCAGCCCGCCCCCGACGACGACGATGTTCCTTCGATCCACTGGGCGACTCCCCTCAGAAGTATCCGCCGGTGCGGAGCGTGTACAGGCCGTAGGAGCACAGCACCAGGAAGGCGAGGAAGCTCACGCCCACGAACACCTTCTGGCTGTGGGGCCCGATGGTGATCCCCCAGTCGATGCACGTCCCGAAGATGCCGTTGGCCAGGTGGAACACGGCCGTCACCACCCCCGCATACCAGAGCAGGGGATACCACCATCCCACGGACCAGCCCCAGACCTCGGACCCCACGTGGGCCAGGAGGAACGGGACCAGGACGATCCCCGTGGCTCGCTGGAGCACGTACATCCAGTTGCGCACGTAGCCGCCGTAGCGCAGGAGGTTGGGCTGGGACTCGTAGCAGATGTAGAGCCCGTAGAGGCCGTGGAACAGCAGCGGGGCCCACAGGAAGAGGACCCGGAAGAGAGGGGTCTCGTAGGCGCCCTCCCCCCGGACGTGCAGGCACAGGAAGTACCCCAGGAACAGGAAACCCGTGAAGCTGTGGAGTTTCCGCAGCCAGAACTGGGTGCAGCACGCGCGGTTCCCCAACATCGCCCTTCTCCTCTCGGGGGCGTTTCCCGACTCGGCGAGTGTAACAGCTGGGCCGTCCCGAGGCCACGGCTCCCGTCGCGCCGAGAACCGTGCGGGGGGCCTACGGCTCGGCGCTCAACCGCTCCGAGACCCGCTGGAGGAGGCGGTCGGCCTCCTCCACTTCGGAACGCAACTCCTCGGGGAGCGAGGTCCTCAGCGCGGCCAACTCGCCCCGCACCCGGGCCAGCGCCGCTCGCGACTGGACCCCCTCCCAGGCCCCCATCCGCTGGTGCTGGACCTCCAGGTCCGCGCGCAGGGCCCCGAGATCCCGGCGAACCTGCCAGACCGCGGTGGCTCCGACCCACCCCAGGAGCAGGAGGATGCCGAGCAGGACCGTGCCGAACAGGAAGAAGCGGTCGCGATCGGGGCTCGGCGGGGCGCCCCCGGCGGAGACCGGCGTCGGGGCGGGCTCCTCCCCGGCGGGGGCGTCGTCCGGAACCGCCTCCGGATCCCCGTCCGGGGAGGCCTCCACGGCGCCTTCCGGCGCAGCGTGCGCCTTGTCGGGGAAGTCGGGGGGAACATCCGGTGCGGAGCCGGGCGTAGGGGCAGGACCCGCCGACTCGCCCTCCGCGTCGGGAGGAACCCGGGCCTCTGGTTCGTCCGCCATGGGGCCTCCTCTTGGCGGGCTAGGGTGGGCAGCGGTCCTGCAGGGTCCCGACGCCGTCCCTCACGCCGGTCCGGCCGCGAGACCTCACGCGTCGGGCGCCCAGATCACCGCGAGGATCTGGGCCGGTTCTCCCCCGTGGCACGTGACCCGGTGGGGAATCGTCGCGTCGTAGAGGATGCTGTCCCCGGGTTCGAGCACGTCCGAGTGGCCGGCCAGCAACACCTCCATCCGCCCGGAGATCACGAACAGGAACTCCTCCCCGTCGTGCACCGAGGGCTTGTGCTCCCGGACCGTCGGCGGCTCCAGGGTGATGAGGAACGGCTCCATCCGGCGCCCCTTCTTTCCGAACCCGAGGGACTCGTAGGTGTAGCCGTACGACACCCCCTCCTTGGAGGCGAAGCGGGAGACCTGCCGCCGGTCGTCCTTGCGCACGAGGGCGTAGGGCTCCCCCGCCTGCTCGCCCCACAGGTCGCCGATCCTCACGCCCAGCGCGTGGGCGATCTTTCCCAGGGCACCCAGGGGAGGGCTCACCAGGTGGTTCTCGATCTGGTTGATGAGGGCCGAGGAGTACCCCGTGCGCTCGGCGAGGTCCTGCAGGGTGAGACCCGCTCCGTCCCTCACCTGCTTGATCCGCTCCCCCACCGGGATGAGAGCTTCGCCGCCCATGGTCTCCTCCTGTATCCTCGACCGGCCGTCACCCGGAACGGGCCAGGGCCGCACCTGCCTCCAGGGCCTTGACGTTCACGGGGATGAGCTTGTGGTGCTTCTCCGGGAGGACCTCGGGCAGCGCCTCCTCGAGCCGGGGGAATTCCACGGCCCGGGTCGCGCCCACGTACGCCCCGAGGGCCACCATGCTGGCCAGCCGGCCGTCCCCGATCTCCAGGGCCGCCTCGTTGCAGGGCACCCGCAGGATGCGGATGTCCTCCCGGGACAGGGCTCCCTCCGGGATCAGGGAGGAGTTCACCACGATGGCCCCGCCCGCCCGGACCCGGGGCCCGAACTTGACGGCCGAGGGCTCGTTCATCGCGATCACCCCGAGGGGCGTCCGGGTCACCGGGCTCCCGATCTCCTGGTCGGAAAGCGTCACGGTGCAGTTGGCGGTGCCGCCGCGCATCTCCACCCCGTAGGACGGGAAGTAGGTCACCCGCAGCCCCTGGCGGAGGCCCGCCACGGCCAGGAGGTTCCCGATCATCAGGATGCCCTGGCCGCCGAACCCGGCCATGATCACGTCGTGCTGCATCGACACTCCGGTGCGCGGCCGACGCCGCCCGGGCCTCTCCCCTCCGGCCCGGGAACCGTCTCCGCTAGAGGAAGTCCGTCCCGGTGCGTTCCTTGAACACCCCGAGGGGAAAGTACGGGATCATCTCCTGTTGGATGTGCTTGATCGAAGCGAGGGGCGAGAGGCCCCAGTTGGTCGGGCAACTGGAGAGCACCTCGACGAACCCCATGCCCTTCTGCTCCAACTGGGTCTCGAAGGCCTTGAAGATCGCCTTGCGCGCCTGGTTGTGACGGGCCGGGGTGTCGACGGAGACCCGGGCCGCGTACCCCACGCCCTCCAACTGGGCGAGCATCTCCGCCATCTTGATGGGATACCCGTCCTGGGCGAAGTCGCGGCCGTACGGGCTCGTGGTGGTCCGCTGCCCGAGGGTGCTCGTGGGGGCCATCTGCCCGCCGGTCATGCCGTAGATGGCGTTGTTCACGAAGATGGTCGTCAGGTTCTCCCCGCGGTTCGCCGCGTGGATGCTCTCGGCCGTGCCGATGGCGGCGAAGTCCCCGTCGCCCTGGTAGAGCAGCACGAACTTGTCGGGGTTGGCCCGCTTGACGCCCGTGGCCACGGCCTGGGCACGGCCGTGGGGCGACTCCACCACGTCGATGTCGAAGTAGTCGTACAGGAAGACGCTGCACCCCACGCAGGCCGCGCCGATCGTCTTCTCCCGCACGCCGAAGTGGTCGATCGCCTCTCCCACCAGCCGGTGGATCACGCCGTGGTGGCAACCCGGACAGAAGTGGAAGGGCTTGTCGGTGAGGCTCTCGGGCCTCGCGAAGACCCGCTTCATGCGCACTTCTCCTCCGGGGACAGCCGGCGGACGATCTCGCCGTACACGTCGTCGGGGCTCGGCAGGTAGCCCGGCGGATACCCGGCGAAGGACACCGGGGAGGCGCCCTCCACCGCCAGCCGCACGTCCTCCACCATCTGCCCGGTGTTCAGTTCCACCACGAGCAGCGGTATCCCCTGGGCGGCCAGACGGCGCAGCTCCTCGGCCGGGAAGGGCCAGAGGGTGACCGGGCGGACGAGTCCCACCCGGCGGCCCGCCTCGTTGGCCCGGTCCACCGCGCTCTTGGCGATCCGAGCCGCCGACCCGAAGGCCACCACCGCCAGCTCGCACCCTTCGGGCACCTCGAGCCGCGCCCGGGCCTCCCTGGCCTGGATCTCCCCGTACTTCTTCGCGAGCTGCCAGTTGTGCTCCGCCAGCTCCCCGTCGCCGAGGTAGAGCGACTTGATCTTCCGGGCCGGGCGCCCGGCGGCACCGGTCAGCGCCCACGCCTCCTTGCCGAAGTCCCTGACCTCGGGGGTCCCCTCCTCGAGCTGCTCCTTCATCTGCGCGAGCATCGCGTCGGCGAGCACGAGCACCGGGGTGCGGTACTGGTCGGCCAGGTCGAAGGCCAGAACCGTCAGGTCGTACATCTCCTGAACCGACGCGGGGGCCAGGACGATGGTGCGGTAGTCCCCGTGGCCGCCGCCCCGGGTGGACTGGAAGTAGTCCCCCTGGCTCGCCGAGATGCCCCCCAGGCCCGGACCGGAGCGCTGCACGTTCACGATCACCGCCGGCACCTCGCTCCCGGCGAGGTAGCTGATGCCCTCCTGCATCAGGCTGATGCCCGGGCTCGAGGAACTGGTCATGCACCGCTTGCCGGTGGCGCCGGTGCCGAGCAGCATGTTGATGGAACCCACCTCGCTCTCGGCCTGGACGAACTGGCCCCCGGCCGAGGGGAGCACCCGGCTCAGGTACTCGGGGATCTCGTTCTGGGGCGTGATGGGGTAGCCGAAGTAGTAGCGGCAGCCGGCGGCCACGGCCGCCTTCGCGATCGCCACGTTGCCCCTCTCGAAGGTCTTCTTCACGGGCTGCCTCACTTCCACACTTCGATCACGACGTCCGGGCACATGCGCGCGCAGATCGCGCAGGACTTGCACGCATCCTCGTCCTTGAGGGTCACGGACCGGTAGCCCTGGGGGTTGAGCTTCTCCCCGATCTCCAGGCAGTCCTGGGGGCAGAACTCGACGCAGATACCGCAGCTCTTGCAACGATCCTCTCGGATCACCAGCTTGGACATTCCGGGGCCGCCTCTCGGTTCGGTTGGGGAAGGGCCGGACGGTACCAGCGGGGCGGAGAACGTGTCAATCGAAGCGGATCGCCGCTCTTGTGCAGGCCCCGAGTTGAGCTAGAATCCCTCCAGACGGAAACACTCGGCACGGCCGGCACACGGCCGGGAACGGAGAACGGCATGCGATGGGCGACGCTGGTTCTGGCAGTATTCCTCGCCGCCGCGTCGTGGGCCGCCGAGCCCAAGACCGCACCCCCGTGGGAACTGAACGACCTGGAGGGCACGCCGCACCGGCTGGAGGACTGGCGGGGGAAGTGGATTCTCCTGAAGTTCGGCACCACCCAGTGCCCCAACTGCGCGCTGCAGATGCAGGAATTCGCCGACGTCGAGACGGACCTGGCCGGGTTGGGCGTCGAGGTGCTGGACATCTACCTGCGGGAAGACCGGTACACGGTGAACCGGTACTGGGAGAAGAAGGGATTCACCTTCCGCCCGACCATCCTCTACGACCATCGCGGCACGCTGATCCGCGACTACGGCATCTCCATCATCCCCCACCTGTTCCTCGTCGACCCGGAGGGGCGCATCGCGTGGGAGGCCCGCTTCATGCCCGGCCCGGGCCTCGTCTCCGCCCTCTCCGAAGCCATGGGAGCACCGCCCGCCAAGACGCCCTGAGGGCCGGTCGGCCACAGGGGGCCGACTAGCCGCCGTCCCGCCCGCGCTTCTCCCGCAACGCCCGCCACACCTTCTCGTAGGACAGGGGCAGGGAGTTCACCCGGACCCCCATGGCGTCGAAGATGGCGTTGGAGAAGCACCCCATCGTCGGGTTCGTGGCGCCCTCCCCCACCTCCTTGACGCCCCACGGCCCGGCGGGCTCGTGGCTCTCCACCACCTCCGAGTGGATGCGGGGCATGTCCAGGGCCGTGGGGATGCGGTAGTTGGCGAGATCCGGGTTGAGGATCCGCCCCTCGGCGTCGAACTCCACCTTCTCCCAGACTGCCTCGCCCATGCCCATGGCGAGCGCTCCGTGGACCTGGCCGTGGAGGAGCCGCGGGTTGATCACCGTGCCGCAGTCGTGGACGTCCCAGACGTCCACCACCGTGACCTCTCCGGTCTCCTCGTCGATCTCCACCTCCGAGACCTGCACGCCGAAGCTGTACGCGGGGCTGGTGCCCACCGGGGCGCCCTTGAACTTCCCCCCCAGCTTGGGCGGCGTGTAGCTGCCCTTCCCCACCAGCGGGCCGCGCAGGACGAAGTGCTTTCGGGCCACCTCCTCGAAGGTCAGCGGCTTGTCGAGCTCGCGGCTCTGGGAGAAGACCAGGCCGTCGCGCACGTCCAGGTCGTCCGGGGGGAGGTGCAGCATCGCCGACGCCATCTCCAGGATCTGCCTCCGGATCTCCTCCCCGGCCTGCTTGCACGCGGCACCGGTCATCAGGGTCTGGCGGCTCGAGTACGCCCCCAGGTCCATGGGGCAGGTCTCGGTGTCCGCCGCCACGATCTTCATCTGCTCGTAGCGGTACCCCATCGCCTCGGCGGCCATCTGGCACAGCACCGTGTCGGAGCCCTGTCCGATGTCCGGCGCCCCGGTGTACAGGGTCGCGGAGGTGCCGTCCTCGTTCACCTTGACCACCACCGCGGAGTGGGGAAGGTCCGTGCGGTAGATGGGGTACCCGGCGCCCGAGACGAAGCTGCCCGTGGCCACGCCGATGCCGCGGCCCCGGGGAAGGCCGCCCTTCCCCTTCTTCCGGTCCCACCCCGAGACCTCCCGGGCGCGCTCCAGGCAGGCGCGCAGCTCGCAGGTGTTCACGCGGAACTCGTTGGGCGTCACCGTGTCGGGCCGGCGGCAGTTGCGCAGGCGGATGTCCATGGGGTCGATGCCCAGGTCCGCCGCGACGTTGTCCAGGTGGCTCTCGAAGGCGTACTTCGGCTGGGGCGCCCCGTGGCCCCTCTGGGCCCCGCACGCCGGCAGGTTCGTGTAGACGCGGTACAGGTCGAACCGGTAGTGGTCGAACTCGTAGGTCAGCGGCAGCAGGGCCCCCGCGTAGTAGGCCGTGGCGATGCCGAGCGAGGTGTACGCCCCGCCGTCCATCACGAAGCTCGCCTGCACCCCGAGGATCCTCCCGTCCCGGTCGACCCCGCTGCGGATCTCCATGTACTGCGCGTGACGGCCCCGGTTGTGGGCGAACATCTCGGCGCGGTCGTAGAACATGCGCACCGGCCGGCCCGTGATCCGCGCCAGCGCCGCCCCCGCGAACTCGAGCCCGGTGGGCTCGAGCTTCCCGCCGAAGCCACCGCCGAGGTACGGCTTCACCACCCGCACCTTGCCCATGGGAAGCCCGAACTCCCGGGCGATGTAGTACTGGAAGTAGTGGGGGCTCTGGGTGCTGGAGTACACCGTGAGCTTGTCGCCCTCCCACATCGAGATGGCGGAGTGCGGTTCGATGGGGGCCTGGTAGCAGCGGTTCCCGAGGAACGCGTCCTGCCGCACGTGGTGGGCCTCCCGGAGCACCGCATCCACGTCGCCGAAGCTCTGGTGGATCTCCGTGTTGATGTTGCGCGCGTACTCCTCGTGGACCTGGGGCGCGCCCTCGTCCATGGCGTGGAGGAAATCCAGGGCCGCCGGGAGGGGCTCGTACTCCACGCGGATCGCGGCCAGCGCCCGGTAGCAGGTCTCCTCGTCCAGGCAGGCCACCGCCGCCACCTTGTCGCCCACGAACCGCACCTTGTCGCTGCAGAAGATGCTCTCGTCCCACCGGGCCGGGCTGATGCCGTACTTGAGGCTCGGCACGTCTCGGTAGGTGACCACGGCCTTCACCCCGGGCATCCGCTCGGCCTCGCTCGTGTCGATGGAGAGGATCCGCGCGTGGGCGTGGGGGCTGGTCAGGATCTTGCCGTGGAGCAGGTTGGGGAACTGGAGGTCCCCGGTGTACTTGGCCGCGCCGGTGACCTTCTCCCGGCCGTCGATGCGCGGCACGCTCCGCCCGATCACCGCGTGTCTCATCGCCTCACTCCTCGGCCCCATGGACTTCGGCCCCGTCCCACGGCTCCGTGCGGCCCTCGGCCACCGCCAGGACCGCCTCCACGATGTGCACGTACCCCGTGCACCGGCACAGGTTCCCTCCGATCGCCTCCCGGACCTCCCGCTCCGTCGGCTTCGCGTTGCGCGCCAGGAGCGCCTTGGCCGAGAGGATCATCCCGGGCGTGCAGTAGCCGCACTGCACCGCCCCGTGATTGAGGAAACTCTCCTGCAGAGCGTCGAGCCGCCCGGCCTGGGCCACCCCCTCCACGGTCGTCACCTCCCGGCCGTCGGCTTCCACCGCGAGCACCAGGCAGGAATCCACGGGCCTCCCGTCCAGGAGCACCGTGCAGCTGCCGCAGTCGCCCAGCTCGCAACCCTTCTTCGTGCCGGTGAGCCCGAGTTCGTCGCGAAGCACGTTGGTCAGGGTGGCGTTGGCCTTGACCACCACGGTGTGGTCGTCGCCGTTGACGCGCAGGGTGATCAGGTAGCGCCGGGCCCCCCGGGGATCGGTCAGCGTCTCCATGGTCGCGCCTCGCCGCTGGTTGTGCACGGACCGCGACGGAGCCGCGAGTCCGCTCCGCCCGGCAGCCTCCTCCGGGGCTCAGACATGCCCTTCCTCCACGGCCCTCTTCAGGGCCCTCTTCGTCAACACCCCGGCCAGGTTGCGGCGGTACTCGGCGCTGCCCCGGATGCTGTCCCGCGGCCGGCTGTCCGCCTCGGCCCGGGCCCCCGCCTCCTCCAGCACCTCCGGGGTGGGTTCGCGCCCCTTCAGGAACCCCTCCGCCCCCCGGGAGCGGATCACCACCGGCGCGCAGGACGCCAGGGCCACCCTCGCCTCCGCGACCGCGTCCCCCTCCATCCGCACGGCGGCGGCCGCCCCGGCCACCGCCAGGGCCCCCGAGCGCCGCAGCCCGAACTTGAAGTAGCAGCTTCCCGTCATGCCCGCGTCCGGGATGACCACCTCGAGCAGGACCTCGCCGGGGCGGATGACGCTCGACGCCGGCTCCACGAAGAACTCGTCCAGGGGCACCACCCGCTCTCCGCCCGTGCTGGCGAGCGTGACCCGCGCCCCGAGGGCGATCAGGATGGGCGGGAGGTCCGCCGACGGCACGGCGTTGACCAGGTTCCCCCCCACCGTGCCGAGGTTCCGGATCTGGTGGGAAGCCATCCGGTGGGCCGCCTCGCTCACGCTCCGGTACCGGGCGTGGAGAACGGGCGAGTCCACCACCTCGTTCTGGGTCGTGAGCGCCCCGATCACGACGCCGCGCCCCGGCTCGTGGCGGACGCCCCGCAGCCCCCCGAGGCGTTTGAGCGACACCAGCGCCTTCGGGGCGAGCTTGCCCAGCTTCATCTTGTGGAGCAGGTCGGTGCCCCCGGCCAGCACCCTGGCCTCCGGCCCGAGGTCGTCGAGCAGGCGGCACGCCTCCCCCAGGCTGGCCGGCGCGTGATAGTCGAAGTCGGGAAGGTACATGGTCACCCCTGTGGGCTCTCTCGCGTCGGAGGACGGGCCCGCGCCCTGCCCCCTCTCCCCGGACCACGGCTCCCGGTTCGGAGGGGCAGGCGATTGTTCACTTGGCAGAACGCATGCAGTTCATACCCGGGAGCACCGACAGGTCAAGAGGAAAACCATACACCAACTTACGGGTTGACCGGGGCTACCCTCCGGGAGCATGCTTCGTTCACTGGAGTGAACGCAATGCCGACGAACTACCGGGCGCCGGCGATCGGGCGGGCCGCTAGCATCCTCGAGCACCTGGCCGGGGCCGGACAACCCCCGACCCTCAGCCAACTCGCCCGGGACCTGGGGTACGGCAAGAGCAGCACCCACGGCCTGCTCCAAGGGCTCGAGAGCCTGGGGTGGGTCGCCCGCTCCCGGGAGGGCTACCGGCTCGGCCCCGGGTTCCTCGATCTCGCGCGCAGGGTGGTGGAGGCGGGCGACCTGGCTGCCCGGGCCCGGCCCCACGTGGCGCGCCTCGCGGAGGAACTGGGAGAGGCCGTGTTCGTCGGGGAACCGCGAGGCGACGTGGTCGTCGTGCTGCACGCCGCGGAAGGTCGCGGCGAACTTCGCCTGTCCTCCCGCCCCGGCATGGAGGTTCCCCGGTTCGCCGCGGCGCTGGGCAAGGTCTTCCTCGCCTCCCTCCCCCCGGAGGAGGCCCGCGCCGCCCTCGGCGACGCCCCGCTCCCACGCTTCACGGACCGCTCCATCACGGACCCCGAGCAGTTCATGCGGGAGGTCGACCTCGCCTGGGCGCGCGGGTACGCCCTGGACGACGAGGAGTACGTGAAGGGCGTGCGGGCGGTGGCGGCTCCGGTGCGGTGCGGGGCCGAGACGGTGGCCGCCCTCTGGGTCGCCGGGTTCGCCTCCCGACTCACCGACGGACGGCTGCGCGACGCGGCCAACCTCACGGTGAGGGCGGCGGAAGCCATCTCCAGGGAGATCTCTCCCCCCGCCGCGCGGCGCCAGGCTCCGGCCCGTCCGGCACGGGGGCGGTGAGTCGCCGCGGCGCGCCGGCAAACCGGACCCCGCCGGCGCCGCCCCTGGCTTCGCACCCGGACCCACGACGAAGAGGGGCGGGTTCCCCCGCCCCTCTTCGTGGACCGCGTACCGCAGATGCGGCCGAGAACGTGGGGCTGCCTCAGAAGACCCAGATCAGGTTGAGCCAGCTCGTCTGCCCCTCGGGCAGGTTCTCGGCGCCGAACTCCCACTGGTGCTTGAGCGTGGCGCTGAAGCGCCCCTGGTTGGGCCAGTACTTGATGGTGGGGCCGGCCGCGTAGACGACACCCTTTCCGCCCTTCACCGTCCCCCCAAGAGCCGAGCGGTCTGCGGCGTCGTCCGCATCGAACTCGTCCTTCGTGGTCTGCCAGTAGGCATAGCCCGAGATCCCGTAGCGCAGGCCCTCGTTCCTCGCGTAGCTCAACGCCCAGTCCACGTGGAACTCCTGGCCGGGCTCCAACTCGCCTTCCCCCACGCCGAGCAGGTTGTACGAGTCGTTCTTCGTGTTGAAGTCGTACATCAGCTTGGCGGAGAAGTCGAAGCCGTTCCTCAGGTACGTCACCGCCACCACCGGCTCGAAGGTCCAGTGGTTCTTGCTGAGGATCTGGGAGGCCGGGTCGTCCCTCTCGTAGTCTCCGGTGGGCGCCCAGATGTCCAGGGCCGCGACCACGTGGAAATTGGGGCTGAAGTGCCACCCCAGAATGACGGGCGT